>JBIIVW010000081.1:0-14197 GCA_044339205.1 Rhodoferax sp. | reverse complement strand
CGCTTGACCACGCCCAAGGCATCTTTGAGCAAGTCGCGGTCCAGGCTGCTGAGCAGAGGCACACTGATGGCACGGGTGACCGGCTTGCCCGTGGCCAGTTCGGCCAGGCCCACCTTGAGCTTGAGGCCCATGAAAAAGTGCAGACTTTCGGTCAGGTCCGTGCCCATCGCCGGCTCCAGCCACCCACCAGTAACCAGGGCAGCAATGCGCCCGGTGGTGCTGGTTTCGGTGATGTGGTGCGCCAGCGCGAGGCTGCGCACGCCATGCACCAACGGAAACACCCCCGACTTCTTGAGGTTGAGCGTCTCATTCGCCTCTCCCCGGCCCAGCAGACGGTTCCACCAGCCGGCAGGGCTGCCAAACAAATCAATGGCGGCTGCAAACCGGGCCAGCATGGCGTCGTTGTCGGTCACCATGTCCATCAGGCCACGGCGCACATCTTCCAACAGGCGGGCATCACCACACACAGGGTGTGCGTCCATGAAAATGGCCAGATGCATCAGGCTGTCACCATCGGGCAGCATCAGCCATTGCCGGGTCATCTGGCCAAACTCGGCAGCCGTCTTGCGCCACTGCGGGTTGCTGACCATGATGTGACCCGGGCACACCGGGTAGCCAAAGTCCTGGAGCGCGTCGGAAAAACGCTGGCAAATCGCATCCAGGTCAGCCGGGGGAGCGTAGTCATCCCGCAGAATCAGGCCGTTGTCCTGGTCGGTTTTGAGTAGTTGCTCACCCCGGCCCTCGCTGCCCATGACAAACAGGCAGCTGTTACCCACCAGGTCTTCTGGTGCAATCAGCTGCCAAGCGCGTTCAAACAGGCGGGCATTGAGTTGTTGCACCAGCTTGGCAATCAGGTGGATGCGCGAGCCGCTGCGGTACAGGGAGGCAATCATGCGGGTGATGCGGGCCGCAGCCTGGCTCAAGCCCGCCAGGTCTCTGGCCTCTTCAATCTCGACCGTGATCAGGTGCGACTGGTTGGACAGGAAGCTGAACAAGTCCAGCGCCTCCAGAATGCCCAGCACTTGGGCTCCCTCCCGCACCACCACCCGGTGCACGCGGCGGCGCAGCATCAAGGCCATGGCATCGCCCAGCTGGTCCGAGGCCTGCACTTCAATCAATGAAAAATTGGACAACTCCCCCACCGCCAGTTGATCCAGCGGGCGACCATCCAGAATGGCGCGCTGCAAGGCCGTGGCGGTGAATATGCCCAGCCGGGGCGGCGCGGACAAGTGGTCTGTCACCAGCACGCTGGAAGCGCGGTGGGCCTGGAACAGCTTGACGACACTCAGAATATCTGTGCCAGCGTCCACCTCGTGCGCTGGTCTCAGAAAAGCCTCGTCCACCCGGGACATCGTGAGCGACTGCAATTCGTGCTGACTCTTGCGCTCCGAGAGAGCGCCGAGCTTCTCGCTGAGATCCGAGAAAAGAAGCGCTCCGAAGGTCGCATTCGAGGCAATCAACTCGTTCACCGCACGGTGCGCCAGCTGGTAGGCCACAACTTCCTCGGCGGCCACGAAGCGGCTGCTGACCTTGCCGGCCACCAGGCTGCGGCCATCAAAGCAGTCGTCCGGGCCGAAGGTGTTGGTGGCCTCAGCGCCCTCCAACTGGGTCACGTGGCCCTTGATGATGACAAACAAGTGGGTGGGCACGGTGCCCCGGTCCAGAATGGTCTCGCCTTCGCGGAAGTACGCCACATCCACGCTGGCACGCACCAGCCGCTGCTCGTCCGGGTTCAGGCAGTCAAACGGCGAGGCAGAAAAATTAAAAGCATTTGGCATGGGATAGCCCGGTTGTCTATCCCGCTCATTCAACGCCTGACGCCTTGCGCCACGCTTGCAACCCCGGGCCAGGCCTCAATAAACCACGGGTCGCCTGACAAGTAAGCTGCCAGCATAGGCAGGGCATCGAGTCCCCAGAACAGCTTGCCGTCCACGGCCAACGTCGGCACGCCAAAAACACCCAATGCCATGGCTTCGTCCGTATTGGCCTTGAGTTGGGCCTTGACATCCTCGCTGCCCGGCAGGCGCGCGGGGGCCAGTTGATCCGTCAAGACCTGCAGGCGCGCGGCGTCCGAGGCCTCGGCGCCACCGCGCCAAACGTGGCGCAGCAAGGTTTCACACACATAGCGGTTGGGGTCGCCCTGTTTGGGTGCCGCCACGGCCAGGCGCAGCAGCGCCAGCGGGTTGAAAGGGTGGCTGGCGGGCATCTGCAAGTCCAGCCCCTGCTGGTGCGCCAGCCACAGCACCTGGCGGTAAGTCCAGTCGCGCTTGGACGGGATTTCAGCCGGGCCCAACTGGCCATGGCGCTTGAGCAGCGCCGCAAACAAAACAGGCTTGTAGGTTACGCTGTAACTGTGCCCCATCAGCGCCACGGGCAGCTTCTCGAAAGCCAGATAGGCATAGGGCGAGATAAAGTCAAGGTAAAACGTGATCTGCTTCATGGCAGACGGCCCTCAATCAGGTGCCACACGGCGCGCTTGCCCGCGTTGTCCAGGGTGCTCCAGGCGCGCAATTCGTCCAGGGTGCGCAGGCAGCCGATGCAAAACACACGCTCAGGGTCCATCTGGCAGACCGAGATACAGGGCGATGGCACCGGTTCATCGTCATTTTGGTCGCTGGCCAGCACGATCATTGCCTTCTTGGTCAAGATTTCCATAGCATTCGATACCACCGTCATGCGAACACCTCCGGGAGGCGGCAAGGGACGGTTTTCAATTCAGCAGCACACATCATTGATTTAACCCGCCCGCTTGTTGAGCAAGGCCGTGGCCGCGCGAGAGTTGGGCTTGCGACCCAGAAAATCGCTGATGAACTGGCCCGCATCCACCAACTTGTCCAGGTCAATGCCGGTCTCGATGCCCATGCCGTGCAGCAGGTACACCACGTCCTCACTGGCCACGTTGCCGGTGGCGCCCTTGGCGTAAGGGCAGCCGCCCAGACCGGCCACCGAGGTGTCAAACTGCCAGACCCCCATTTGCAGGGCCATCAGCGTATTGGCCAAGGCCTGACCGTAGGTATCATGAAAATGGCCCGAAATGTCGTTGAGGTCGTAATGCTTGAGCGTGGCCTCAATGGCGCGCTGCACTTTCAAAGGCGTGCCCACACCAATCGTGTCGGCCACGCCGATGTGCTGCACACCAATGCCTTTCATGAGCCCTGCCAGGTAGTTCACCCGCTCGGGCGCCACGTCGCCTTCATACGGACAACCCACAGCGCACGACATGGCACCGCGCACATAGATGCCGGCTGAGCGTGCCGCCTGCACCACCGGCGCAAAGCGCTCGATGCTCTCGGCAATCGAGCAGTTGATGTTTTTCTGGCTGAATGCCTCGCTGGCGGCGGCGAACACCACGATCTCGTCGGGTTTTGACTTCAGGGCAGCCTCAAAACCCTGCATGTTGGGCGTGAGCACCGAGTAGCGCACGCCACTTTGGCGTGCAATGCCCGCCATGACCTCGGCGTTGTCAGCCATTTGTGGCACCCATTTGGGCGAGACAAAGCTGGTGACTTCAACCTCGGTCAGGCCAGCGGCCTGCAGGCGGTGCACCAACTCGATCTTGACGGCGGCGGGCACGGGTTGTTTTTCATTTTGCAAACCGTCGCGGGGGCCGACATCGACCAGTTTGACGCGGGAAGGAATAGTCACAGTGATGTCCTCATTTTGTTGATTCAATAGCCCGGACGGGCTCAATACCCGCGCGCCACATCCACCACACCGGCAATCGGCTCGCCGCGCTCCAACGCGAGGATCTTGCCGGCAATCTGGGCAATGGACTCGTCGCGCAGCGTGCGCGCCGAGGTGTGCGGCGTGACAGTGATTTTGGGGTGCCGCCAGAACGGATGCTCCGGGGGCAGCGGCTCGGTGCGAAACACGTCCAGCGTGGCGCCAGCCAGATGCCCGCTGTCCAGCAAGGCGATCAAGTCGTCATCCACCAGATGCGCACCGCGCGCCACATTGATAACAAAACCGCCCGGCTTCAGTTTGGACAAAGTTTCCAGACGCATGACGTCAAGGGTCTCGGGCGTGAGCGGCAGCAGGTTGACCAGCACAGTGCTGGCCTGCAAAAAATTGCTCAGCTGCGCCGCGCCGGTAAAACTCTTCACCCCATCAATGGCTTTGGCGCTGCGGCTCCAGCCGTTGACCGGAAACTCAAATAGGCTCAAGCTCCGCGCAACGCGCGCACCCAGCACGCCCAAGCCCATCACACCCACCGAAAAATCGGCCCGGTTGCGTGGCTTGCGATAAGACCAGTGGCCTTGGCGGGCATCCACCTCGTAGCCATCAAATTCCCGAAAATGCCGTATCACAGCGTGGCACACGTACTCTGCCATTTGCACCGACATGCCCGCATCGTCCAGGCGCACCACGGTAGCCTGGGCCGGCAGGCGAACCTTGAACAAGGCGTCCACTCCGGCGCCAATATTGAAGATACCTTTGAGCTGCGTCTGCTCGTCAAAAAAAGCCTGGGGTGGCGCCCACACCACAGCATGGTCAGCCAGGGGAGCGCCCGGCTGCCAGGCGGTGACCAGGGCGCCGGGCAGTGCGGCGCTGAGGCCCACTAGCCAGGGCTCGGCTTTGGTATCCGTACAACAGAAGGTGATATTCATGGGGACTGAGCTTACAGCCGGTTCAGGCCGAGACATCAACAAAAGGCCCGATTTTTGACTCAAGAACGGGTAACACACCCTTACAAAACGTCTTTGCCAGTGCTAAAGTCTTCAAATTAAAGCAACCGTACTTTTCGAAAGACGCAATGATCAACGGTTTTGGGGGAGGCCAGGCTACGCTGATTGCGACAAGGATCGGGCTGCTTGAGCGTTTAGGGTGGCCACTGCGCATGCTGTGTGCAGCGGCTGCGTTGCTGTGCTTGCCAGCGTGCACGGCACTGGCACCGGCCCATTTGCCCGAGGCCGTCTTTAATACCCCTGACAGTGACATCGTGGGTCTGAAACCCATTCGATCAACACCGAGCGTTCCGATCAAACGCAGACCCAGACAGATTCTTGAAGCGTCATCATCGGAACCCCAAGGTCCGGTCAAGGTCTGGTTGTATGCCTCATTGGCGTCGCAAGCCCACTTGATGAAACTGGGGGCTGACCCAACCACGGGCACCCGCCTCTGGGAAAACTACTTGCGCGCCAGCAACACCCCCTTTGCGCGGATCTCGAGCGCAGAAAAAATCGCCCAACTACCCGAATTTGGCGTTTTGATTTTGGCCTCGACCATGGTGTTGAGCGATGCCGAAAAAATGGCCGTGATGGATTGGCGTGACCGCGGCGGCTCGATTTTGTCGACGTGGATGACCGGTACCCACTCCGTCGCCGGTGATTCGCTTGGGTTTGGCTTTATGGCCGACGTGCTTGACGTGAAGGTGGTGGGAAACACCAAAGACGCCATTGATGACACCTTCATGGTTGTCCATGGCGACAACCCGGTTGCCCATAGCCTGCCAGCAGGCACGCGCGTGTGGCTGGAGCGGGTGCCGTACCAATTGCCCCTTCGGCTGGTTGGCAAGCAAGACGCGGCGCAGATCATGGATTGGTCACGGGGGTATGACAAGGAAAAACCTCCCGGCTTGGTCACCTTCAATGAACGGCAAATGCCCTCAGGTCGTCTATCCCGCACGGTCACATTGGGATATCCAGAGCAAAACTGGCAGCGCTCCGACCCCAAACAATTGGGCGCGATCTCCGGCAACATCCTGTCATGGCTACTGAGGCAGCCGCAAGCCTACCTGGGTGCCTGGCCATTCCCCTATCAAAGCGGTTTTTTATTGGCGCTGCAAGCTGCCGAAGCGGTAACCGACGTAGAAATGGATATGGCCAGAACCATGGCCGCCATGGGAGGTAGAGCCACTTTTTACATCAACGGTGGCAGCCTCCTTAAAACCGCGCCGGCCGTGAAGCAAATACAAAGTTTCGGGCATGAAATAGCGTACTTCGGGGACCAGTTTGAAGGCTTCAAGGATCAAAAGGAAGCCGTTCAAGTGGAGCGATTGGTCACCATGAGAAAACAATTTTCTGATGCAGGCATTGCCGTCTCCAAGACGCCGAGTTTTTCAGCCCCCATGGACTCGTATGACAAAACCACACAGCGCTTGCTGGAAGATGGTCAATTTGACAACTATCTCGCCTTCATGGAGGTCACAGAAAGCCGGTTGCCCGTTGTTGCAACCCGTACGCCAGAGGGGCTGGCCCAAACCGTGATACTGCCCCGCACACTCATCGGTCCGGAGGAGGCCATCGATGTCGATGACCCCGAAGAAGGCCTGAAGAATTTTTTGCTGAGCCTGGACCTGTCTGTGGCCATGGGCGGACTTTCGGTCGTCCGCCTGCCATCCCAATCATTGCTTCTGCCCGCCCAACGGAAACTGATCTTTGACAAGATCAAGAGCCTGAGGGAACGCGTCTGGATGGCGTCGGCCCACCAGACAGCACAGTGGTGGCGCCACCGGGAGCAGGTGTCCGTGACCCTGGAGCCACACCCTGAAGGCTACCTGTTGACTGCTACGGTGGCGCGCCCGGTCACTATCGCGGAGCCGCTGAGCATCTGGATCAATCACCCGCAGCTGAACAGCCGTGTGCGCCTGCTACCACAGCAAAAGGGCGACAAGCTTCCCACAATACAAGCCGTGGACCCATGGCGTTCGGTCATCGCACTGCGCGCACCGACGGCGGGCAAACATCAATGGTTGCTGCAATTTGACGAGCCGCTTGCGGCGAAAAAACCCTAGCAACAAGAGGCCCTCATGTTTCACATCGTCAGACGTTGGCACGATTACGGCCTGGTAACGGTCAGCTTGGCTATGGCCATGCTGTCCGTACCGCCCGTGTCGGCCACCGAGTCCACCGGGGGTACCCTCTATTTGTATGCAACTCCAACGACAGAGGCGTACATGCGCCAGCAGGGCAAGTCGTATGCCAACACGATCAAAGGCTGGCGACCCTACCTGAGAAAATATGGCGATCAATTTCAAGAAGTTACCCGTGAGGAGCTTCTGGGTGGCTTGAAGCCGGGCGTTCTCATTTTGCCGACAGCCATTGCGCTGGATACGCCAGAACGCCGCGCCATAGAGAAATTTGCAAGTCAGGGTGGCAGCCTTCTGGGTAACGGACTGATCGGCACGCTGGATGCCCAAGGCAAGCCGGCCGGCATGAGCTTCCTGGAGAACACATTTCAGGTGCATACCCATGGCTTTTTCCCCGCCAGTGATGACTCGTTTTTCATGCCATTCGGCGATGGCCCGGTGACCTGGCCCATACCGGCCGCACGGCGCATGCCCATCTACGCAGGAAATGACACCATCTTGCGCATTTCCACAAAAAATGAAGCGGCGGTGTTGATGGACTGGTCCCGGAGCCTGCAGCCCATCGCGCACAGTGTGATGGCGTTCGATGAATCCGGAAAGAGTCGATCGGCCTACTTCTCGTTTGGCGATGACGCCTGGCGCTCCAGCAAAGATTCCAACCTGGTGATGGATGCCACCATCGCATGGCTACGTCGAGTGCCGCAAGCCTATAAGGCCGCATGGCCCAATGGCTTCAAGGCCGCGCATTTGATTGAAATGGATACCGAGGATCAATTTCACTCGGCGCCCAGTTTTGCCAAGCACCTGGAAAGCCAGGGCTTCAAAGGCACGTTTTATTGCCTCACATCAGAGGCTGTGCGTTATCCCGATCTGGTTCGCGACCTGATGGCACGCGGCCATGAGATTGCCTACCATGCCGATGTGCATTTCGGATTCAAGGGCGACCCGGAGGGTGAGCAAGAACTTCGCATCATGTTCATGAAGCAACAAATGCAGACCATTCTGGGCGACCGCGTCAAAGAAGCAACCGGTTTCCGGGCGCCCACAGAGTCCTATGACAAAACAACCGAGAGGTTGCTGCGCAAGCACGGCATCCTTCATCACGCAGCAGATGAAAGCGCCATTGAAGACCGGCTGCCGTTTTTCTCGGTGTCCGAACCTGGCGTGAGCCCCCAGCAGGCACTGATCGTGTTGCCACGCACCCAGCTGGATGATGTGAGTTTCAAAAAGTTGAAATTTACACCGGAGCAGGTACTGCTCAATCTGGACTACGACCTCGACCTGACCGTGCGCAGCGGTGGGTTTGGGCTGCTCTCCGTGCACACCCAAAACTATGTCGAGGGCGGGCTGATGCTCCTGACCATGGGTGAGTACATGCGCAAGGTCGCCTCATACAAGGATCGTCTGTGGGTGGCCCGGGGCGACCAAATTACGGCGTGGTGGCGCCAGCGGGAAGCCGTCAAAGTGGAGCAACGATTTGTCAAAAATTCGCTCCATGTCGCCTTGCAAAACACGGCGCCGGTGCAAGGCCTGACCGTGCTGGTCACACTGCCTCACAGAGACGCAACCGTGCGTGTTGCTGCCGCAACCAGCGGTGCAATTGTGAAAATCAAGCCGCTGGATTCGTTTCGTGCGGCACTGATCTTTGACACCTTGCCGGCCGGACGCACGCAACTGCGGGTTGACTTCCGCTGATAAAACTAAGCCACCAGCTTGAGCAACTCCGCCCCCTCGGCCACCTGGTCACCGGGGGCATAAAGCAACTCGGCCACCACGCCGTCCATGGGAGCGGCAATGGTGTGCTCCATCTTCATGGCGTCCATCACGGCCAGCGCTTGCCCGCGCTGGACCTTGTCGCCAGCCTTGACGGCAAACGACACCACCTTGCCCGGCATCGGAGCCGTCAGGCGGCCACCCTCCACCTGGGCGTCACCGGCGTGGGCCAGGGCGTCAACAGCTACTATTTGAGTAGCGCCAAAGGCAGTAAATACGCCGGCTACAGCCCCATTTGTGTATATATTGACGATTTGACGGCTCTCACCCAACTGCACATCAATGCCCTGGTTGGCGGGCTTGAATGCAAAAGTCGCTGCCTCGCCCGCGATCTGAAGTTGCAGCGCACCATCGTGCAGGGTGGTGAGAAACACCACCTGCACCTCGCCCTTGAACTCGAAGTCAAACCGGCGCGAACTCGGGCCGTGCGAGCGCCAACCGTCTTGCCGGGCCCAGGGGTCCAGCCACACGGCCTGGGTTGCCACTTGCGCCTCTTGGGCTTTTTCCTGCAAGAGGGTGTGGGCCACGGCGCCGGCTGCGGCCAGGCGCAAACCGACTTTTTCCTGATTGAACAGCACCGCTTCTTCGCGCGGGATCAGGGCTGTATCCAGGTTAGCCTGGGCAAAAGACCGACTTTGCACCACGTTGCGCAAAAACTGCACGTTGGTGTTCAGGCCCACGATGTGGGTTTGGGCCAGCGCCGTGTCCAGGCGCGACAGTGCCTGCTCGCGGGTGTCGCCATGCACGATCAGCTTGGCGACCATGGAGTCATAAAACGGTGAAATCACGTCGCCCTGGCGCACGCCTGAGTCCACCCGCACGCCCCCGGCGTTGCGCTCAAACGTCACGCAATCAGGCAAGCCGTACACATGCAGCGTGCCGGTGGCGGGCAAAAAGTTATTGTCCGGGCTCTCGGCACAAATGCGTGCCTCGATGGCGTGGCCGGTGATCTTGAGCTGGTCCTGGCGCAACGGCAGTGGCTCGCCGCTGGCCACACGCAATTGCCACTCCACCAGGTCTTGCCCGGTGATGGCCTCGGTCACCGGATGCTCCACCTGCAGGCGGGTGTTCATCTCCATGAAGAAGAAGGTCATGGCGCCATCGGGCTTTTGCTCCACGATGAATTCCACCGTGCCCGCGCCCACGTAGTTCACGGCGCGGGCTGCGGCTACCGCCGCCTCGCCCATCTCCTGGCGAAACTCGGGCGTCATGCCGGGCGCGGGTGCTTCTTCCAGCACCTTTTGATGGCGCCGCTGTACGGAGCAGTCGCGCTCAAACAGGTACACGTAGTTGCCCTGGGTGTCGCCAAACACCTGAATCTCGATGTGGCGCGGACGCTGCACGTATTTTTCGATCAGCACCGAGTCATTGGCAAAGCTGTTGATGGCTTCTCGCTTGCAACTGGCCAAGGCCGCAGCAAAGTCTTCAGACTTGTCCACCACCCGCATGCCCTTGCCGCCACCGCCCGCGCTGGCCTTGATCAACACCGGGTAACCAATGCTGTCGGCCTCGCGTTGCAACAAGGCGGGGTCCTGGTCCTCGCCGTGGTAGCCCGGCACCAGCGGCACGCCGGCCAGATTCATCAGCCGCTTGGACTCGGCCTTGAGCCCCATGGCCTGAATGCTCGAGGGGCCCGGCCCAATGAACACCAGCCCGGCATCAGCACAGGCTTGGGCAAATTCGACGTTCTCGCTCAAAAAACCATAGCCGGGGTGCACCGCTTGGGCGCCGGTGGCTTTGGCTGCGGCGATGATCTTTTCCCAACGCAAATAGCTGTCCTTGGGGGCGCTACCGCCGATGAACACCGACTCGTCACAGCTGCTCACATGTTTGGCGTTGGCGTCGGCGTCGGAATACACCGCCACGGTTTTGATAGCCAGGCGACGCGCGGTGGCGGCCACACGGCAGGCGATTTCGCCCCGGTTCGCAATGAGAATTTTGTTGAACATGGTCGTCTTTCAATTACATGCGAAACACGCCAAACTGCGTGTCGGGAATCGGGGCGTTCGCGCTGGCGCTCAGGCCCAGCGCCAGCACGCGGCGGGTGTCGGCGGGGTCGATGATGCCGTCGTCCCACAGGCGGGCGGTGGCAAAGTAGGGGTGGCCCTGCTCCTCGTACTGCCGGCGAATCGGGGCTTTGAAGGCTTCTTCTTCCTCCATGCTCCAGGCGCCGCCCTTGGCCTCCAGGCCGTCGCGCTTCACGGTGGCGAGCACGCTGGCAGCCTGCTCGCCGCCCATGACCGAGATGCGGGCGTTGGGCCACATCCACAAGAAGCGGGGGCTGTAGGCGCGACCGCACATGCCGTAGTTGCCCGCGCCAAAGCTGCCGCCAATGATGATGGTGAATTTGGGCACCGCGGCCGTGGCCACCGCCGTGACCATCTTGGCGCCATTGCGGGCAATGCCTTCGTTCTCGTACTTGCGCCCGACCATGAAACCGGTGATGTTTTGCAAAAACACCAGCGGGATCTTGCGCTGGCAGCACAGCTCAATAAAGTGCGCGCCCTTCAGGGCCGACTCGCTGAACAAAATGCCGTTGTTGGCAATGATGCCCACCGGCATACCCTCAATATGCGCAAAGCCAGTGACCAGCGTGGTGCCATAGCGCGGCTTGAACTCGTGCAGCTCGGAGCCATCGACGATGCGGGCAACAATCTCGCGCACATCAAAGGGCTTGCGGGTGTCGGTGGGAATCACGCCATACAACTCTTGCGAATCAAATTTAGGAGCTACTGAGGCAATAAACGCGCCGGCTAGCGCCTTCTTTTGATTCAAATGTGAGACCGCGAGCCGCGCCAGCGCCAGCGCATGCAGGTCGTTGTGCGCCAGGTGGTCGGCCACACCTGACAGGCGCGTGTGCACATCGCCCCCGCCCAGGTCTTCGGCCGTGACCACCTCGCCAGTGGCTGCTTTCACCAGGGGTGGGCCGCCCAAAAAGATGGTGCCCTGGTTTTTGACAATGATGGCCTCGTCGCTCATGGCGGGCACGTAGGCTCCACCGGCCGTGCAGCTGCCCATGACCACCGCAATTTGCGAGATGCCCTGCGCGCTCATGTTCGCCTGGTTGAAGAAGATGCGCCCAAAGTGCTCACGGTCCGCAAACACCTCGTCCTGGTTGGGCAGGTTGGCCCCGCCCGAGTCGACCAGGTAAATGCAGGTCAGGCGGTTTTGCTGCGCAATCTCCTGGGCGCGCAGGTGCTTCTTGACCGTCATGGGGTAATAGGTGCCACCTTTGACCGTAGCGTCGTTGCACACAATCATGCAATCCACGCCGCTCACCCGGCCGATGCCGGCAATCAGGCCGGCCTGCGGGGCGCTGTCGGTGCCGTCGCGGTCGGGGTACAGGCCCAGGGCCGCCAGGGGCGACAACTCCAGAAACGGCGTGCCGGGGTCCAGCAGCATTTGCACGCGGTCGCGCGGCAGCAACTTGCCGCGCGCGGTGTGCTTCGCGCGGGCCGCCTCGCCGCCGCCCAAAGAGGCTTTGGCGAGTTGGGCATTCAGGTCGTCCACCAGGGTGCGCATGGCGCGGGCGTTGGCCTGGAAATCCGCTGAGCGGGCGTTGAGTTTTGTCTCCAGAACGGGCATGGGGTTCTTTCTGTCAATGAGCCAAGGGGCGAAACACCGCCATTGTGATCCCCCGCAGCATAGAAGCACAACGGGGATAACACGCGTCATGTGGGTTGCAAATCGTGCCATCATGTCGACGCTGCTATCTACCCTGCACCAAGGTCAAGTTCCCATGCCCGCCGCCCTTACACCTGTTGCCTTTATTCATGCCATCGTGACGGCGTTCGAGCGCCGTGGGTTGAGCCCGGCCCGCGCTCTGGCCGGAGCACACATTGCGCCGCAACTCCTGATTGATCCGGCAGGGCGCATCACCGCCGTGCAAATGGAGCGTGTCTCAGGGGCTGCCATGCAGGAACTGGACGACGAAGGCCTGGGCTGGTTCAGCCGCCGCCTGCCCTGGGGCAGCTACGGCATGCTGGCCCGCGCCTCGATCAGCGCGCCTACTCTGGGCGTGGCGCTACAGCGCTGGTGCCGCCACCACGGGCTGATCACGGACGACATCAGCCTGACGCTGGAGGTGACCGGCACCACGGCCACCCTGACGATCCAGGAGCACCGTGACTTGGGCACCCTGCGCGAGTTTTGTCTGGTTTCGGTGTTACGCAATATCCATGGCGTGGCCTGCTGGTTGATTGACTCGCGCATTCCGCTGCAGGGCGCGCAATTCCCGTTTGCAGCGCCCACGCATCAGGAGGTGTATGGCGTGCTGTTCTCCGGCCCCACCCGCTTTGAGACCGGGCCGGCCGCCATCCGCTTTGATGCCCGCTACCTGGCCCTGCCACTGCGCCGCGACGAAGCTGCCCTGCAGCTGATGCTGCAACGCGCCCTGCCCCTGACCGTGCTGCCCTACCGGCGGGACCGCCTGCTGGTGCAGCGCGTGCGCCAGGCCCTGGGCACCCAGCCCTTGCTTGCCCATAGCGCGGAGAGCCTTGCCAGCCTGCTGAACGTCTCGCCGCGCACGCTGCACCGCCAGCTCAAGGAAGAAGGCGCCTCCTTGCAAGCATTAAAAGACGAGGTGCGCCAGAAACGGGCGCGTGATTTGCTGCTGCGTACCGCCCGCCCGGTCAAGCAGGTGGCGCAGGCGGCCGGCTTTCAGAACGAGAAAAGCTTTATCCGCGCCTTTGGCCACTGGACGGGGCAAACCCCCACCGAATTCCGGCGACAGGGCCAATCCTTGCCTGAATAAGAGCTGGGCATGCCTAGCACAACTTCATTCCCGACGAGTCCCTTGATTTTGTGGATAACTTTGTGCACCAACCCCGGAACAAGCCCGGCAAAGCCTTAGTTGGTGCGGCCTGCAGCACGGTGCCTGCCAAACAGGCAGTGCGCAATCCCGGTGTTTTATTTTTGAAAAAATCGACCATGCACAAGTTCTGTGGATAACTTTGTGGAGCAGCCTAGGGAAAACCCTCTGAATCCTTATCTGGCGCGGCCTGCAACGCGATGCCCAACAAATAAGCAGTATGGATAAGTGCCACTTCAGCCTCTGATCCGGCCCAATTTCATACCAGAATAAGGACCAAAACCCGGCCAGAATAATATAAATAAAAATAAATCAGGGGGTGTTGCATCGCTGCAAGGCAGTTCATCCACAGGCTGCGTCATTCAAATCTGAACTCCCCGGATTTTGTGGATAACTTTGTGCAGCAACCCCCTAACAAGCCCGCTCAGCCCTTATTCGGCGCGGGCTCCAGCACGGTGCCTGTTGAACAGGCAGTACAGGGCCAAGCACCGGCCCAGCGCATTCACAGCGGATGCCACTGCGCCAAGCCGCCACCAAATTCTATTGATAGATTTTCAACTTTCATAGCTACTCACCCTTTGGATACGCCGGCCAGAGACCAATTTGGCCATATATTAGGCCAGAATGCCCTATTTGCGCCAAAACTCGGGGATAAACAGCACCATCACCGCCAACAGTTCCAGGCGCCCCATCAGCATGGCCACGGTACACACCCAGGTCTGAAAATCGGTGAGCACGCCAAAGTTGCTTGCCGGGCCCACCTGCCCCAGCCCCGGCCCGATGTTGTTGACCGTGGCCACCACGGC
>JBIIVW010000080.1:0-14209 GCA_044339205.1 Rhodoferax sp. | reverse complement strand
ACGCCCTGCGCCAACTCCAGCCACACCACCGCCAACGTGATGGGAATGGCCCGGCGGGTCTGCAAAATGACACTGATGTAGCTGTTGTCGGGATCGTAGTAATGGTTCAGATTGCCCGCAAAGTTCAGATCCCTGTAGAAAAATTGATTCAGGGCCCGCAACTTTTGCAACGGCGGCGCGTCCGCAGCAAACCGGCGCTTGAGCCTGGCCAGCAACTGGTCGACGCTGCCCAACACCTGCTGCACATCCAGATCCGGATAATCATCCTGAGCGAGGCTGGCAGCGGCTTCCAGCAAGGGAAACTCGGCATCGCTTTGCACCAGGGAAGCAAAATAATCGAGTGGCGTGGGCACGGTGAGCATCAATTTCATGCCGATATCCTACGCCAAGACCGTGTGGGAGGCCCCACCTGCCCTGCACAGCCCCAGAGCAACATCTGGAATCCTTGCCCGGGCGCTTTCAGCGCTGCATAAATTGCCGTAGTTTGAGGCCTGAGGCCATGATTGCTCCGAAATATATAGCTGCAGAGGCAATCAATACGAGGGCTAGAAGGCCAATTCGCTTGAAACTCTCACTGCGCATGTCAATCCACCCGACAGCGGCATTGGCCCACATCAAAAACACCGCCAACAAGGCGCACGCGCCAATCACCTGCAAGGAAAAGACGCCCCAACCCGGTGCAGGCTTGTAACTGCCTCGCCGGAGCAAACCCACCAGCAGCCAAAGCGCATTGATCATGGCGCCGATGCCGATGGACAAGGTCAGTGCGGCATGAGCAAATATAGGCACCAGCACGATATTGAGCAATTGGGTGATGACCAGCACCGCCACGGCGATGGTGACTGGCGTCTTGGTGTCCTGGTTGGCGTAGTAGCCGGGTGCCAGCACCTTGATGGCGACAATACCGGTCAAACCCACGCCCCAACCCATCAGCGCATAGGTAATTTGTTGTATGTCATTGGCCGTCATGGCGCCATAGTGGTACAGCACCGCCACCAGAGGAGTTGGCAGTGCGAGCAAGGCCACCGCACACGGGACGGCCAACAACACCACCAGGCGCAGCCCCCAGTCCAGCATGGCCGAATACCTGGCTGTGTCTCCCGCCGCGCGGGCTAAAGCCAGCTGGGGCATGAGTACCACGCCCATGGCCACACCCAGCATGGCGGTGGGGAATTCCATCAAACGGTCCGCATAGGTGATCCAGCTGACGCTGCCTGTGGCCAAGTGGGAGGCAATCTGCGTGTTGATCAACATTGAAATATGCGCCACGCTCACGCCCAGCAGGGCAGGCCCCATCAGGCGCAAGATGTTTTTTGTGCCCGGGTCGGCCCAGGCCGTGCGCAGTTCAGCCCAGCGCCACCCAATATGGGGCTTGAGCCCCAGGTTTTTGAGGGCCAGCCACTGCACCCCGAGCTGCAGTACGCCGCCCAGCAGCACGCCGCCGGCCAACGCATAAATGGGCTCCAGACCCAGGGTCTTGAACCAGGGCGCGCCCAACCAGGCCGCACCGATCATGCACAGGTTCAGCAGCACAGGGGTGGCTGCGGGCACCGCAAAACGCTTCCAGGTATTGAGCACCCCGGCGGCAAGAGCCACCAGCGACATGAAGGCAATGTAGGGAAACATCCAGCGGGTCATGACCACGGCCGTCTCAAAACCGCGCGGGTCTTGCTTCAGTCCGCTGGCCATCGCCCACACCAAGGCGGGCGCAGCGGCCACGCCAATGATGCTCAGCACCATCAGGGCCCAGGTCAGCACGGTGGCTGTGCGGTCGATGACAATTTGCGTGGCGGCTTCACCGTGCTGCGCTTTGGAGGCAGCCAGCACAGGCACGAATGCCTGGCTGAAAGCGCCTTCGCCAAAAAATCGCCTGAACAGGTTGGGAATGCGAAACGCCACGTTGAAGGCATCCGTCATGGCCGTTGCGCCAAAGGTGGAGGCAATCAGGAGCTCACGCGCCAGGCCGGTGATGCGTGACAGCAGGGTCAGCAGGGAAACGATGGATGCAGATTTAAAAAGACTCACAACCGCAGTGTAGCTGTGACAAAAATCCGGCCTGCTACAATCATTGGCTTTGCTGGCAACATCCTCAGACACAAGGAACTAAATAATGGCATCTACAAAACCCAAGAAAAAGAACCCACGCCTCGCGTCGGGCCGTAAACGCGTCCGTCAGGACGTCAAAATCAACGCTGCAAACACTTCGATGCGTTCCAAGTACCGCACTGCGGTGAAGAACGTTGAAAAAGCTGTGTTGGCTGGTGACAAGGTCAAAGCGACCGAGTTGTTTGCCAAAATGCAAGCCGTGGTGGATACCGTGGCTGACAAAGGCATTTTCCACAAAAACAAGGCTGCTCGCGACAAGAGCCGTCTGTCGACCAAGGTGAAAGCCCTGGCCGCAGTCGCCGCCTGAATTTCAGGCAAACCGCACGCATGACTGACAAGTTAACAACAGACTCAGACATGCGCCGTTTGTAAAGGGTGCGCTGTCAGCAAAGCAAACAAGCCGTCTTTTGACGGCTTTTTTGTTGTCTGGTGATTTTTTTGTGTGATGAACTAGTGGCCTGGCTCATTGAGTTGCTGGCCGTGGTTGTGAGAACCGATGTCAGTGGGGTAGACGGCTCCGCGAATGTCCCCCGGTCCGGGCTTCGCCCAGCCCTCCTCCTTGATTTCGCTGCGCCGTCTACCCCACTGCCATCGGTCGCTAGCATTGTTGGCGCTCAAGGTGCATGAGGTATTCAATGAATCCATACCCCACGAAAGCCAGCAACACTTGTCAGCTCAGGTTGGTATGGCGCTCAGCGCAGCGGCATCAAGGAGGAGGACGAAGGACGGGGGACAGCCGCGGAGCTGAGTGCCACACCCTCCTGAGCCAGACGTGTCTTCCCGAGAATGAAAGAAAAAAACTATTTGTCCATGCCCAAAGCCCCTGCCTCATTGGCCTGAGCGAACAGCTTTACTTGCGCGTATCCGGCATCGAACAGGCTTCAACAATCTGCAGATCGTTGTCTTTGCCGAAGTTCATCACGAAATCCCAGGCCATGGGGTCGTAATCCCGCAAATCGCGGTTCACGATCACACATTTCACGCCGTTCAGGGTCGTTGGTATGCACCAGGGGGAGTAAAGCAGGTGGCTGCCGGGCTGTGCGCCGCCAGGACGAAACTGGCTCATCACTCCTGCGAGCCGCTCCGCCCAGTCACTGGGGCGAAAGGCCTTGCCGGCTGAGGTCTGGCCCAATATAAAAACTTCTTTGGCGGAGGTGGGAACCATCGGGTAGAGGTCAATCAAAAGTCACTGTCAGGATGTTGCAGTGCACAAGAATTCTAACTGATCGTATGTCTTATAGAAGACCTCAGGTCACCGCCAAAAGACATCAGAGTGATGCCCAAATGTCAAAAGTCAGGCGGCGTGATGCGCCTAGAATCGCGCTTCAACGGCCCAATTCAAGTTGGGCCGCGTTGTTTTTGATTGTCCGGAGTCCAAGTCCATGAACGCTGCCCTGCCCGCCGACCTCGCTGTTGCTTCACCGTTGATTGAAGCCGCTTCACCTCACGTCATGAACACCTACGGGCGCGTGCCGATTGCCCTGTCGCATGGTCAGGGTTGCCGCGTGTGGGACGTCAATGGCAAGTCGTATCTGGACGCCCTGGGCGGCATCGCGGTCAACACCCTCGGCCACAACCACCCCAAGCTGGTGCCCGCGCTGCAAGACCAGATCGCCAAGATCATTCACAGTTCCAACTACTACCACGTGCCCAATCAGGAAGTGTTAGCCAAAAAACTGGTCGAACTCTCGGGCATGACCAATGTGTTCTTTTGCTCGACCGGTCTGGAGGCGAACGAGGCTGCCCTGAAACTGGCGCGCAAATTTGGCCACGACAAAGGCATTGAGCGCCCCGAGGTGGTGGTGTACGAGAAGGCCTTTCATGGTCGCTCGATTGCCACCTTGAGCGCCACCGGCAACCCCAAGGTACAAGCCGGCTTTGGCCCGCTGGTCGAGGGTTTCATTCGTGTGCCCCTCAACAACATCGACAGCCTCAAAGCGGCGACGGAGGGCAACCCCAATGTGGTGGCGGTGTTTTTTGAAGCCATCCAGGGCGAAGGCGGCGTCAACCCCATGCACATGGACTACCTGAAAGAGGTGCGCCAACTGTGCGACGAGCGTGATTGGCTCCTGATGATTGACGAAGTCCAATGCGGCATGGGGCGCACCGGCAAATGGTTTGCGCACCAGTGGGCCGGCATTGTTCCTGACGTGATGCCTTTGGCCAAAGGCCTGGGCTCGGGTGTGCCCGTGGGCGCGGTGGTCGCCGGCCCCAAGGCGGCCCATATTTTTCAGCCGGGCAACCACGGCACCACGTTTGGCGGCAACCCGCTGGCCATGCGGGCCGGCGTGGAAACCATTCGCATCATGGAAGAAGATGGGTTGATGGCCAATGCCGCTGCGGTCGGCGCGCATCTGGCCGATGGCATTCGCCATGCGTTGGCGGCGGAAATCGCCGCTGGCACGGTCAAGGAAGTGCGCGGTATGGGGCTGATGCTGGGTGTGGACCTGGCCAAGCCGTGTGGTGATTTGGTCAAACGCTGCGCCGACAACGGCCTGTTGATCAGCGTCACCGCAGACACGGTCATTCGCCTGGTACCACCGCTGATCATGACGGCGGCTGAAGCCGACGAAGTCATCAGCATTCTGTGCCCCCTCGTCAAGCAACTGATTCTGGAGCAAGCATGAGCGCAAGTTTGAGTACCGGCGTGCCCGTGCGGCACTACCTTCAATTCAGCGACCTCACAGCCAGCGACTACGCTTACGTCTTTGAGCGGGCTGCATTGATCAAGAAGAGGTTCAAGACCTACGTCAAGCACCACACTTTGGCCGACCGCACGATGGCCATGATTTTCGAGAAGGCATCCACCCGCACGCGGGTGAGCTTTGAGGCTGGCATGTACCAGTTGGGCGGCAGCGTGGTGCACCTGACCACGGGCGACAGCCAATTGGGTCGCGCCGAGCCGATTGAAGACAGCGCCAAGGTCATCAGCCGCATGGTCGATCTGGTGATGATTCGCACCTACGAGCAGACCAAGATCGAGGCGTTTGCCTCCCACTCCCGCGTGCCGGTCATCAACGGCCTGACCAACGAGTTCCATCCCTGCCAGATTCTGGCGGACATCTTTACTTTTATTGAGCATCGGGGCGCCATTGCTGGCAAGACCGTGGCCTGGGTGGGCGATGGCAACAACATGGCCAACACCTGGCTGCAAGCCAGCGAGATTTTGGGGTTCAAGGTGCATGTCAGCACGCCCGGTGGCTACGAGGTGGACCAGGCCGTCGCTGGCCTGCGCTCGTCCGACAGCTACCAGGTATTCAGCGACCCGATGGAGGCTTGTGCCGGTGCTGACCTCGTCACCACTGATGTGTGGACCAGCATGGGCTATGAGGCCGAGAACGAAGCGCGCAAAGTGGCGTTCAACGACTGGTGTGTGGACGCCGACATGATGGGGGCCGCCAAGCCTGACGCCTTGTTCATGCACTGTCTGCCCGCCCATCGGGGCGAAGAAGTCGAGGCTGACGTGATCGACGGCCCGCAGTCGGTGGTATGGGACGAAGCCGAAAACCGCCTGCACGCGCAAAAGGCGCTGATGGAGTTTTTGCTGCTGGGCAGGCTCTGAAGAGTGCCAGGCCGGTAGCGGCCTGAAGGGGTCGGTTGCTTTAGATCTAAAGTATTTGAACCACTGTTGGAAATAACCGACACCATGGGTTTTTAGGCGGTGATAAGGTCACCGCTTATGAAAAACATCTGGGATATTTCTCCCCCGGTAGACGAGCAGGCCGCCGTTTTTCCGGGTGACACCACCTACTCGCAGCGGCTTCATTTCAGTCTGGGGCCCGACTGCCCGGTGAACGTCAGCGCCATCACGCTGTCGCCCCACACCGGCGCTCATGCCGACGCCCCCATGCACTATGCCGCACAGGGCGAGGCCGTGGGTGTGCTGGATTTGCACCCCTACCTCGGGCCGTGCCGCGTCATTCAGTGCCTGGACGTGGGTCCGCTGGTACAGATTGAGCATATTGCCCATGCGCTGGAGGATCTGCCCCCGAGGGTGCTGATCCAGACCAGCCGCCGCGCCAGCCAGGATTGGGAATCATTTACGGCTCTAGCCGGCGAGACTATTGCCTTACTTGCTACTAAAAATGTAGTTCTCATTGGCATCGACACCCCCAGTGTCGACCCCGCCACCAGCCAGACCCTCCCCTCGCACCAGCAGCTCTTGCACCACCAGATCCGGGTGCTGGAAAACCTGGTGCTCGACGACGTTCCGCCCGGAGACTATGAACTGATCGCCCTCCCCCTCAAGCTCATGAAGGCCGATGCCTCGCCCGTGCGAGCCATCTTGAGAAGCCTTTGAAACCCTGGACCCCCAACATCATGAAAACATTACACGACTGCCAGCAGCTTGACCTGCAAGACCTCCTGCGCCACCTCAAGGACCATTTCAGCCTGCCAGAAGGCGTGATTTACCTTGACGGCAATTCCTTGGGCGTGCTGCCCAAAACCGCAGCGGCCCGCGTGGCCGAAGTCGTCACCCAGGAGTGGGGGCAAGGCCTGATCCGCTCCTGGAACAGTGCTGGCTGGTTCAACATGCCCCAGCGCATGGGTGACAAGATCGCCACCCTGATCGGGGCCGGCCCCGGCGAAGTCGTGGCCACCGACAGCACCTCCATCAACCTCTATAAGGTGCTCAGTGCCGCGCTGAACATCGCCGCCCAGGACTCTCCGTTGCGCAAGGTCATCGTGAGTGAGCGCAGTAATTTCCCCACCGACCTCTACATTGCCGAGGCCCTGTGCGAGGAGCGCGGCTACCGGCTGCACCTGGTGGAGCCCGACGATATTGCCGAGAGCCTCATGGCCGATGTCGCCGTGCTGATGCTGACCCATGTGAATTACCGCACCGGCGCCATGCACGACATGGCGGCGATGACCGCGCTGGCCCACCAGATGGGGGTGCTGACGGTCTGGGACCTGGCCCACAGCGCAGGCGCTGTGCCGGTCGACCTGACCGGCTCAGAAGCCGATTTCTCCATTGGCTGCGGTTACAAGTACCTCAACGGCGGCCCCGGCGCACCGGCTTTTGTGTGGGTCAACCCCCGACACGCCGAGCGCTTCTGGCAGCCCCTGGCTGGCTGGTGGGGTCATACGGCACCTTTTGAATTCACCCCAAATTACCAACCTGCCCCGGGCATCACCCGCTATCTTTGCGGCACCCAACCCATCATCAGCATGGCGGCGCTGGAGTGCGGGCTGGACGTCTTTGGCGCAGCCCAGGCCTTGGGCGGCATGGCGGCGTTGCGCACCAAATCGCTGGCCTTGACCGACCTGTTCATTGAGCTGGTGGAGCAGCGCTGCAGTGGATATGGCTTGGGCCTGGCCACACCGCGCGAGCATACTCAGCGCGGCTCGCAGGTCTGCCTGACGCGCGACTACGCCGAAGACGGCGCGCCCTCCAGCGCCTACGCCATAGTGCAAGCCTTGATTGCACGCGGCGTGATCGGCGATTTCAGGGCCGGCGACGGCAAACAACACAAAGACATCCTGCGCTTTGGCTTCACCCCGCTCTACATTGGTTTTGAGGACGTTTGGCACGCCGTGCAGCACCTCAAAGAAGTGTTGGAACACAGCGAATGGACCCGCCCCGAATTCAACCAAAAACACGCGGTGACCTGATATGTGCCCTTTCAAACCCGACACCAGCGCGCCTGCGACCTTGCTTGAGGTCACCCTGTCCGAAGCCATCGTGGCCGAGGAAAAAGCCCAGCTTGATTTCAGCCAGTCCATGAGCTACGGCGACTACCTGCGTCTGGATGCGATCCTGGGTGCGCAGGCGCCCCGCTCGCCGGACCACAACGAGATGCTGTTCATCGTGCAACACCAGACCAGTGAGTTGTGGATGAAGCTGATGCTGCATGAGCTGGGTGCTGCCATCCAAAACATTGCCAAAGACGACCTGGGCAGCGCCTTCAAGATGCTGGCCCGAGTGAGCAAAATCATGGAGCAACTGGTGCACGCCTGGGATGTGTTGGCCACCATGACACCGCCGGAGTACAGCGCCATTCGGCCCTTTTTGGCCAGTTCCAGCGGCTTTCAGAGTTACCAATACCGCTGCATCGAGTTCTCGCTGGGCAACAAAAACGCCGCCATGCTCAAGCCGCACGCCCACCGGCCCGACCTGCTCGCCCATGTGCAAGCTGCGTTTGAAGCGCCCTCGCTGTACGACGAGGCCCTGCGTTTGCTCGCCCGTCGCGGCATCGCCGTGCCAGCCAGCCATCTGGCGCGGGACTGGACCCAGCCGTATGTCGCGTCCGAGGGCGTTGAAAAAGCGTGGTTGCAGGTGTATCGCGCGCCCAAAGAGCATTGGGACTTGTACCAATTGGGTGAAGAACTGACCGATCTGGAAGACGCCTTTCGGCTCTGGCGTTTTCGTCACGTCACCACGGTGGAGCGTGTCATCGGGTTTAAGCGCGGCACCGGCGGCACGGGTGGCGTGAGCTATCTGCGCAAGATGCTCGACGTGGTGCTGTTTCCTGAAATCTGGACATTGCGCACCGAGTTGTAAGAAGAATTGACCTCTGGCCGGCGTATCTATTGTATGAGGCACTCTGAAATATATAGCAATAGGATTTGCTGGCGTAACTTTTTGCTTTATATTCAGCGACTGTAAAAAGCCAACCTGTCGCCAAGGCCGCCAATGAAAAGCCATCCCCTGAATTGCGTGAGAAACCGACTCCTGTCACGATCCCTTTGGCTTGGCGCGTCGCTGGCCAGTGTGCTGGTATTCGCGCCCAGCCTAGCGCTCAGCCAGATCAATGACACGGAAGGCGTGTGGCGGGGGACGCTGTCGTGCGGTGCGCTGAAAATAAACAGCACGCGGGCGGGGCCTGCGTATTCCCATCCGCTGGCATTGCGCGCGGTGGTCGGTGGTTTGACCGGTCAACGAGACACCGCATCAACGCAGGAGCGATTCACGGGCTCGCTTGAACGCTCTGGCAAGGCGACGCTGGAAGGCCGGGGCGCCTGGAAAGACGATCCCGCCAGAAGCTGGAAATTTCGCCTGCAGGGCCATTACAAAGGTACTGCGCTGCGCCTGGACGGCGTGATGGAGTCCCTTGACGGCAAAACCCGGCTCAGAGATTGCGGTGCTGATCTGGTTCAGGTCACACCTGTTACACCCAGCCCTGCGCCAGCCCGTGCCAGCGCACCAGCGGCCCCGACCCCGGCCGCAAAAAATACCGTTCCGGCCGCGCTGCCGGTCATGCCTGGCGAGATACTGGCCCAGCAAAAGAAGCTCAAGCAGCAAAAAGAGGCTGAAGAATTGGCGGCGCAGACGGCCAGAGACAAGGCATTGGCTGACAAGACTGTGCTGGAGAAAGCTGCGACTGAGAAAGCGATAGCCGAGAAAGCGCTTGCAGACAAGGCCATCGCTGACAAGGCCGTTGCCGACAAGGCCCGGCAAGACCAGGCAGCGCAAGCTGCTCAGGCTGCTCAGGCTGCTCAAGCAGCCCAGCAAGCGGCGCAATTGGAAGCCGCCAGGTTGGCGGCTGACAAGGCCTTGGCAGACAAGCGCGCCCTGGAGATCAAAAACCGGGAGGCCAAAAAAGAACCCATCAAGGCCCGTTCATCCATGGACCTCTAACCGCACTCAGGACCCCGCATGTCACTACAAACCAAGCCGATCGAAGAGCTCTTTTTAAAACTCTTCAAAGTCACCGTGTTGATTGCCATGGGCTTGTGCCTGCTGGCCGTGATCGGGCTCGCCATCAATGTGGCGTACCAAAGCAGCAAGAGACCAGTCGAGCCGGCACCCGCTCAAAAAGCACCCCAAAAAGACGTCAGCCTGGACGAGTTAAGAAAACTCCTGGAAAAACAGGCACAGCCAAAACAGCCATTGGAGTCCCCGACCCAACCCAAACCCATGGCGCCCTCGCTGCGTTACCTGGAAGAAGTAACCCGTCTGTACCGCTGCTCGCTCGAATTCGGAAAAAACATTGGCGCTGAAATTGAGGAGCAGGACAACGCGCGGGCTGCAGAAAATCTGGAAAACCTCCGGGCGCAAATTGAAAATTTTGCGACCGATCCGCGGCGGGGTGATCGCTGGGTCAAATCGGTCACCGAATTCACCTGCACCGCCCTGGCGGACCCCGTGATCATTTCGCTGAGAAAAGAGAAGAAAATCGGCAGCGTTTTTTATCCAATTCTCAATTTTCACAAAGACACCTGGGACACCATCCAGAACGAGATTGCCGCCTTTGAGCAGGCTGAGCGCGACCGGGTCGACAGCGAACGCCAGGCCGAACAAGAGCGCATTGCCCAAGCACGGGCAGACGCCATCAACAGCGCGATTGCCGCAGGCATTGCTTTCGGCACGTTCATGCTGCTGGCCATTTACCTTTTGCTGGCCAAGGTAGAGACCAACATGCGCGAGATCAACCAGTCCATCCGGGCGGCCAGGCAGCCCTGATGCCCAAGGGGGCTGGCCAACTCAGCCCTGCAACAACTGCCGCAGCACAAATGGCAATATCCCCCCCGCCCGGTAGTAATCCACCTCGATCGGGGTGTCGATGCGCAGCAGCACAGTGACCGTCACGCGGCTGCCATCCGCGCGGGTGATCACCAGCAGCGCGTCGCTCTGGGGGCGCAGGTCGGGGTCCGGGTGCACGTCAATGCGCTCGCGTCCGGTGAGACCCAGGCTTTGCCAGCTGTCGCCGGGGCGAAACTGCAGCGGCAATACGCCCATGCCAACCAGGTTGCTGCGATGAATTCGTTCAAAACTCTTGGCCACCACGGCCTTGATGCCCAGCAATTGCGTACCTTTGGCCGCCCAGTCGCGGCTTGACCCGGTGCCGTATTCCTCGCCGGCGAATACCACCGTGGGGGTGTCATGCGCCATGTAGCGGGTGGCGGCGTCAAAGATCGAGAGCTTTTCACCGTCGTGGGTGCCGCCTTGGTACAGGGTGATGCCACCCTCTTGACGCATGCCGTTGGCCTGAGCCGGCACCATCAGGTTCTTGATCCGCACGTTGGCGAACGTGCCCCGCACCATCACCTCGTGGTTGCCACGGCGCGCACCATAGGAGTTGAAGTCGGCCCGTTGCACGCCGTGGTCCAGCAACCATCGGCCCGCCGGTGAGTGTTCGCTGATGGCGCCTGCGGGCGAAATATGGTCGGTGGTGATCGAATCGCCAAACAAGGCCATGATGCGGGCTCCGACCACCGATTCAGAGCCATTTTGGCCTGTGACCGGCGCATCCAGATCAACAGTACCTTCTTCTTTTATAGCAAAGTCAGCAAAGAAAGGCGGCTCCGCGATGTAAGTGCTGGGCGGCCAGGTGTAGCTTGTGCCCGACACGCCCTGAATCTTTTCCCACAAGTCGCCCGGCTCGGTGGCAATACGGGCGTAATTGGCGCGAAACGCCCGGCCGTTCATCGCGAACTTCATCAGCGCGTGGATTTCTTCGCTGCCGGGCCAGATATCGGCCAGGTAGATGTTTTTGCCCCCGGTGCCCTGCCCCACCGGCTCGGTCGTGAGGTCGCGCAGGACCGTGCCGGCAATGGCGTAGGCCACCACCAGGGGCGGGCTGGCCAGAAAATTGGCCTTGATGTTGGGGTGGATGCGGGCCTCAAAATTGCGATTGCCGGAGAGCACAGCGGCGCAAATCAGGTCGTTCTTCGCAATCGCCTCGTTCAGTTCCGGCGTCAGGTCGCCCGAATTGCCGATGCAGGTGGTACAGCCGTAGCCCGCCACAAAGAAGCCAAGCTGCTCCAGATACCGCAGCAGCCCGGTTTCCGTGAGGTACTCGGTGACGATGCGGGAACCCGGGGCCAGCGAGGTTTTGATGTGCGGCTGCACGCGCAAACCCGCCTCCACGGCTTTTTTGGCCAGCAGACCTGCGGCCAGCAGCACGCTGGGGTTGGAGGTGTTGGTGCAGCTGGTGATCGCGGCAATCAGCACGTCGCCGTTGCCCAGCAGGAGGGGCTTGCTTGAAGGTGCCGAGGGCGTGATCAGGGCGGCCTTGCTGGCCTCCAGGGTGGGCCGGTTGGTCACCATCTCGGCCACCGCCCGGGGCTCACCCGGCGTCAGCACAGGGGCCAGAGGCGCCTCGCCCAGGTAAGAAACAGCGCCAACGGCGTGACGGGTGTGCAAGCTTTCAGCAGCCTGGTTAAAGCCGCTGTCAGCCGCTGACTGGCTGAACAGTGTGGCGAATTGGGTGGCAACACGGCCCAGCTCAATGCGGTCTTGCGGGCGCTTGGGGCCGGCCAGACTGGGGGTCACCTGCCCCAGATCGAGTTGCACCACCTGCGAGTAATTGATCTCACCCGCCAGCGGCACGCCAAACAACTCTTGGGCCCTGAAGTAAGCCTCAAACGCCTCAATCTCAGCCTCAGTGCGACCCGTGCCCTTGAAGTACTCAATGGTTTTTTCATCCACGGGAAAGAAGCCCATGGTGGCGCCGTATTCGGGCGCCATGTTGGCAATGGTGGCCCGATCCGGCAGTGCCAGAGTGCGTGTGCCGGTGCCAAAGAACTCCACAAACTTGCCCACTACCTTGTGCTGGCGCAGCACTTCGGTCACGGTCAGCACCAGGTCGGTGGCGGTGACGCCCTCAAGCAATTGCCCGGTCAGCTCAAAGCCCACCACGTCGGGGGTGAGCAAATACACGGGCTGGCCCAGCATGGCGGCCTCGGCCTCAATACCGCCCACGCCCCAGCCGACCACGCCAATGCCGTTGATCATGGTGGTGTGGCTGTCGGTGCCCACCAGCGTGTCGGGGTAGTAAGTGCCGCTTGGGGTGCGGTGCACCCCGCGCGCCAGGTACTCCAGGTTGACCTGGTGCACGATGCCAAAGCCCGGCGGCACCACACCAAAGGTGTCAAAGGCCTGCATGCCCCATTTCATGAACTCGTAGCGTTCCCGGTTGCGCTGGAACTCCAGCTTCATGTTCAGGTCCAGCGAATTTTTCTGGCCATAGTGATCGACCATGACCGAGTGGTCCACCACCAGGTCTACCGGCACCAGGGGCTCAATGCGGCGGGGGTCCAGACCCAAGCGCTGCGCCGTGCTGCGCATGGCCGCCAGGTCAGCCAGCAGGGGCACGCCGGTGAAATCCTGCAACACCACCCGCGAGACCACAAAAGCGATCTCGGCGGTGCGCTCGGCCTTAGGCTGCCAGCACGCCAACTCGGCCACCTGCTCAGCGGTAACTTTTTTACCATCGCAGTTGCGCATCACCGATTCGAGCACGATGCGCAGAGACACCGGCAAGCGCTTGACATTGGGAAACTCCTGGGCCAGTGCCGGAAGCGAATAGAACTGTCCCGACACCCCGGATGCCGTCTGAAATGACTGGAGCGTGGACTGAAAAGCGTGTGTCATGAGGTCCCCCTAAAAAACATCAATGCCAAAGACACCGACCAGGGCATTCTTGCACCGGGCGGAAAGCCCGCATTTTGCGAAAGGGCAGCATCAGGCGTCTTGTCACCTGTGTACTCGACAGGACGAGCGTCGCATAGGTACATTTGCCCTAATTGACTCTGTATCCCCCACCACCCACGAGGACGCCATGACCGAGACCACCCACCACCGCATTTGCCCCCTGTGCGAGGCCTGCTGCGGGCTTGAAATCAAGGTGCGCGATGGGCAGGTGTCCAGCATTCGCGGGCATGACGCCGATGTGTTCAGCGCCGGCTACATCTGCCCCAAGGGTGTAGCCCTGAAAGACCTGCACGAAGACCCTGACCGACTGCGCACGCCCATGATCAAGCGCAACGGCGTGCATGTGCAGGCCACCTGGGATGAGGCCTTTGCAGAGATTGAGCGTCGCCTGCCGCCCCTCATGGCTGCGCATGGGCGCAATGCGACGGGCATTGTGGTGGGCAACCCGGCGGCCCACAAGATAGGGCTGCTGACCTATTTCCCCAAACTGGCGCGGGCGCTGGGCACCAAAAACGTGTTTTCTGCCTCGACCCTGGACCAGATGCCCAAACAACTGGCCAGCGGCCTGATGTTTGGCCACTGGCTATCGGTGGCCCTGCCCGACATTGCCCGCACCGACCTGATGCTGGTGATTGGCGCCAACCCGCTGGCGAGCAACGGCAGCATGTGGACCGTGCCCGATTTCAAGGGCAAGGCCAAAGCCCTGCGGGCCCGGGGTGGCCG
>JBIIVW010000079.1:0-14258 GCA_044339205.1 Rhodoferax sp. | reverse complement strand
GCAATCAGGATCAGGAACCAGGTCATGTCGATGCCGGCCAGCTTGACCACTGGGGCCAGCAGCGGCACGATGATCAGCACAATCTCGAACCAGTCGAGGAAGAAGCCAGCCACAAACACCACGCCCAGCACCACCAGCACCAGCGCTGTTGGGCCCAGGCCCAGGCCCTTGAAGAAGTCGGTGATCAGTTCGTCGCCGCCAATCAAGCGCAGCACATAGGCAAACACCGTGGCACCAATGAAAATGGCGAAAATGAAGCATGTTGTTTGAGTAGTTTCAATGCCCACCTGGCGAATCACCGACCAGCTCAACTTACGGTTCAGCGCAGCCAGCAGAATGGCACCAGCAGCACCCAGGCCAGAAGCCTCGGTCGGTGTGGCAATGCCAAAGAAGATGGTTCCCAGCACCAGCAGAATCAGGCCAAAGGTTGGAATAGTGGACAAGAAAGCAATACCAATTTGTTTCCACGTTAATGGGTCGGTACCAGCAGCCCGAGCTGGCACCATCTCAGGCTTGAAGATTCCCAACCCGATGATGTAAAGCATGTACATCAGACCGAGCCCAATGCCGGGAATCATCGCCCCCATAAACAAATCGCCCACCGGGGTGGAAACTTGGTCTGCCATCAGCACCAGCATGATGGACGGGGGTATCAAAATGCCCAGCGTGCCCGAAGCAGCCACCACACCCGAAGCCAATGACTTGGAGTAGTTGTTTTGCAGCATGACTGGCATGGACAACACAGCCAGTAACACCACCGAAGCACCCACAATACCCGTTGAGGCGGCCAGCAAGATGCCAATCACCACCACGCACAAGCCCAGGCCACCCTTAAGACCACCGAACACTTTGACGAAGTTTTTCATCATGATGTCGGCCACGCCAGAGCGGTCAAGCATCAGGCCCATGTACACAAACATGGGCAGTGACACCAGCACCCAGTTGGACATGATGCCGTCAAAGCGGTCGATGACGCCGGAGAACTTGGCCCAACTGGTCATCAAAAACGTGTCAATGCCAAATTGGCTGCTCAACATAATGCCGCCGGCCGCAACGGCCAGTGACAGGCCGCCCAGCAACCAGGCCACGGGAAAGCCCGTGAACAGCGAAGCAATAAACATCAGCATGAAGCCGATGGCGAGATATTCATAAATAGGCATGGCGATGTCCTCTTGTAGTTTTGTAATGGGCGTTCTATCGTTGGCCGAACAATGCGACCCACACCCGGGTCAGCCGGCCTAAAGCCGCCAAAGCCAAGAGCACAAAGGCTGTCACCATGAAGGCCTTGAGAACCCAACGGTACGGCAACCCACCCGGAGCTGCCGAAACCTCTTTGAGTTGATACGAGGTCACAAAGAAGGGCAGGGCGTAATAAATGAGGACAAAGCAAAAGGGCAAGAGCAAGAACACAAGTCCAAACAATTCCACCCATTGCCGGGTACGTGGCTTCCAGGTTTCGGCCAGCACGTCAATGCGCACATTGCGTCCACTGATTTCCGTGAACGCCAGGCCCAACATGAAGCCAATGGCGTACAGGTGCCATTGCAGTTCCTCCATCATGATCGAGCCCATGTTGAAGACGTAGCGTGCCAGCACCTGCAGCACGATCACCAGGACCAGCACGGTCCAAAGAGCAGAAGCAATCTCCCCACACCAGGTAATCACGCGATCAACAACGCGTGAAAAAGCCGTAGTGGGGAGCGCGATACCGGAGGGCCCGGCATTTGGCGCTTCCGCGCTGAGCGTGTTATTTGTCATAGTCATGTCTTGTAAAGCGCACAGCGCGTTGTCGGTCCTTGGTTACTCTGGCTTACTTGTAGTTACGTGGCAGATAACCCAGCTCATGCCATTCGCGGTTCTTGTTCTGGAAGGCCGTCATGCTGTCGTTGACTTTCTTGAACAAGGGGTCCTTGGCCGACTCTTCAGCCAGCACTTCTTTGGTAGCCTTGGCGAAAGCGTCCAGCATGGGCTTGCCAAAGATGCGCAAGTTCACGCCTTCTTTTTTGAACTTGGTCAGCATGTCGCCCTGCAGTGCTTCGGCCTTGGACAGCGCCATCGTCACGCCTGCGGTGCAGGTGGTTTCGATTTGAGCCTGGGTCTGGGGCTTGAGCTTGTTCCAGGCGTCAATGTTGACGTACAGGTACTGGTTGGTTGAAGGCTGGTGCCAGCCGGGCAGGTAGTAGTTCTTGGCAACCTTGTCAAAGCCCAACTGGTCATCGACGGTGGGCAGTGAGAATTCGGTGCCGTCCAGTACACCTTTTTCCAGTGCCTGGAACAACTCACCACCTGGCAGCATGGTCACGGAGGCACCCAGCTTCTGGTAAACCTTGCCGCCCAGCGCTGCAGCGCGGAATTTCAGGCCTTTCAGGTCGTCAGGTGTCTTGATTTCCTTGCGGAACCAGCCGGCGGCTTCTGGGCTGATGGAACCGCACAAAATGGGATACACATTGTGTGGTTTGAAGCTTTCCTTGAGCAATGCGTCACCGCCGCCAAAGTACATCCAGGCTGCAAACTGGGGTGTTTCCATACCAAAGGGCACCGCGCCAAAGATGGCAGAGACCGGTACCTTGCCCAGCTCGTAACCCATGAAGCTGTAACCCGCTTCGACCTTGCCGGTAGACACGGCATCAAAAATACCCAGCGCAGGAACCAGTTTTCCGGGCTCGAAAATTTGCAAATTGACCGAGCCGCCAGTCACTTTCTTGAGCTGCTCCGATACCCAGGGCATGGTGTCGCCCAATGCGGTCAAGTTGGCGCCAAAGGACATCGGTATGCCCCAGCGAACAACTTCCTGTGCCGCAACGGTCGCACTTGCCAAGGAAAATGTGGCAGCAATTGCCAGGGGGGTTAGTACTTTTTTCATCAATATCTCCATTAGTGAGTAGTTAAGAGTCGAACGGAAGCCGCCGCGACAATGACGTCGAGGAAAGAAAGCGGGTTTAAGACGCCCGCTGAAAACTAGCGCCTAAGGCGCAGGGAAATTAGGTTCGACCGAAGTCGGTGAGCATGAAATGGAATCGTTGGCATGGCTGTCTCCTCGCATTATTTTTTCAGTTCAGTGGCGGTGCGAGACACCTGCCCTGACTTCACTTGAAGCGGCCTCAATTGGCTTGGCTTTAAGCTGATGCTAACTGTAGAGTAGCTCCAAATTTTTGGTGTGAAGTATTTTCATCCTGCCCTCGAAGTTAATTCAAGGGGTGATGATCGGCCGGATTTTGGGCTGTTGAGGTGCTGGTCCACCAGGCTTCACCGAACTGCCCTTGCAGCCAGGCGATGAAGCCGCTGACCTTGGCGGTGACTAAGCGTGGCGATGTGTAGACGGCGTGGATTTCCTGCGATGGCAAGGCCCAGTCGATCAAGAGTGGAACGACCGTACCGCTCTTGATGGACTCCTGGGCAACATACCACGGCAGGGCAGCAACGCCCATGCCGTCGCGGGCAGCCGCCAACAGGGCAGACAAGCTGTTGGAGCGCAATCGACCTTTCACGGCTTGCGGTAGCGCAAGGCCGCTGGCACCTGAAAAATGCCAGCGTGCATCGCCTTGAACCGTGCTGTAGATCAGGGCGTCGTGCGAGCTGAGGTCGGGCGGCACCAGGGGTGTGCCGCGCTGGTCGAGGTACGCAGGGGACGCTACCACCACCCATGGGTTAACCCCGAGAAATCGGGCGCCCAGAGTGGAGTCTTCCAGTCGCCCCATGCGAATGGCCACGTCGACTCCCTGCTCCACCAGGTTGACATAGCGGTCTTCAAAATTCAATTCAATCTGCAGCTTTGGGTGCTCGCGCATGAAGCGCATCACCAGTGGCACCAGCACGCGCCGGCCAAACGCCACCGAGGTGCTCAGGCGCAGTACCCCTTGTACTTGCCCTTGCAGCAGACCGGCCACAGTCTCGGCTTCATCCACGTGATGGGCAATCAGCTTGCACTTTTCGTAGTACAGGGCACCGATTTCTGTGGGGGTGACTCCGTGTGTCGAGCGGTGCAGCAATCGTGAGCCCAAGCGCTTTTCCAGCTGGGCAACCAGCTTGGTGGCAGAGGGCTGCCCGATCCGAAACTCCGTGGCGGCCTTGCTGAACGAGCCCAGGTCCACCACGCGAATGAAGAGCCGAATGGCTTGAATGCGATCCATGGAACGCAGTACACCATGGCTTCTGGATTTGTGCAATATGCCGATCTGGAATAAAGGTAATGCTTTGACGAGGGCTTCCATCACGTGCCCATCACCTCGATGATTCAGTCGTTCTGAAACAACTTAAACAGGAGATAGATATGGCAAAGATGAAGGCCGCCATGGCCGCCGTACTGGTGATGGAAAAAGAAGGCATTTCGCAGGCTTTTGGTGTGCCCGGCGCGGCCATCAACCCCTTGTATTCCGCGCTGCGTGAGCATCAAGGTATTTCCCACATTTTGGCGCGCCACGTGGAGGGCGCCTCTCACATGGCCGAGGGTTACACCCGTGCCCAGCCGGGCAACATCGGAGTGTGCATTGGCACCAGCGGCCCGGCCGGTACCGACATGATCACCGGCCTGTATTCGGCCATTGCCGACAGCATCCCGATTCTGTGCATCACCGGCCAGGCACCCCGGGCCCGCATGTACAAGGAAGATTTTCAGGCGGTGGACATTGAGTCCATCTCCAAGCCAGTCACCAAATGGAGCGTGACCGTGCGCGAGCCTGCGCTGGTGCCCCGTGCATTCCAGCAGGCTTTTCACCTGATGCGTTCCGGTCGCCCCGGCCCGGTGCTGATTGACTTGCCATTTGATGTGCAGATGGGCGAGATCGAGTTTGACATTGACACTTACGAGCCGCTGCCCGTGTACAAGCCAGCTGCTACTCGCAAGCAGATCGAGAAAGCACTGGACATGCTCATGGCTTCAGAAAAGCCCTTGATCGTGGCGGGTGGCGGCATCATCAACGCCAATGCCAGTGAGTTGCTGGTGGAGTTTGCCGAGTTGACCGGCGTGCCGGTGATTCCGACCCTGATGGGCTGGGGCACCATTCCAGATGATCACCCCCTGATGGCTGGCATGGTGGGCTTGCAAACCAGTCACCGCTATGGCAACGCCACCATGTTGGCCAGCGACTTTGTCATTGGCATCGGCAACCGCTGGGCCAACCGCCACACCGGCAGCCCCGAGGTGTACTGCAAGGGACGCACCTTTGTGCATGTGGACATTGAGCCCACCCAAATTGGCCGCGTGTTCAACCCCGAGCTGGGCATTGTGAGCGATGCCAAAATTGCGCTGGAGTTGTTTGTGCAAGTGGCGCGTGAGCGCAAGGCAGCCAAGCAACTCAAGGACTTCAGTGACTGGGTGAGCCGCTGCACCGAGCGCAAGACGCTGATGCACCGCAAGACGCACTTCACCGAGACACCGATCAAGCCGCTGCGCGTGTACGAGGAGATGAACCAGGCCTTCCCGCGTGACACCATTTACGTATCGACCATCGGTTTGAGCCAGATTGCTGGCGCCCAGTTCTTGCATGTATATGGCCCGCGCCAGTGGATCAACTGCGGCCAGGCCGGCCCCTTGGGCTGGACCATTCCTGCCGCCTTGGGTGTGGTGGCCGCCAACCCGACGCGCACGGTGGTGGGTTTGTCGGGCGACTATGACTTTCAGTTCCTGATTGAAGAGCTGGCAGTCGGCGCCCAGTTCAGGTTGCCTTATGTGCATGTGTTGGTCAACAACAGCTATTTGGGTCTGATTCGCCAGAGTCAGCGTGGGTTTGAGATGGACTACTGTGTGCAACTGGCCTTTGAAAACCAGAACGTGGAAGACCCGGCGCTCAAGAGTTATGGCGTAGACCACCAGGCCGTGGTGCAGGGCCTGGGCTGCAAGTCATTGCGCGTGACTGACCCCTCCAAAATTCAGGATGCCCTGGTGCAGGCGCAGGCCATGGCCCGCGAGTTCAGCGTGCCCGTGGTGGTGGAGGTGATTCTGGAGAAGGTCACCAACATCGCCATGGGCACCGAGATCGACAAGATCAATGAGTTTGAAGACCTGGATTGTCGCCACCCCGAAGGCCGGGAGGGCCTGGAACTCGCCGGTTTGCTCGAATAAGTCAACGCGAATTACAACCAACAACAGGATCTGAGGACACGAGACATGCCTAAATTTGCAGCTAATCTGACCATGCTTTTTAACGAGTTGCCTTTTCTGGATCGCTTTGAAGCGGCCGCGAAAGCTGACTTCAAAGCCGTGGAATTTTTGTTTCCCTACGCCTGGCCCGCCCAGGAGATCAAGCAGCGCCTGGACGCCCATGGCCTGACCCTCGTGCTGCACAACCTGCCTGCCGGCAATTGGGAGGCGGGCGAGCGCGGTATTGCCTGCCATCCTGACCGGGTGGAGGAGTTTCGCGCCGGCGTAGCTACCGCCATCAGTTATGCCAAGGCGCTGGGTTTGAGTCAACTCAACTGTCTGGCGGGCAAAGCGCCAGCCGGGGTGAGGGAGAGCGTATTGAATGAGACCTTCGTGAGCAACTTGCGCTTTGCAGCGGCTGAGCTCAAGCAAGCGGGTTTGCGCTTGTTGATCGAGCCGATCAACACCTTTGACATCCCCGGCTTCTACCTGACGGGCACGGCGCAAGCAGTGGCCCTGCTGAATGAGGTGGGCGCCGACAACGCCTTTGTGCAGTACGACATTTACCACGCCCAACGCATGGAAGGCGAGTTGGCCGCCACGATGCAAAAGCAACTGGCTCGCATCGGGCACATCCAGTTGGCAGACAACCCCGGTCGCAACGAGCCAGGGACGGGAGAAATCAATTACCCGTTCCTGTTTGCTCACCTGGACCGGATCGGCTATGACGGATGGATTGGTTGTGAGTACAAGCCTGCAACCACCACACAGGCAGGCCTGGGCTGGCGCCAGGCGCTGGTCAATGCCGCCTGAAGCCACACGCCTTTGCATGCACATCACTCACCATTAAAAGACAAGGAACTCAAAAATGACAACACAAGCCCTCAATATTGGTTTTATCGGCCTTGGCATCATGGGCACGCCCATGGCAGAGCACCTCATGAAGGCAGGCCACCAGCTGTTTGTCTTCACGCACGGCAAGATGCCCGAGTCGATTGCCAACAGCAACGCCACCCAGTGCGACAGCTCACGGGCGGTGGCCCAGCGGGCCGACATCATCTTCACCATGGTGCCTGACACCCCGGATGTGGAGGCCGTGTTGTTCAGCGAGGCCGGTGTGGCTGCTGGCCTGACCGCGGGCAAGATCGTGGTGGACATGAGCTCCATCTCGCCAATTGCCACCAAGGCCTTTGCCAAGAAGATCAATGCGCTGGGCTGCGACTATTTGGATGCACCCGTCTCGGGTGGCGAAGTGGGCGCCAAGAACGCCACACTGTCCATCATGGTGGGCGGCGAGGAGGGCGTATTCGTCCAAATCAAGCCTTTGTTTGAACTGATGGGCAAGAACATCACCCTGGTGGGTGGCAATGGCGACGGCCAAACCGCCAAGGTGGCCAACCAGATCATTGTGGCCCTCAATATCGAGGCAGTGGCTGAGGCGCTGTTGTTTGCCGCTCGCGCCGGGGCTGACCCGGCCCGCGTTCGCCAGGCCTTGATGGGTGGCTTTGCCTCCAGCAAGATTCTGGAAGTGCACGGCGAGCGCATGGTCAACCGCACCTTCACTCCGGGTTTCCGCATTGAGTTGCATCAGAAAGACCTGAACCTGGCGCTCTCTACCGCCCGTGTCCTGGGGGTGTCGTTGCCCAACACGGCCACAGCGCAAGAGTTGTTCAATTCTTGCGTGGCCCATGGCGGCAAAGCCTGGGACCACTCGGCGATGGTCCGGGCATTGGAGAATATGGCCAATTTCCAGATCGGCCAAAAAGCCGATTGACCTTAACCCACCGAGATCGCCATGCAAGCCAACCCCTCTTCCACTTCACTCGATCAAGACGCTGTTCAGGCGCTGTTGCGAGGCATGTTCGATGCCGCCATCGCCAGCGCGCAGCCTGCGCTGTGCCTGCCACCGCACTTGCCGTCTGTCGAGTCGGTAGGGGCTGGGCGCCTGATTGTGATCGGGGCTGGAAAGGCCTCTGCGGCCATGGCCCGCGCGGTGGAAGACCACTGGACCGGGCCGCTGTCGGGTCTGGTGGTCACCCGCTATGGCTACGGTGTGCCGTGTGAACGCATCGAGATCGTGGAGGCATCCCATCCGGTGCCTGATGCAGCGGGATTGAGAGCCGCCCAGCGCATGCTGGAGGTGGTACAGGGTCTGAAACCTGAAGACCTGGTGTTGTGCCTCATCTCGGGTGGCGGTTCCTCGCTGCTGCCATTGCCCTTGCCGGGCCTGACGCTGGAAGACAAGCAAACTGTGAGCCGCGCGCTGTTGGCGTCGGGCGCAACCATTCGGGAAATGAATTGCGTGCGACGCCACCTCTCGGCCATCAAGGGTGGGCGGCTGGCTGCGGCTTGCCATCCGGCCAGGGCGCTGACGCTGACCATTTCGGATGTGCCGGGCGACGACCCGATCGACATTGCCTCAGGCCCCACGGTGGCCGACCCGACCACCTGCCAGGATGCGCTGGACATCATTCGCCGCTACAACATTGCGTTGCCAGCCGCTGTGTTGGCCGTGCTTCAAAGCGGGGGAGGCGAATCTGTCAAACCCGGCGACCCCCGCTTGGCCGGCGCTGAATTGCGCATGATCGCCACCCCGCAAATGGCGCTGGAAGCCGCTGCCAAAGTCGGCCGCGAGGCAGGCATTGCCGTGCACATTCTGGGTGATGCCCTGGAGGGCGAGGCGCGGGACGTGGGCAAGGTGCTGGCGGGCATGGCCCTGCAGGTGGCCGTGCGCAACCAGCCGTTCAAGGCGCCGTGTGTGTTGCTCTCGGGCGGTGAAACCACCGTGACGGTACGCGGGCAGGGACGCGGCGGGCGCAATGTGGAGTGTTTGCTCTCCATGGCCATTGCCCTGGGCGGTCAGCCCGGTGTGCATGCGCTCGCAGGCGACACCGATGGCGTGGACGGACAAGAAGAGATTGCAGGGGCGCTGATTGCCCCGGACACCCTGGCCCGGGCCTGGTCTCTGGGCTTGCCGCCCAAAGACAGGCTGGCCAATAACGACGGTCATGGTTTCTTCGAGGCGCTGGGCGACTCGGTAGTGACCGGGCCCACCCTCACCAATGTGAACGACTTTCGCGCCATTTATATAGCGGCGCCTACCGAGACTTGAATCATGCGCAGAACCCGTAACGCCAAAATTGTGGCCACCCTTGGCCCCGCCAGCTCTGCCAAAGAGACTGTGCGCCAGCTATTCCTGGCCGGTGTGGATGTCTTTCGGCTGAACTTCAGCCACGGCAGCCCCGCCGATCACCGCGCCCGTTTCAATATGTTGCGCGAGCTGGAGCTGGAGACCGGGCGTCCCATTGGTATCCTGGCCGACCTGCAAGGCCCCAAGCTGCGCGTGGGCACTTTTGCCGAAGGCCCGGTGATGCTGGTTGAAGGTGAGGCTTTTCGCCTGGACCTGGACCCGACCCCCGGCAGTGCCCAACGGGCGGGCATGCCGCACCCCGAGATATTTGCTGCGCTGGTACTCGGCGCCGAGCTGCTGCTCGATGACGGCCGCCTGCGGCTGGTGGTCGAACAATGCGGCCCTGACTTCGCCGCCACCCGTGTGGTGGTGGGCGGCAAGTTGTCCGAGCGCAAGGGCGTGAATGTGCCTGGCGTCGTGCTGCCCCTGACGGCGCTCACGCCAAAGGACCGGCGCGATCTGGATTTGGCGCTGGAGATGGGGGCCGACTGGATTGCCCTGAGTTTTGTGCAGCGGCCTGAGGACGTGCAAGAGGCACGCGACATCATCGGTACCCGCGCGGCTATCGTATCCAAGCTGGAAAAGCCTTCTGCCATTGACCAGCTCGACGCCATCGTGGCTTTGTCCGATGCCGTGATGGTGGCCCGTGGCGACCTCGGCGTGGAGCTGCCCGCCGAGCGCGTGCCCGCCATCCAGAAGCGCATTGTTCGCACTTGCCGCCGCCTGGGCAAGCCCGTGATTGTGGCCACGCAGATGCTGGAGTCCATGGTGGACAGCCCGGTGCCGACCCGTGCCGAAGCCTCCGACGTGGCCACGGCCATTTATGACGGCGCCGACGCGGTCATGTTGTCTGCAGAATCGGCCTCGGGCAAGTTCCCGCTGGAAGCCGTCACCATCATGAACCGCATCATCGAGCAGGTGGAGGCCGACCCGCAGTACCGCCAGTTGATTGATGCCTCGCACACCGCAGCCCGTCCGGGCGCAGATGTGGCTGAAGCGGTGTGTTGTGCGGCACGCCGCACGGTGGGCTTGTTGCAGGCTGCAGCCATTGTTTGCTACACCAGCTCCGGCCACACCAGCCTGCGTGCGGCGCGCGAGCGGCCTGAGGCGCCGGTGCTCAGCCTCACGCCCAATCTGGAGACGGCTCGCCGGCTGGCACTGGCCTGGGGGGTCCATTCGGTGCACATTGAAGATGTGGCCGATGTGCGGCAAATGACGGCTATTGCCTGCGAGATCGCTCGCCGCGAGGGCTTTGCCAAAGAGGGTGAGACGATTGTGGCGATTGCCGGCATGCCCTTTGGCACGCCAGGCACCACCAACCTGATGCGCATCGCGACGGTCTGAGGTAGGTGCCATTAACCGGCTAACCAGGGCAACTGCGCCATGACCGCTCCCCGTATCCCCTCCATTCAGTGTCTCTTGACCTTTGAAGCCCTGGCCCGCTTGCGCAGCGTGACGCAAACCTCCGAGGCGCTGTATGTCACGCCCAGCGCGGTGAGCCACCGTGTCAGGCAACTGGAGCAGATCATTGGCACCAAGTTGTTTACCCATGCTGACTTTTCACTCACGACCGAAGGCGCTGAGTATCTGGCGCACGTTTGCGAAGCTCTGGCCATGCTGGAGCGCTTTCCGAGCGTCGCTACTGCGACGACGTGACCAAGCTGCTGCAGCAGCGTACCTGAAAGCGCCAATGCACCGCGTATCAGATCCGTAAGATTGCGCTGGCGAAACTGTTGCGCGGATACATTGATGGCCACCCGCAAAGGCGTTCCATTTTTTGACCAGTCGGCGATTTGCTTGCACGCTGTCTGCAGAACCCATTCCGATAGCGCCAAGATTAATCCCGTGGCCTCAGCGACTGGAATGAATCGCGCCGGTAAAACGTCTGACGCGTTGGTCGGTTCACACGGAGTTGGCACCGGGTTTTTTTTGACGCAAGGCTTGCGTTTTTGCGAGATGAGGTGAAACCTTTGAGCAGGGGAACGTCTCCCTCTTCAAAGGAAATTCATCATGACACCTCTGCGTAAACGCATGCTCAATAGAATGACTCTGCGCGGCTTTGCCCAGCGCACCCAGGAGACCTACCTTGGCGCTGTGATTCGACTGGCGCGAAAGAGCTTGCGTTTCTGGCTGAGCCGGGTCTTCGCTCTAGCTGTCTCGACTCGATGCGCTACGTTTTTAGTAGTTTTCTGTGCATATTTCACGATGGCTAGATACCGATTTGACACAGAGGCAGCCGGCGCCGTTAAACTCCTAACCATGCGCCCCTCACAAGCCCTCAGCCAGCACCGTGACGCGGTCTACCTCGCTGCGACGCGCTATCGCGTGGCCAACCCCAGGGTATTTGGTTCAGCCTTGCATGGTGATGACCACGATGACAGCGATCTGGATCTGTTGGTTGACACCTTGCCGGGAACCACGCTATTGGATTAAGGCGGCTTACAAGACGAACTGCAAGAGTTGTTGGGTGTGTCGGTCGATGTGCTCACCCCCAAAGACCTCCCAGCCAAGTTCCGCGATATTGTTTGTCAAGAGGCCCGCCCCATATGACCGTGAACCGATTGCCGGATTTTCTTAATCACATGCGGCAAGCCATATCAGACGTCCAATCGTTCACCGAGGGCATGGTGCAGGCGGATTTCATGGAAGACAAGCGCACCCAACAGGCGGTGGTCATGAGTCTCATCGTTCTGGGCGAAGCATCCACCAAGGTGATGGATCAGTACCCGGCTTTTACTGGGTAGCACAAGCAAATCCCTTGGCGCAGCATGCGGGGTATGCGCAACAGGATTGCACATGGCTACTTCGACATCAACCTTGAAGTCGTTTGGGACACGGTTCAAACAGCGCTGCCCACGTTGAAAAAATTAGCTCGAAGTATTACCTTTGGACTGAGTTCGGACGCAGCAAGGCGATTCAGGGGAAAAGGTCCAGTGCGGCCAACCCTGTCACCTGCTGGAAAGACCACATTGCCGAGGAATACCCCAAGGGCGTACCCATGACTTCCAATGTGGCGCCCACAGGCACAAGAACGCTCAATGACCTGTTTGGATCCGCCGAATAAACAAGCCTTTCATGCCGTCGCCAATTTTTCGATCCTGTTCGAGAAACCAGTCTCGTGGCTGCATTTTGATTCGCGATTGCAATATGCGCAGGCAGCTATCTCATTCTCATGCAGGTGGGCAATCGAGTGCCAAACCCAAACTCTACAACCCGCGCCACCCCGAGCGGACTCTGCTCTACCAAACCATCGCCGAGCACTTCGAGGCCTGGCATGAACTTGCCAGCGCGGGCCAGTTCGACGGCCAGGGCGACCACCACACCCATAAGCCCTATGTCCGCCAGGCCTTTCGCAAGTATCTGGAATGCGGCATTTTTGCCCACGGCTTTGCCAGGGCGTGGTGTGAAGATTGTGGGCACGACTACTTGGCCCGCCGGTAAGATTCGTGCAAATTCGGCCACTCAGCCTAGATTTCCAGTTTTTGGCATAGCGCCGACGCCGTTTTAGTCTTGTTAAGGTTAGCGGTCCTGACACTTTGGGCTCCGTATGACCACCACCTCGGCAAGCGTAATCTATCCCGAACTACCTGATCCGCTGACTCCAGGCGATTTGCAGGAGCTCTTCAATCCAAGTTTCGATGAGCGCAAGTGGGCGCCAAGCGTGGCGCGGACACCAGAGACCCAAGTTGCATTACTGGTGCATCTGAAGATCTTCCAGACCATCGGGCGGTTTATGTCTGTCGGCGATGTCCCGCTTGCAGCAGTTGAGTACGTCGCCCGAAAAATGGCCATCGAATCCGAAGCAACGCTAACTTGCCCAATCCGAACGCACTTTCGGCATCGCCAGGCGATCCTCAGTCGCTTAAAAGTGACTGCTTGGGGAGCCACGGGACGTGCTTTGGCGCAAGCGACGATGTGTAAGACTGCACGAGCGCGCACCGATCCAGCTGACATTATGAATTCGGCGATTGACGCACTCATTCGGCATGACTTCGAATTGCCGCCTCTTGCAACGTTACGTCGGCTCGCCGGTACCTGGCACAGCAAAACGAACACAGCCCAATGGGCCGAAGTGTGTGGCCGTCTCAGTTCGGCGCAGCACGGTATGTTGGAAACGCTGCTGGTCGTCGATCCGAAGACGCAGAAATCACCATTTGCGAATCCGTGCGCGACACCCGGTAGACCTTCGCGCAAGAATCTCAACGCGTTGATCGACCGCTACCAGTGGCTTCAAGGGCTCCCAAATTCAGCCACGGCATTGCAGTCAATCGCCGATTCAAAGATCTCGCAATGGGCCAACGAGGCTAAACGGCTCAATGCACTGGAATTGCGGGATTACATCACCCCGCGGCGTCACACATTGCTGATGGCGGTAATTCACGATGCGCGCGGCCAAGTCCTCGACGGCCTGACACAAATGCTGCTCAGGCTCGCACGCAAAGTCGAATGGAAAAGTGAGCTACGCCTTACGGAGTGGTATCAAACACGGCGCAATAAAACAGACACCCTCATTCGCGCGTTTCGGGACTCGCTGGTGGTTCACGGATTTGACGTTGAACCAATGGAAAAGGTGTCACTGGCGCAGGCGCTGTTTACGGCACAAGGTGGTCACCAGGCGCTCGTACAAAGCTGCGACGAACACCTGCAACATGAGAAGCAAAACTGGCGCCCCTTTGCACGGGCAATGTTTGTGCCATTGCGAAGCGCTTTGGTGCAGCTGGTCGAGATTTTGCCGTTGCAAAGTACGGCTGACTCCGATGGATTGCTCTGCTTAGCCAAGGCACTAAAAAGTGATGCATCGCAGAGTGACTATTTGAGCATTGCTGGTGTGGCGCCCAATACTTTGCCGCGCGAATGGCATGCCCTCGTTCATGACCATACCAGTGACACACGAGTGTTCAACCGTCGCCAACTGGAGGTCGTTGCCATTCTTGAACTGGCAAATGCGATCAAGGCGGGGGAAGTTTTCGTGACCGGATCGTTGAACTT
>JBIIVW010000293.1:0-4212 GCA_044339205.1 Rhodoferax sp. | reverse complement strand
TCGCGTTGGTCTTGCGGGCGAAAGCCATTGGCTCAACGCTCTCGGAGATCAAACGGTATCTGGATTTGTATGGCGACCACGGCGAAGGCCGGGCACAACAGCTCAGCTACGTGATAAACCGAACCGACACAGCCATTCAGGAGTTGGAGCAAAAACGCTCGAAGATTGATGAAACTCTGGCAGAGCTGCGCATGATCAACGCCACCTGCCGACTTCATCTGGAGGATCGTCAACAGTCTGCCGAAATTTAAGATAAATCTGCTTCTAGCCGGCGTAAAAAAACGCTTTTGCTAATAAATTTAGTAGCAAATTAAGGCTGCCATCCTAAGTTGGCCCTCTGAAATCAAAAAACCAGCCGGTTAGGCTGGTTTCTAATTGTCGCTTGTGGCGACCCCACGGGGATTCGAACCCCGGTACCTACCGTGAAAGGGTAGTGTCCTAGGCCTCTAGACGATGGGGTCAAAACCTATTTACTTCTTTTTTTCAGCAAAATCTGACTTGCTGCAGTTTTGCGAAAAATTGCTGTTGGCACCCGAATATTCTAATCAAATCAACCGTCACTCCTGACCAAAACGATTAAAAAAATTTTAAATGACAGCGCTTACTGATACTGGTGGGCCCCCCGTGAGTCGAACACGGCACCAACGGATTATGAGTCCGCTGCTCTAACCAAGCATGAGCTAGGGGCCCGCACCCTTTGGATTGTAAAGGCCTACTTGTGATGACTGAGCGCGTTGCTGACCAATTTTGACGTAATGTCCACAATCTGGATCATCCGGTCGTAGGCCATCCGAGTGGGGCCTATGACGCCCAATGTACCCACCACCTGTCCATCCACCTCGTAAGGAGCACTGACTATGGACAGATCTTCAAACGGCACGACCTGGCTTTCTCCGCCAATAAAGATGCGCACACCCTCGGCCTGCCCGGCGACATCCAGCAAGCGCATAAGTTGCGCTTTCTGCTCAAACAACTCAAAGGCTCGCCGCAAATGGCCCATATCGTTCGAAAAATCACTCACAGCCAAGAGATTGCGCTCGCCAGAAATCACCACTTCATCCTGGGTCTCTGCGATGGCATCGGAGCTGACAGTCACGGCTGCCTGCATCAGGCTCGCGATTTCCGAGCGCAGCGACTCCACCTCGCGCTGCAATCGCTCACGCACCTGCTCGAGTGCCAACCCTACGTAATGGCTGTTCAGGTACCCAGCCGCCTCGACCAGCTGGGCCTGCGAATAATCGACCTCCGTGAAGATGACCCGGTTTTGCACATCTCCCTCGGGCGAAACGATGATGACCAACAGCCTTCGCTCCGACAGGCGCAGAAACTCGATGTGACGAAAAACTGAAGAGCGCCGCGGTGAAATCACCACACCAACAAATTGTGAAAGATTTGAGAGCAGATTCGCTGCGTTGGACAGCACTTTCTGAGGCTGATCCGGCGCCAATCGCTGCGCAGAGAACTGCCCCTGGCGCACGGTCAGCATTGTGTCGACAAACAGGCGGTATCCGCGGGCGGTGGGAATACGACCTGCAGAGGTATGTGGACTGGCAATCAAACCCAATTCTTCCAGGTCAGACATCACATTGCGGATGGTGGCAGGCGACAAGTCCAGACCGGATGCTTTCGAAAGCGTGCGGGAGCCCACCGGCTGCCCATCAGCGATATAACGCTCAACCAGCGCTTTCAACAACAACTTGGCACGATCATCGAGCATTCAATCATTTTAGTGATGTAATTTGTAAATGAAACCTAAATTCCGGCACGTTGCCTTGATCGGCAAATATCAGGCAACGACATCGTGCGCGGGTGGGGCGTTATCGCGCAGTGCGTTGGAAGAAATTGCACATTTTTTGCACGCCCAAGGCTGTGACGTGGTTTTTGAGCACGATACAGCTCAAAACATGGGGATTTTTGGTTATCCCATGTTGAAAGTCTCTGAAATAGGAGCTCAATGTGACCTGTGTCTGGTGGTGGGCGGCGACGGGACCATGCTGGGCATTGGTCGCCAGTTGGCTCATTTTGGCGTGCCGCTGATCGGCATCAATCAAGGGCGACTGGGATTCATCACCGACATCCCGTTTAATGGATTTGCGTCCACTCTGGCCCCCATGCTGAGAGGTGAATTTGAAGAAGATCATCGCAGCCTGATGCAAGGCAAGGTGATGCGCGACGGGGTCAGCGTCTTTGACGCGTTGGCCATGAATGATGTGGTGGTGAATCGCGGCGCGACGGCGGGTATGGTAGAACTGCGGGTCGAAGTGGACGGCCATTTTGTGGCCAACCAACGAGCAGACGGCATGATTATCGCGACACCGACCGGATCAACTGCCTATGCTTTATCGGCTGGCGGCCCTTTGCTGCATCCCTCAATTCCGGGTTGGGTACTGGTTCCCATTGCACCCCATACGTTGTCAAACCGGCCTATTGTCCTTGCCAACGTAGCAGAAATCGCTATTGAAATAGTATCTGGCAGGGATGTCAGTGCCAGCTTTGACATGCAATCGCTGGCATCACTACTGCACGGTGACAGGATTGTGGTGACACGCTCAAAACATCATGTTCGATTTTTGCATCCAAGGGGATGGTCATACTTTGATACTCTGCGCGAAAAACTGCATTGGAATGAAGGGGTAGCCTGATTGTGAGCTTGAAACGAATTGTCCTTCGCGATTTTGTCATCATCAGCGAACTCGATCTCGATCTGTCCAACGGTTTCACGGTACTCACCGGTGAGACTGGTGCGGGAAAATCGATATTGATCGACGCCCTGCAGCTTGTCACAGGCGGTAGGGCTGACGTTGGTCTGATCCGTGAGGGTACGAGCCGAACTGACGTTAGCGCAGAATTCGACGCCCCAATTGCGTTGGCCACATGGCTTGATGAAGCAGGTTTTGAATTGTGCGATCACCTGATGCTGCGACGCACTATAGACACTCACGGCAAGAGTCGAGCATGGATCAATGGCAGCCCCGCCACGGCAACCCAGCTCAGGGAAGTGGGCGAGCAATTAATCGATATTCATGGTCAGCACGCTTGGCAAAGTCTGACCCAACCGGACGCAGTCAGAGGGCTGCTGGATGCCTATGCCCAGGTTTCGTCCTCCAAGCTGGAATCACTGTGGCAAGATTGGCGAAAGGCCCAGCTCGATCTGGAGCGGGCCCACACGACCCAAGAGTCTCTTCAGAGTGAGCGCGAACGACTGGCTTGGCAAATTGGTGAGGTGGAGAAGCTGGCGCCATTGGCCGACGAATGGGATGCCCTGAACGCCGAGCATGGGCGCTTGTCGAATGCCCAAGCCCTCATGGATGCAGCCCAGAGTGCAGCTCAAACACTGGATAGCGAGGACAGCAGTGCACTCACCGCGATGCACAGTGCCAGCCAAGTCCTGGGTCAGTATGGCCATGTGGAGCCTTACTTTAAGGACTTTGCCGAGGCTTTAACATCTAGTCTGGCCCAGGTTGAAGACACAATCCATTCTTTGCGGGCTTACCTGCGAAAGGCAGAACTTGACCCACAACGACTCGGCGAGCTTGACAGCCGTTTGGCGATGTGGGTTGCGCTGGCCCGACGCTACAAACGGACACCAGCAGAGCTGCCGAACTTGCTAACGGCATGGAGACTGGAGCAGGAAAGACTGGATGAAACCAGCGATTTGAAAAAGCTTGAGGCATCCTGCGCAGCTGCACTCAGTGCCTATTTGAAGGAAGCGCATCTACTGTCTGAAGCGCGACGGGCCGCCGCACCCAAGTTGGCCAAAGCCATTACGCTCTCAATGCAAGGGCTGGGTATGCAGGGTGGTCAATTTGAAGTCACCTTGCAAAAGTCAGCGCAGCCCCAACAAAGCGGGCTTGAAGATGTGGTTTTTTTGGTTGCCGGGCATGCTGGCAGTTCTCCCCGACCGGTCAATAAGGTAGCCTCAGGGGGAGAGCTCTCACGGATTGCATTGGCTATCGCAGTAACCACCAGCCAGCTCGGCAAGGCACAAACACTGATATTTGATGAAGTGGACGCGGGTGTCGGCGGCACGGTCGCCGACACGGTGGGTCGTTTGATGAAGCAATTGGGTCTTGACCGGCAAGTGTTAACGGTCACCCATTTGCCGCAGGTGGCTGCCTGCGCTGATCAACATTTGGTTGTGGCCAAACAATTCCATCAAAACTCCACGATAAGCTCCGTGAGTTTGGTGCAGGGGGAGCGTCGAGTGACTGA
>JBIIVW010000292.1:0-4216 GCA_044339205.1 Rhodoferax sp. | reverse complement strand
TCAAGAGCGCGGATTGGGCTCCACACAGCACGATCCGGCACCCTGCAGATCGAAATGAAGACTTGTTAATGTATAGACGAGTAACCGCAACAGAACGCTAAGCAGCCATCAGGGGATGTGTGATGGCTCTCTCGCCTATCGGCTTGTTGTGTTTCCTAAAGCCAGCCGAAGTTGAGGCAACAAGGCAGTCATGGCGACGCGCCCAGCTTCAATAGCCTGACGTCGGGCAGAGAAATTGGAGCTCCCGACACTCACCAAGAGCGGACGAACGACCACATCCGCATCTTTTAACTCAAAGGTGTTGATGCTTTTGCTCATGATGGAAAAGGTTTGCATCAGAATTTCCAACGTGTCGCTTGCAGCATTGGCTTCCGGTGCGCTGGAAATATCCACGGCGATCACGAGTTCAGCGCCCATCTGACGCGCGTACCGGACGGGCACCGGGGACACAAGGCCCCCATCAACATACTCACGACCTGCAATTTTGACCGGCTGAAACAACGCCGGAACCGCACTGGATGCTCGCACGGCTGTGGCGGTATCTCCGCGCTGGAACAAAACCCCAAGCCCGCTATTGAGATCTGTCGCCACGATCCCGAGAGGCAGCGGCATGTTTTCAATCAGTCGCCCATTCACCTGCACACCCACATAGCGCGCCAATGCCTCACCACGCAATACGCCACGACTGAAAATCGGCAAGGTCCAATCGGCAAAAGCAGCTTCTTCCATGGTTTCTGCGACTTGCTGAAGTTGACGTCCCGTCTTGCCGCTGGCGTAAAAGGCAGCCACCAAGCTACCTGCTGAGGTTCCGACGACCAGACTTGGACGAATCCCAGCCTCTTCGAGGACTTGAATAACGCCAACATGGGCAAAACCTCGGGCTGCTCCGCCTCCCAAGACCAACCCGATTTTCAGTGGCTTCTTTGGAACATTCAGAATCACGACAGGAACATCCGACAACGGAGGTACTGCGGGTCCTGACGCACAACCGACCATTACGAGCGTTGACAGCAGAACCGACAGGTACTTCAAATGGATTGGAATAAATGACATTATTAAGAATGATTCTCGTTTGTGTTAAAGTTAATCGATGAATTTACCGGAGAATCACATGTTCATAAAAAAAATCCCAGTTGCATGCGCTATTTTTCTCGCTTGCACCGCTGCGACAGCACAAGACCAAAGCGTCAACATTTACTCAGCGCGTCATTACCCGACTGACGAGGCCTTATATGTTAATTTCACCAAAGCGACGGGGATCAAAATCAATCGCGTCGATGCCGATGACGCCGGCATTTTGGCTCGCCTGAAAGCAGAAGGTACGGCTTCACCCGCAGATGTGATATTACTAGTGGATGCAGCCCGTTTGTGGAAGGGCGAAGTTGAAGGGTTGTTCCAGCCTGTCCGATCAAAAGTATTGAATGACGCTATCCCTGCTCAGTTCCGGGGTAAGAGCGATGCTGACGGTGCGTCTCCCTGGTTTGGTTTTTCAACCCGAGCCCGAGTAATTGTGTACAACAAAGTCAAAGTGCCCAAAGACGACGTAGATACCTACGAGGAACTGGGTAGCCCAAAAAACAAGGGGAAGCTGTGCATCCGCTCTGGATCTCACCCTTACAACCTATCTCTGTTTGGCGCTGTACTTGAACATCTGGGCGAACAAAAAACCGAGGCATGGCTAAAGGGAATGGTCGATAATATGGCGCGCGCGCCCAAAGGTGGGGACACAGACCAAATTAAAGGCGTTGCATCTGGTGAATGTGGTGTGGCGGTCACGAACTCCTATTACCTTGCGCGGATCATGCGGTCAGAAAAAACAGAAGACAAAGCCGTCATGGACCGCGTAGGCGTGGTCTTTCCAAATCAAGCGTCGTGGGGAACCCATGTGAACATCGCAGGTGGCGCGGTGGCAAAATACGCCAAAAATCAGGTCAATGCCGTGAAGTTCCTTGAGTATCTGGCAAGTGCCTCGGCGCAAGACCACTTTGCTAATGGAAATAATGAATGGCCAGTTGCCAATGGCGTGAAAATTAACAATCCTGCCCTCCAAGCGATGACCGGCGGCAGCTTCAAGAGCGAGACGATCCCGATCAGCATCGTGGGCATGAACCAAGTCAAAGTGCAACAAATGCTGGACCGGGTCGGCTTCAAGTAGAAAAGCTGTGAATTATCAAAAGCAATAGTGAACTGACCAATGAAAACGCCGGCAAGAGGCAAACTTGTTAACCGGCATCAAACAAAATGGCCGCCCTGAGTGAACCCAAGGCGGCCATTTTCAACTCTAACCCGATTTAACCGGCTGCCGCTTCTTGTGCCTCAGGCTTTGGCTTGCCTTCCTTTTTTGGCAAAGGCTGAATGTCCAGCAAAACCTCAGTCTTGCTGTCATCCTTGTCATCCAGATCCACCGTCAGGCGACCGCCATCCGTGAGGCGACCAAAAAGCAACTCATCAGCCAGTGCACGACGAATCGTGTCCTGAATCAGGCGCTGCATGGGTCGTGCTCCCATCAATGGGTCGAAGCCTTTCTTGGCGAGGTGCTTGCGCAACTTGTCTGTGAAAGTCACGTCTACCTTTTTGTCAGCCAACTGCGCTTCCAACTGCAACAAGAACTTGTCGACCACACGCATGATGACGACCTCATCCAGCGCCTTGAAGCTGACAACCGCGTCCAGGCGGTTGCGGAACTCTGGTGTGAACAAGCGCTTGATGTCCGCCATCTCATCGCCCGACTCACGCACAGTGGTAAATCCCATGACCGACTTGTTGATCGCTTCGGCTCCAGCATTGGTCGTCATGATGATGATCACGTTGCGGAAATCCGCCTTGCGGCCGTTGTTGTCTGTCAACGTGCCGTGGTCCATGACCTGCAACAGTACGTTGAAAATAGCCGGGTGGGCCTTTTCAATTTCATCAAGCAGCAACACACAGTGGGGCTTCTTCGTGATGGCTTCAGTGAGCAAGCCACCCTGATCAAACCCAACATAGCCGGGCGGTGCCCCAATCAGCCGACTCACCGCGTGTTGCTCCATGTACTCGCTCATGTCGAAGCGGATCAAGTCAATGCCCATGATGTAGGCAAGCTGCTTGGCAGCCTCGGTTTTGCCAACACCGGTAGGGCCACTGAACAAAAACGATCCAATCGGTTTGTCGCCTTTGCCCAAGCCGGAGCGAGCCATCTTGACGGCAGACGCCAACATATCAATGGCTTTGTCTTGACCAAACACAACATTCTTGAGGTCCCGCTCCAGCGTCTTGAGCTTGCCCCGATCGTCATTGGACACGTTGGCTGGAGGAATACGGGCAATCTTGGCCACGATTTCCTCCACTTCCGTCTTGCTGATGATTTTCTTGCGCTTTGACGGGGACAAGATACGCTGTGCCGCACCTGCCTCGTCGATGACGTCAATCGCCTTGTCTGGAAGATGCCTATCGTTGATGTACTTGGCGCTCAACTCGGCCGCGGCCTGCAAGGCGGCTACCGCGTACTTCACATTGTGATGCTCTTCAAAACGGGACTTCAGACCCTTGAGAATCTCCACCGTTTGCTCCACGGTCGGCTCCAGCACGTCAATCTTCTGGAAACGACGAGACAAGGCCGCGTCCTTCTCGAAAATGCCACGGTATTCTGTGAAGGTAGTGGCTCCAATGCACTTGAGCGCACCCGAACTCAAGCCCGGCTTGAGCAAATTTGAGGCGTCCAGCGTCCCACCCGATGCTGCACCCGCACCAATCAAGGTGTGAATTTCATCAATGAAAAGTACGGCATTGGGCTTGTCTTTGAGGGACTTCAACACGCCCTTGAGACGCTGCTCAAAGTCGCCCCGGTACTTGGTGCCCGCCAGCAAGGCGCCCATGTCCAAAGAATAAACAATGGAGTCCGCCAAAATCTCGGGCACATCTTTTTGTGTGATGCGCCAAGCCAAGCCCTCGGCAATGGCCGTCTTGCCAACCCCGGCCTCGCCGACGAGCAAAGGATTGTTCTTGCGACGGCGGCACAGGATTTGAATAACCCGCTCAACCTCGTAGTCCCGACCAATCAGTGGATCAATTTTCCCGTCTTTGGCCAGTTGATTCAAATTGACTGTGTATTGCTCCAGAGGCGATTGCTTCTCGTTTTTCTCGCCGCCCTGCTCTTCGCTCTCGGCTTGTGTTTCGCTGGGTTTGCCAGCCTCGGGCGGATCGGTCTTTTTGATGCCATGCGCAATGAAATTCACGA
>JBIIVW010000291.1:0-4243 GCA_044339205.1 Rhodoferax sp. | reverse complement strand
AGACTCCTCCCCGCCAGGCTGTGCAATACGAACACGGCGCCGAGCCAGGGCTTCAAGCTCGGGACTGACGCCCTGCCCCTCGTGGCCCAAGGCCCAAGCACACGGGCTGGGTAGGCCGCCATGGTCAAGGGCATAGTCCAGGAAACCGCCTTGGTGAGAGCTCGTGACCACAATTGGCACTTTTAACGCCGCCAGGTCGTCCAACTCGACTCCTTCCATCAGGTGCAGACCCCAATGCGCTCCCATGCCCGCGCGCAAGACTTTGGGACTCCATAGCGCTGCGGTGCCCTTGAGGGCAATGATCTGCTTGAACCCGAAAGCAGAGGCACTTCGCAAAATAGAGCCGACATTGCCCGCATCTTGCACACGATCCAGAATGACAGAAGGCATGCGGGACTCCAAAGCAAGTGCTGGAGGTAATTCAAAGATAAAACCCATACTGGCCGGCGACTCCAAGCCGCTGATCTCGTCGAACAAGGCGTCTTTGACTACTATGTTTTTTATAGCTGCCTGAGTATATTCTTCGCCGGCTAGAGGCCAAAAAGATGCTTTAAACACTCCAAAAGCAGGTTTTTTGCCCCGGACCAAGGCTGCACGGCACAGGTGATCTCCTTCCACCCAAAACCGCCCTTGCTTTCGGTAAGCCGTGCTTTCCGTAGAAAGCCGCCTCAAATCCTTGAGCAACCCATTGTCACGGGATGTGACCTCCTGGTAGTTTGAGGAGCTCATGGCATTGCGCTTTTTAACACATCGGTCACTGGGCGAAATGACTTGCGGTGTTGCTCACAGGCGCCATGCTCCTGCAGCGCGGCCAGATGCACGGCGGTACCGTAGCCCTTGTGCCGGGCAAAGCCGTAATGCGGATATTGCTGATCCATGTCGGCACATAAGCGGTCACGGTGCACTTTGGCAAGAATGGACGCTGCCGAGATGGCGGGCACCAATGAGTCGCCCTTGACAATGGCCTCAGCCTGAATTCGCAGCACCGGGAGGCGGTTGCCATCGACCAGCACCCGGATGGGCTTGAGCCGCAAGCCCTCTACCGCCCGGCGCATGGCGAGCAGGGTGGCCTGCAAAATATTGAGTTGGTCGATTTCCTCCACGCTGGCCATCGCAATGGAACAACACAAGGCTTTGGCACGGATTTCATCAAACAGGGCGTCGCGGCGCGAAGCGGAGAGCTTCTTGGAATCAGCCAATCCTTTGATCGGATGCAAATCGTCCAGAATCACGGCAGCGGCAACCACAGGACCAGCGAGGGGGCCGCGGCCGGCCTCGTCCACGCCAGCAACCAGACCGGGAATATTCCAGCGCAGCCCCGCTTGTTGCATGGCAGTTTTAGTCAGGGCGGCTTGTTCAGCCTTGGAGTACTTGCTGGATCGCATGGGCGGCAATTCGAGGAGTGTCGCGTTGCAACTGTATGTGCAGTGCGGCGAATGTTTGTTGTAAAGCCACTATTTTCTCAGGTGCCACCTCCTTGGCATCAAGCCATCGCAGCACCTCGTTTGCCAAGGCTTGGGGCGTGGCTGCGTTTTGCAGAAATTCGGGCACAACGAAATCACGGCAAAGGATATTTGGCAACCCCACCCATGGCTGCAACTGTTTTCGGCGCATGATTTGCCAAGACAACCAACTCATGTGGTAGGCGATGACCATGGGCCGCTTGAACAAGGCGGCCTCCAGGGTGGCCGTGCCGCTGGCAATCAACGTCACATCGCAAGCTGCCAAGATGATATGGGACTGCCCCTCGACAATCCGCAGGCGGTTCACCAGCCCACTGGCTTTGGCCGCCGCCTCAATCATGGCTTTCAAAGCCGGCACCGCCGGCACAATGAACTGCAGAGACGGACGGGCTTTTTGCATCAGCACAGCAGCTTGAAAGAACCGCAACGCGAGGTGTTGAATTTCAGACTTTCGGCTGCCCGGCAACAGGGCCACGACTTCATCGTCTTCACTCAGGCCGAATGCTCTTCGGGCTCCCGAGCGATCCGGCACCAGGGGAATGATGTTGGCCAGCGGATGCCCGACATAAGTCGCAGGAATACCGTGCTGAGCCAACAATGCAGGCTCAAAGGGAAATAGGCACAGCACATGGTCCACGCTTCGGCGGATTTTCTCCACCCGTTCGGGGCGCCAGGCCCAGATCGAGGGTGCGACAAAATGAATGGTCTTGATGCCTTTGGACCTGAGAGAGGCCTCAAGGTCAAGATTGAAATCAGGTGCATCCACACCGATGAAAACATCTGGCGGTTGTTGCAACAGCCTTTGCTTGAGTTGTGTGCGAATACCCACTATTTCCCGGTATCGGCGCAAGACCTCCCAGCCATAGCCGTGAACAGACAGTTTGTGGTGCGGCCACCACGCCTCAAAGCCGCGTGAATGCATTTGAGGTCCGCCGATCCCGGCGGCCTGCAGATCCGGCCAGCGCGCCACCAAGCCATCAAGTAACAAGCCCGCGAGCAAGTCCCCTGACGCTTCGCCCGCGACCATCGCAACATTGAGCGAGTCGTCAGTCGGAGAATTCACCGCACGATTCCGCGCTGCGGGGAAGAATGCTCCAGAAAAGAAAGCATCATCTCGATATCTATTGAGGATTCAGGGTGCTTTTCAATCAACTGCCCAATGCGTTCACGGGCAACCTGGAGGGTCAAGTCATCACGGTACAGCGCCCTGTGCATGGCCTTCACAGCCGCGATGCGATCTTGTGAAAAACCCCGCCGGCGCAGACCCTCATAGTTCATGGAACGAGCCTGTGCAGGCTGCCCCTGGCACATAACGTAAGGTGGCAAATCAGCAAACAAGAGTGTACACATCGCTGTCATGCTGTGAGCGCCGATTTTCACGAACTGGTGGACCACCGTGAAACCGCCCAAAATAACCCAATCGCCCACTTCTACATGTCCCGCCAACTGGGAGTTGTTCGCAAAAATGGTGTTGTTGCCCACAACGCAATCGTGCGCCAGGTGCACATACGCCATAAGCCAGTTGTCATCGCCGACGCGCGTGACGCCAGTGCCCCCGGGTGAACCTATGTTGAAAGTGCAAAACTCCCGAATCGTATTTCGATCCCCTATAACCAGCTCGCAAGGTTCCCCTGCATATTTTTTATCCTGTGGAATCGCCCCCAACGAGGTGAACTGGAAAATACGGTTATCTCGTCCGATGGTCGTGTGACCTTCAATGACGCAGTGCGGTCCAACGGTTGTCCCGGCCCCTACTTTCACATGCGGGCCAATAAGCGTGTAAGCCCCGACCGAGACGCTGCTGTCAAGTTCTGCGGCAGGATCAACAATGGCGGTGGAATGGACAAGTGTCACCCGGACTCCTTCAGGTAATCGCGCGCATGGCGCATGTCAATTCAGCCTCAACAGTCAACTCGTCGCCTACCAGTGCGCGCGCCTTGAATTTGAAAATCCCGGCTTTCATTCGCAACAATTCAACCTCAAGTATCAACTGGTCACCCGGCTCGACCGGACGCTTGAACCGTGCGCCGTCGATCCCCGCAAAATAATAGACCATTTCATCGCTGGGCGAAGAGCCCAATGTGTCAAAGGCCAACAGAGCGGCCGCCTGCGCGAGCGCTTCCAGCATCAATACGCCGGGCATCACAGGGCGGTGAGGAAAATGGCCTTGGAAAAATGGCTCATTGATCGTTACATTTTTCAACGCCTTGATGCTTTTACCTTTTTCGATGGAAAGTACCCGATCCACCAACAAGAATGGATAGCGATGTGGCAGTTGTTTAAGTATTTGGTGAATGTCCATCATTTTTTTAATCTTGGTTGGTGGGGGCTAGATCAGAGAAACAGCACGCACTCTCTCATGTCTTTGAATCACGCTCCAGCGCCCGAATGCGCTCGCGCAAGCGGTGCAATTGTTTGAGCGATGCCGCATTTTTTTCCCACTCGGCGTTGTCGTCAATCGGGAACATGCCAGTGTAATGTCCTGGCTTCTGAATCGACCGGGTGACGACCGTCGCTGCAGAGATGTTAATGTGATCACCTAGCACCAGATGACCCAAAACAATGGCTCCGCCTCCGATGGTGCAATGAGCACCTATCGTCGCGCTGCCAGCCACACCGACGCACCCTGCCAACGCAGTGTGCTTCCCAATACGCACGTTATGACCGATTTGAATGAGGTTGTCGAGCTTCACACCATCTTCAATCACCGTGTCCTGAAGGGCCCCGCGATCGATACAGGTATTGGCTCCAATCTCAACGTCATTTCCAATGCGTACGGC
>JBIIVW010000005.1:0-44760 GCA_044339205.1 Rhodoferax sp. | reverse complement strand
GCTGCTGGCGCTGCTCAAGATACGAATGATCCCGGGTGCGCACCAATAAACCAGCCTCGCGCACCATGTACAGGCGGGAGTCACCGCAGTGAATCCAGGTCGCACCGCCGTCCTGCACAACCACAGCCGCCAGCGTGGTCCTGGGGGTGTCCATCATGCCTTTTTCAGTCGCGTAACGAAGAATCTCCCGGTGCGCAGCCAGTGCAGCAGCTTCGAGAAAGGCCCCCACATCCGGCAGCACAGGCTTGGCCTCTTTTTGAAACAAGGCGGAAATGGTCTGCAGGGTCAGTTGGGCAGCGATCTCACCGAGAGGATGCCCACCCATACCGTCCGCCAGAATAAAGATTCCTGAACCGCGGGTGTAGCAGTAACCCATGCGGTCTTCGTTCTTTTTTCGACTCCCTTTGCGACTCACCTGGAAAACAGAGAATTTCATTTCGGTTTACCCGTCCCGATCGCCACTTTCTGGGCACTCTTCTTGGTGTCAGCCACCAGGGTGTCGAACTGAAGCCGCACCTTTTCACTGACACTGAGCTTGGTGTAACGGCGCTCACCCTCCCGGCTCATTTCTTTTTGCAGTGCAAATACCGACTGGGGCCGCGACAAAGGGTCCAGTGACGTGCACCACTCAACAACCTCGATCAGGTTGTCGGAATACACCCCCCGCAGGCGAGTCAGTGCAATGGCGATACGGTCTTTTTCAAGACGCTGGTGTGCCTCGCTGGGCGGATAACCCAGCATGCAGGCATACATACAGGCACCAATGGCATAGATGTCGGTCCACGGGCCCATGGACGCGTCGCGACGGTACATCTCTGGCGCTGCAAAACCGGGCGTGTACATCGGCCTTATGAAATTGCCTTCCTTGCTAAGAACCTCTCGGGCGGCACCAAAATCAATCAGTACCGATTTGTTTTCGTCAGTGACAAAGATATTGGCGGGCTTGATGTCCAGATGCAGCATCTTGTGCTGGTGAACGATTCGAAGGCCGCGAAGAATCTCATCAAACAGAGAGCGAATCGTCGACTCCCGAAACACCTTGGCCTGTTTTTGATCGCGGGCTGTGATGATGAAGTCCTGCAGGGACGCCCCCTCCAGGTAGTTCATCACCATATAGACGGTTTCGTTTTCCCGGAAGAAATTCATCACACTCACGACGGACGGGTGTGAAATCTGTGCCAGGGATCGGCCTTCTTCAAAAAAACTTTTGAGACCCAATCGGTACAGCGACAGTTTTTCAGGTTGCACCTGGGGGCTCAGCTCGCCGGGCGCGCGGGTTGCGAGCGATGAGGGCAGATACTCCTTGACCGCCACTTGCTGCCCCTCGGCATCTGTAGCGAGGTACACGACACCAAATCCACCAGCGGCCACTTTGCGGACGACTCGATAGCCTCCGATCAGGGTGCCTGGCGGCAAGTGGGCGGGTTTGACCTTTGACATAATTCTCTTTAGCTACTGTCTGATCAAGTCGATCCGGGTTATTCTCAAAACCGTTCCATCGATAAGAGAATTGAAATGCCAGTTTACAGCATGACAGGCTATGCAAGTGCACAGCACAGCACAGCCAGCAACGGCTCCGAAGCCGAGATTAAAAACACCCCGACGAGCCAACTCGGCCTGGAAATCAGGTCGGTCAACAGCCGTTTTCTTGACCTGTCGTTTCGCTTGCCGGAAGAGCTTAGGCAGTATGAACCCGCCTTGCGGGAAATGCTGATCGGTCGCCTCAAGCGCGGCAAAGTGGAGGTGCGCGTTTCGATTGAAAGCAACACCCAAAGCATCATTGTGGACCCCACCACCCGGCTGCTTCAGCGGTTGAATGCGGTGCAGGACAGCGTCAAAGCCTGGTTGCCAGATGCCGCACCCCTGAGCGTGGCTGATGTGATTCGCTTGTCATCCAATGACACGGGTAGCGTGCGGGATTGGAAAGAAACTATTCTGACAGTGGCTATGCAAGCAGTGGATGAATTGATCTCATCACGCCAGCGAGAAGGTGACAGGCTGGGCCTCATGCTGATCGAGCGACTCAGTCAACTCCGCGCGTTGGCGGCGCAAGCCGTTCCCCTGGTGCCCCAACTGGTCTTGCAGCAGCGCCAGCGCTTCATGGATCGCTGGAAGGAAGCCATGGCGCTCACGGATGGGACAGCCTTGCCAGAGATCGCCCAGGATCGGGCGCTCGCCGAAGCAACCGCTTTTGCGATCCGCATTGACGTCGCTGAAGAGATCACGCGCCTGAACTCTCACCTGGATGAAATAGAGCGCTTGATTAACAAAGGCGGAGAAGTTGGAAAGCGGCTCGACTTCCTGATCCAGGAGCTTCACCGCGAAGCCAACACCATGGGATCAAAATCAGCGGCACTGGAGTTAACCCACATTTCAGTAGACATGAAGGTCTTGATCGAGCAGATGCGCGAGCAGGTGCAAAACATAGAATAAGCACCTTTACCCAACCTGTGCGAGAAGCGCCCCTCATGGACTATCCCGGAAACCTGTTTGTTGTCGCAGCCCCAAGCGGGGCCGGAAAATCAAGCCTGGTCAAAGCGTTGATGGAGCTGGACTCCCACGTTCAACCGTCGGTTTCACACACCACCCGGGCACCCAGGGGACAGGAAAAACATGGCAGGGAGTACTTTTTTGTATCGGAACAGGAGTTCGACGCGATGGTGGAGGCTGACGCCTTTGTGGAATGGGCCCATGTGCACAATCACCGTTATGGCACCTCCAAAAAAGCGATCGAAGACCGAATGAGTCAAGGGGCGGATGTGATTCTGGAAATTGATTTTCAGGGCGCTGTTCAAATCAAACGAATTTTTGCGAACGCCATCAGTATCTTTATATTGCCCCCCAGTTGGGAAGAGTTGCGCTCCCGGCTGGAGCGCCGCGGCGAAGACTCGGCCGATGTCATTGAACTGCGCCTGAAAAACGCCGCTATTGAGGTCGCCCAAGTGGCTCAATTCGACTTCGTTATAATCAATGAGTTGTTTGACAGAGCGCTTTTTGACCTCAAAGCGATCATTCACTCCCAACGGCTCAAGTTCTCGGCGCAAAGGCGTGCCAGGGCTGACACCTTCAAAGCTTTGCACATTCCTTAGTGCTCCCTGGTTTTTCGGAGAATTTCATGGCTCGTATTACCGTAGAAGACTGCCTGGTGCAGATCCCCAATCGTTTTCAGTTGGTCTTGGCGGCGACTTACCGCGCACGCATGCTGAGCCAAGGCCACGCACCCAAGGTGGATTGCAAGAACAAGCCAGCCGTGACTGCGCTGCGCGAAATTGCCGCCGGCAAGGTCGGCTTGGAAATGTTGAAAAAAGTACCTTTATAGTCTTTGGTCAACAACAAAAAAGCACCGCTTGCGGTGCTTTTTTGTTGGTGCGCAGCAAATCCCCAATTGCACAGCTATATTCAAAGGGTGGGTACCGCACTGAAAACTTCCTCCAACAAGCTCCCTACCGGTGGTGATAACCACCGATCGGGCGAGCCTAGCCTGGCTGCGGCCAACGCTGCAGCTGCAAGCTTTGCCAACCTGACCGCGAAACTCGACTACCTTTCCCCAGCCGACCTTGAGCAGGTTCGTCTGGCATATCGTTTTGCCGATGAAGCTCACTTGGGGCAACTTCGCAACAGTGGTGAACCTTATATTACTCACCCGATTGCCGTCGCGGCCCAATGTGCCGACTGGAAGCTGGATTCGCAAGCGCTCATGGCCGCGTTGCTCCATGACGCACTGGAAGACTGCAATGTCACCAAAATTGAGCTGATTGAGCAGTTTGGCTCCCCTGTTGCTGAGCTGGTAGATGGTCTGACCAAGCTCGACAAGCTTCATTTCAATACGAGGGAAGAAAACCAGGCAGAGTCGTTTAGAAAGATGCTGCTCGCCATGGCACGGGATGTTCGGGTGATCCTGATCAAGCTGGCGGATCGAACCCACAATATGCGCACTCTCTCTGACGCACCGCGCGCCAAATGGGCACGCATTGCGTCAGAAACGCTGGATATTTATGCCCCGATCGCCCACCGACTGGGGCTGAATCAAACCTACCGGGAGTTGCAGGACTTGGCCTTCTGCCACTTGCAGCCTTGGCGCTACCGAATTTTGACCAAAGCAGTGGCCAAGGCACGCAGTCGCCGCAGAGATTTGATCCAGAAAGTACACAGGGAAGTCGAGGCAGCATTCGCCGCCAGCGGCATGAAGGTGAGAATCGCGGGGCGGGAAAAGACGCTCTTCTCCATTTACAAAAAAATGGACGAGAAGCATTTGAGTTTCGCCCAAGTCACAGATATTTATGGCTTCAGGGTTCTGGTGCCAAGCGTGATTGATTGCTACACCGCACTCGGTACGCTACACCAACTCTACAAGCCACTGCCAGGCAAGTTCAAGGACCATATCGCCATTGGCAAAGTCAACGGCTACCAGTCGCTCCACACGACCCTGGTGGGCCCTTCTGGCGTCAATGTCGAGTTTCAGGTGCGCACCGAAGCCATGAATGTAGTAGCTGAATCGGGTGTTGCAGCCCACTGGCTGTACAAAGCCAACAGTTCACACGAAGCCGGTAGCGCCGAGCGCCTGGGCTCCAAGTGGCTGCAGTCCTTGCTGGATATTCAGGATGAAACACGGGACGCTGCAGAGTTCTGGGATCATGTCAAAGTGGATTTATTCCCGGACGCCGTGTATGTGCTGACGCCCAAAAGCCAGGTCATGGCGCTGCCCAGAGGCGCCACAGTGGTGGATTTTGCTTATGCGATTCACAGTAACGTGGGCGACAGAACCTTGGCCGCGAGGATCAATGGTGAGCAGGTCCCATTGCGCACTGAGCTGAAAAATGGCGATGTTGTTGAGATCGACACAGCTCCACTGTCAACGCCCAACCCGGCTTGGCTGGGATTTGTGAGAACAGCCCGGGCACGGTCAAAAATTCGCCAGCACCTCAAAACACTGGCGCAAGTCGACTCAGAAAACCTGGGTGAAAAGATGCTGGAGCAGGCCATTCGAGCCGAAGGCATCGAAAAGCTCCCGGACGACACGGACGGGAACCAGCCCATCTGGGAGAAGCTGCTGCGGTTCAGCGGCAACAAGAGCCGCTCCGAGTTGTTCACGGACATCGGGCTGGGCAAGCGCATCGCAGGTATCGTGGCAAAACGCTTGCTCACCCTTCTCACAGACAGCGGCGAAAAACCTGACGCTTTGCTACTGACCCGGGAAAGATACACCACAAATGACCTGGTATCTCAAGGCGGCATTGTCCTGGATGGCAGCGAGAACGCCTCGGTCAAATTTGCGGCCTGCTGTAAACCGGTTCCGGGGGACGGCATTGTTGGCTACCTTGGCCGTGGCGAAGGGTTGATCGTCCATGCCGATGATTGTGCTGTGGCGCTCAAGCTCAACCACAAAGACACTGAACGATTTATCGGTGTCGAATGGTCTGACGAGCCTGTCCGAACCTTTGAGACCGACGTCACCGTGACCGTCACCAACGGCAAAGGGGTGCTGGCCCGTGTAGCAGCGGCGCTGGCAGCGGCCGAAACAGATATCACTCACATCGATATGGACGACGAATCGGCTCGGGATGCTACCGAACTCAGGTTTGCCATATCGGTTCGCGACCTCAACCAGCTTGAGATCGCTCTGCGAAATTTGCGACGAACCCCATCCGTACTGAAGGCCCAGCGGACCAAATCAACCCGCTAACTCGTTCAAGTGATCTGAGCTGGCTTGGGATAGCGGACATCAACGACCTCGATCTCGATCTTCCCTGAAGGCGTTACCAACCGGAGTGAATCACCCACGTGAGCCCTGAGAAGGGTTCTCGCGATGGGGGACACCCAGCTCACTTGCGCACTGGCACTGTCCACCTCATCGGTACCAAGAATAGTGATCGTGCGCTCAACGCCACCCGCCTCAAGATAATCAACCGTCGCACCAAAAAAAATCTGGTGGCTGCCGTGGTGGATCGCAGGGTCCACAACCGCCATAAGCTCAAGGCGCTGGGTCATGAAGCGAATTCGCCTGTCAATCTCACGCAATCGCTTCTTGCCGTAGATGTAGTCCCCATTTTCAGATCGATCACCGTTGCTGGCTGCCCAATGCACGATCTCCACAACTTTGGGACGCTCCACGTCAATCAACTGCAGCAACTCCTGGCGGTGGCGCGCATAGCCGTCTGGTGTAATGTAATTTCTCGCACCCACGGGCACAGGCGGTAATGCGGGAGTGTCCTCGTCCTCGTTGTCCGTCTCATTGATCAAGTCATTTCCCATGTCGATTTCAAGGTGCCGGTGAATGACACGGCCCATGGCGTTTGCGGAAATCACGCGGCAGTTCGGGCTGATGGCTCGCAAACACGCCCCGTCGCGCCTGACGTGCCAAAATTTCTTCAGAGGAGTAGAGGCCCAGACTGCTTCGCCAGCGATAGGACCATGCCTGGCCTGTGCTTACCAAATGTGCGCCCAGATCCTTTTTTTCCAGAACAAGACGGGCAAGACCCCTCCCGTAATCATCATAGCGCCGGACCGTCACCTCAACGCGATGGTTGAGCACATACGCGGCCAGTGCGTCACGCGAGTCCACACCTCCTGCCTGACATATCTCGGGGGCATCAATACCATCGATGCGAAGCTTGCGAGGCGGGCCGCCTTGTTCTGGTCGCACCCACAGTGTGTCTCCATCAGAGACGAAAGAAACCTTGCCAACAAACATCTCGCGGGCCGCGCTGATGTCGGCCATCAGGATTCCAATCAACAGAAAGATTCCTTGAATCATGCTCCACTCGCTGAATTCGCCCGAAGGCAGGATTAAGTCGCTATTTTCACAGCCAAGTTTAAAAGTGTTCCTGTTAGACTTAATCTGTGCAATATCTGGTGACTCCGTGACTGACGAGACTGATTCCTCAATGATTGATCTGCGTGACTTGCGCTTGGCTGACGCGCGTGCCCTACTTGAGCATGATCCATCGAACAAGCTGCCGGACCCGCATGAATCACCTGTCGCCTACCTTCAGGGCATTGTTGACGGCCTGTGTGACCTGTCTCTGACTGACCCGCTGACTGGCTTGGGTAACAGACGAAACTTTCGACGCATATTAAGTCGGGAAATTGATGTTGTGGCCCGTTCAGGCGAATCTGCGCTGCTGCTGATGCTCGACATTGATCACTTCAAGAAGGTCAATGACACTTATGGACACCATGCTGGTGATCAGGTGCTTCAAGTGGTTGCCAACTGCCTGGAAAACTGCGTGCGGCCCATGGACACGGTAGCTCGCTACGGAGGAGAGGAATTTGCGGTTATTCTGCCCAGTTGCCAGTCTTCATTTGGCTGGTTGGTGGCAGAACGAATCAGGGAATCAGTACAGGCACTTTCGATCAACATAGCGCCCTTGGTCAACATTAACGTGACGATCAGTGTTGGTGGCGCCTACGCTCCCGAATGGGTTCGATCCACAACGGATTTGTGGACAGAACGGGCCGACCAGCAACTCTATCAAGCCAAGTCAGAAGGACGAAATCGTGTGTATATTGAAGAACAACCCATGATTGCTGTGAGTGCAGAGGAAAAGAGCCTGCTGTTTGGCCACCTGACAATTGGTGACCCGGCTTGGTTAGAAAGTGCACCGAGTGTTGTCACAGGCAACGCAATGCAATGAAGAGGTTGAACGAAAAATGAGCGATGTCCTAACCCCCCCTTTAGGCAATACGGCACCTGCCAAGGAGCCGCTAAGGCCGCTGGGCAAAGTGCTGGCAGTGACCAGCGGAAAAGGCGGCGTCGGCAAGACGTTTGTCTCGGCCAACCTAGCGGCTGCACTGGCCAAGCGCGGTCATCGCGTGCTGGTTCTGGATGCCGATCTGGGGCTGGCTAATCTGGATGTGGTCCTGAACCTGTACCCCAAGATTACCCTGCATGATGTTTTTACCGGCAAAGCAAAACTTGAAGAAGCCATCATCCGGGCACCCGGTGGGTTCTCTGTTTTGCTTGCAGGCTCGGGCATGGTGGAGTACTCCCGCCTGACAGCCGAGGTTCGCGAGGATTTTCTGCGCATCATGGGTGGATTAGTACCTCATTACGACATCATCTTGCTCGACACAGGCGCCGGCATCTCAGATGTGGTGCTCTTTGCGGTCTCTTTGGCATCAGAAGTTTTGATAGTCGCAACGCCCGAACCCACTTCGCTGACCGACGCCTACGCCACCATTAAAGTTCTGGCCGCGCAACAAAAACGCCATAACATCCGCATCGTGGTCAACCAGACGGCACGACTGGGAGACGGGCGGGCTATCACCACTCAGCTGCAACAAGTGTTGGATCGGTTTGTCGTATCGGAACCGGGGCGCCCCTTGCGATTGATTCACGTGGGCGACATTCCGTCAGACCCCTCGGTACGTCAGGCTGTGATGCGGCGTCAGCTGCTGATGCAATCCATGCCGGGTTGCCCAGCTGCCCTGGCTATCTCCCAGTTGGCAGGCAAACTCGAAGAAACCGTTATACGGCAAATGAACTAGTGCTTGCGCGAACCGGCTGTCACTATCCAGCCCTCCAGAGGGTCCATGTCGGCAGGCAAACCGTAGCGCTCATCACCTTCAGAGTAGCGAGCCTGACCCCAAGCGGCTTGAACCAGACACATCACCGCATCAAGCGAATCACCACTGCCGTCATCCACCAAAAGATCCCGCTGGGAGTGCGTGAGTTTGAGCCGCAAGCCTAGCCGGGTTTGACCATGCTCCAACGCAGTGATGAGGTCTTTGCGCGCAATTAGTCGGTCTGGTGTTTGTTTGGCTTTGGTATCGCTTTTGTAGCTTCTTTGAGCCAACACCTCACGCGCCAACAAACCGGGGTAGGCCTCCAGAGCTATTCGTCGGTTCTGGCCATTTACACTGGTTGGGCCATCGGATTGGTTTGGCTGCAAACCAACCAAGTGCACTCCAGCCGCCAGCAGCCTGGGTACACCTGCATGCAACATCAACGCCACAGGAGGGTTGACCCATTTCATGGATGAACTGGAACCTGCCGGGAGATCGGTAGCTCGGTGTGCAAATTTTCCGCCTGCCGGGCGGGCATTGCAAAACCCGGCAAAGGTGGAGCGGACCTGCTCCCGGGACAGACTGGCGTAGTAGTGAATGCAGTCTTCCCACTGCGCTGGCCACTGCAGTGTTTCAACCAATTCCCGCGGCAAACCAAACGGGAGATCAAATCCGCCAACCCAGCCCGCGGGTTTCAGCAACCATTGTAAGAATGCATCCAGGGATTGCAGCCGCTCCAGTCGAGTCACCTGAACGCAGCCCTTGTTCAAGTGACCAAAAGCCAAAACAATCGACTTGGTTTTTGAAGGGCTGGACGAGAAATCACAGCCAACCAGCTCCCTCAACACAGCCTCATGAACCTGTTCAAATTCACAAGAGTCAAGCGGGCAAACGACCGATCAAGCTCGACCAATGATGCTGGCCGTTGCCATCAGCTCCTCAAGCAGCGCGAGGGACACGCTGCCAGAGACTGAGTAGGGATCAAGTTCAGGTTTTTCAGCATATTTAAGCAAGATCGACGCATTGATCTTGGACATATTGACTTGACCCATGGTCCATCCACCAAAGCGTCGTTCCGAGATTTCTTCATAGTGCAACAGCACCACTTCTCTGTGCCTCGTATCGCGCTGTATGTGACCATACAGTTCGCTCACAGGCATGCGCCCACCCTCAATGGCCTGCAAAAAAATACCACCGCCGTAGCATAGTATGCCGGTGATTCCGCACTCGGGATTGTGTTGGCGCGACTGCACCAAAATAGCGTTGATTGCGTCTGGACTCGTATCCATGGCCCGACTGGCATAAAGTAAACGTACCAACATGATTAACCTTTCTTGGGGATCAGCGACAAAAACTCCCGGCGCAAGTTGGGGTCTTTCAAAAAACTACCCCGCATAACCGAGTTAATCATCTTGCTATCCATATCTTTCACGCCTCGCCAGCCCATGCAAAAATGGGAAGCCTCCATGACGATAGCGAGACCGTCTGGTTGGGTTTTTTGCTGAATCAGATCAGCCAACTGGACAACTGCTTCTTCCTGAATCTGGGGCCTGCCCATCACCCACTCGGCCAGACGCGCGTACTTGGACAAACCAATCACGTTAGTGTGCTCGTTGGGCAACACACCAATCCAGACTTGACCGATCACGGGGCACAGATGGTGACTGCAGGCACTTCGCACCGTAATGGGACCCACAATCATTAGCTCATTAAGGTGCTCGGCATTGGGGAACTCGGTGATGGCTGGTGCACTGACATAACGCCCCTTGAAGACCTCGTTCAAATACATTTTGGCAACGCGACGCGCGGTCTTGTCGGTGTTGTGATCGCGTTCGGTGTCGATAACCAAGCTGCTCAACACGCCCTGCATTTTCCCTTCCACTTCGTCCAGCAGTTTTTCAAGCTCACCGGGCTCAATGAAATCAGCTATGTTGTCATTGGCGTTGAAACGCTTGCGTGCCGCCAACAAACGCTCCCGTATTTTGACTGAGACGGGTATCCCCTCATGGGCATCAACTGGATTCATAGTGATCGTACTTTTCATTAACATTGAAGAATGGTAGCAGCGTTTTGACTGTAGGGTTTTTGATGAAAGGTCCTCGCCAAGCAGCACTCCGCCGGCGGTAAATCAATAACGTTTACCAGTCAAAAACAGTAGCGCGCGCATCAAGCCGAATGCGCAACGGTCGAGAAATAACTGATGCCACGGCCGGTTCGCATAGGTCGCCGGGTCAATGCGCTCACCACCCAACGCCATAGCGAGTTCAAGTCTTGTACGGAGTTCCACAGCAAACTCTGCATCGTCGACAAAGACGTTGGCCTCTCTTGCCAGCAACAAGCTCAAGGGATCCAGGTTGGAGGAACCCACCGTGGCCCAATGTCCGTCGATTACGGCTACTTTGGCATGCAGAAAACTCACTGAATACTCATGAATTTCAACCCCTGCCTTCAGCAAGGCACCGTAAACAGGGCGCGCAGCGTGGTACTGCATGAAATACTCATATCGCCCCTGAAGCAGCAAACGAACACGCACCCCTCGTCCAGCCGCATGAATCAGTCCTCTGCGCAACTTCCGGCCCGGCACGAAGTAGGCGTTGGCAATGATGATCTCTTGTGTTGCCGCGCCTATGGCCTGCCGGTAACTGCGTTCGATCCGCGAACGGTTGTGCACGTTATCGCGCAACACCAGATCTGCATGCATCGCATCAGTCAACGGCGCCACTCCTTGTTCAGGCGCAGCAGCCGTACCCTCCGAGCCTTGCCGCGCCAGCCTGACTGCCTCTTGAAGTGCCTGCCAACCCTCCCGAAAGTCACTCTGACGCAGTAGATTGACCGCTTTCAATCGCGACCAAAACTGCGTGGTCGCCTCATGCGCTGTGCGCACGAGTGGTCCCGTCACCCGCACCGCAAAGTCAAACCGGGGGGACTCCAGCGTGCCATAGTTGGGGTCGTAATAATCATCCAGCACATTGATGCCGCCGCAGAACGCCACGGTCCCGTCCACAACACACAACTTGCGATGCATTCGCCTCCAGCGACTGGGCACCAAGATCCCGAAACGTCCTAAAGGGGAGAAGATTCGCCACTTCACACCAGCGGCATTGAAACGGCTTGCCCAGTGCGGCGCAAGTCCCGGTGTTCCGACCCCATCCATCAGGACAAACACCATAACCCCGCGCAATGCAGCACGCTCCAGAGCACTGGCAACTTGCTGACCCGCTCCTTCGACGCTGAATATGTAGGTCTCCAGTCGCACTTCCTGAAGACTGTCGTTAATGGATTGAACCAAGGCAGAGAAAAACTCTTGCCCCCCTTCAAGCAACTGCACCTGATGGCCGGGTCGAAAAAGCAGTGGCCCCATCAGGTGGGCACATGATTCGGCAAAGCGAACTCAGCAATCAAAGGCAAGTGATCTGACATGCGTCCCCATATACGCCCGCGCGGCACATGAACCCCCACGGGCGTCAAACCTCGTGCGTACACATAATCCAGTTGAACCAAGGGCAAGCGGGACGGAAATGTTGGATTACGAAGCCCCTCAAAGACCCTCAGGTGCGTACTCTGTAACGCCAGCTTGACGTTGTCCCCCCAATCATTGAAATCGCCAGCAACCAGGAGAGGCGCCATCGAAGGCACTTCGCGCTCAATGAAACGCTGCAACTGCGCAACCTGGCGAGCGCGACTCGCCTTGATCAGACCCAAATGAACCACCAGTACATGCACGGCCTGCCCGTGCACCAGCACCTCCGAATGGAGCAGGCCACGTTGCTCAAAACGGTGATCCGAAATATCTTCATGCTGGTGCCCGATCACTGGCCACCGGGACAGCATGGCATTTCCGTGCTCACCGTGTCGGGTGACTGCGTTGGTGCGATAAATCGCCTCGTAACCTTCGGGGGCCAGGAAATCAGCTTGTGGCAATTCAGGCCAGTGAGTGAAGTATTTCTCTTCCCGCCGGTGCAGCTTGCGGACCTCCTGGAGACACACAATGTCCGCATCAAGCTGCTCGATGGCATGGCCTAGGTTATGAATTTCCAAACGGCGCTGTGGACCGATGCCTTGCACGCCCTTGTGGATGTTGTAGGTCGCCACGCGCAAGGTGTTCATGGCGACTCCTTGATCACCGCCATTGTGGGCAGCAGTAAACAGGCTTCTGCGTTGGATGGCGAGTAACAAGCTTGGGCCGCCTGGCGATAAGGTAGCCACTGACTGTCGGTATGTTCCCGGGGGCTCAATCGAACTGCCGTTCGTTCTGGAACCATCAAGCCAAACAGATGCTCAGTGTTGCGGGAGACCCCCGGCGCATAGCGATGTCGCCAGGCTGGATAGATCTCGTAGACATTTTCAAGATGCCAATCATGCAGCTCGCTTGCCAACGGGGTACCCGGCCCGCAGTCGATGCCCGTCTCCTCCAGCACTTCGCGCGATGCCGTCTGCACAAAGGGCTCGTCCAGAGAGTCTTTACTGCCTGTGACAGACTGCCAAAAATCCACCGCATCAGCTCTTCTGATCAAGAGTACGTCCAAAGCGGGCGTGTAGACGACGACCAGAACAGATTGAGGAATTTTAAAAATAGGGGGCATAAAAAAGGGCGCCAATATGGCGCCCTTTCATTCTGCCTGAACCGCAGAATCAGTTCATTGTCAAGCGGACTTGACCGGCTCTGGCGCACGCAATCGGATGTGTAGCTCGCGCAACTGCTTTTCATCGACCGTGCTGGGGGCCTGGGTCAACAGGCATTGGGCCCGCTGCGTCTTTGGAAACGCGATCACGTCGCGAATGGACTCGGCGCCCGTCATCAAGGTGACAATGCGGTCCAGGCCAAACGCCAGGCCACCATGGGGTGGCGCGCCGTATTGGAGAGCATCGAGCAAAAACCCGAACTTGTCCTGGGCTTCTTCTGGGGTAATCTTGAGCGCGTCAAACACTTTTTGCTGGACATCAGCCCGATGAATCCGGACTGAACCACCGCCCATCTCCCAGCCGTTCAACACCATGTCGTAGCCTTGGGAAATGCACTTCTCAGGCGCTGTGACCATCCAGTCTTCGTGACCTTCCTTGGGTGCCGTGAACGGGTGGTGCACGGCCGAGTAGCGCTGCGCCTCCTCGTCGAACTCGAACATCGGAAAGTCAACCACCCACATGGGGCGCCAAGACTTCTCAAACAGGCCATTCTTCTTGCCAAATTCGCTGTGACCAATCTTGATGCGCAAGGCACCAATGGCGTCGTTGACGATCTTGGCCTTGTCAGCGCCAAAGAAAATCAGGTCGCCATCCTGTGCGCCGGTACGAGCCAACACCTCGGCCAAAGCCTTGTCGTGAATGTTTTTGACGATGGGGCTTTGCAGGCCGTCCCGGCCTTTGGCCAACTCATTGACCTTGATGTAAGCCAAGCCTTTGGCGCCGTAAATTTTGACAAACTCGGTGTAGGCATCAATCTCACCCCGGCTCAAGCCCCCGGTTTCCCGTGCACCACCTGGAATGCGAAGGCCAACGACTCGGCCGCCCTTCATGGTGGCTGCTCCTGCGAACACCTTGAAATCGACGTCTGCCATCACATCGGTCAGTTCAGTAAACTCCAACTTGACCCGCAGATCCGGTTTGTCCGAGCCATAGCGGTGTGCCGCTTCCTGGAAAGTCATCACCGGGAACTCACCCAGATCCACACCCAACGTGTTTTTGAACACCGTGGTAATCATGCCCTGGAACATGTCCCGGATTTCTTGCTCGCTCAGAAACGAAGTCTCGATATCAATCTGGGTGAACTCGGGTTGACGGTCCGCGCGCAAGTCTTCATCCCGGAAGCACTTGGTGATTTGGTAGTAGCGGTCATAGCCGGCCACCATCAACAACTGCTTGAACAACTGGGGGCTTTGAGGCAAAGCAAAAAAGTGGCCGTCGTGTACCCGGCTGGGCACGAGGTAGTCACGAGCGCCTTCGGGCGTGGATTTGCCGAGCATGGGGGTCTCAATATCGATGAACCCGTTGGCATCCAGAAACTTGCGAACCTCCATGGACACGCGGTAACGCAGCATCAGGTTGTTTTGCATATACGGACGGCGCAAATCCAGCACCCGATGGGTCAGGCGAGTGGTCTCGCTCAGGTTCTCATCGTCCAGCTGAAAAGGCGGCGTAACCGACGGGTTGAGCACGATGAGCTCATGACACAGGACCTCGATCTTGCCGCTTTTGAGGTTGTCATTGGTCGTGCCATCCGGGCGGGCGCGCACCAAGCCCTTGATTTGAATACAAAACTCGTTGCGAATGCCTTCAGCCGTTTTGAACATCTCGGCGCGGTCCGGGTCGCACACCACCTGCACGTAGCCTTCACGGTCACGGACATCCACAAAAATCACACCACCGTGGTCACGGCGACGGTTGACCCAACCACACAGGGTCACGGTTTCGCCCAAGAGGGCTTCGGTTACAAGACCGCAATAGTGAGAGCGCATGGCCATAAAAAACTTTCAAAGCCCGCCAAAAAAGGCGGCACAGGTTGTGAACAAAACTATTGTGCTGGCAGAGACGGCGACGGTGCCACGGAGCCCATGGAAATCACATACGTCAGCGCCTCGTCCACACTCATCTTCAATTCAATGACATCGGAGCGGGGCAACATCAAAAAGAAGCCACTGGTCGGATTGGGCGTGGTGGGCACATACACACTCACAAAATCGCTGCCCAAGTGGCTCGCCACCTCACCGCCGGGCGTCCCGGTCTGGAACGCGATGGTCCAGACCCCTGCACGCGGATACTGAACCAGCATGGCCTTGCGAAAGGCATTGCCATTACTCGAAAAAAGAGTGTCAGACACCTTTTTTACACTGTTGTAGATGGTCTTGAAAACCGGTATTTTCGTGAACAAACGCCCCCACTGCCGGAGCCACCATCGCCCCGCCACATTGGAAACCAGAGCACCGGTGAGCAGTAGAGCAGAGAACACCAGCACCACACCCAATCCGGGGATATGGCGAAGTTGTTCGATGGAAGGGCTCATGGACGACGGAGACAGCGCTGACACACCCGTCAACACACCGCCAAAAACAGCGTCAAGCAATCCGACCAACCACAAAAGCACCCAAATGGTGAGGGTCAGGGGAAGCCAGGCCAACAGCCCGGTCAGCAAATACTTTTTAATAGGCACGAATCAGTCCTGACTTTCACCGACCAAGGGCCAAGAGAAACGGGAAGAACACGTCAACTGCCTGAAGCCGCAGGCGTTGGCGCGACCGAAGGTGCCACTGAAGTCTCAGCGGGCTTGGCTTCTGAGGCTGGCTTTTGAACTCCTTCGGAGCCTGTTGCGGGCGCGCTGGCCGCGGCGGCGCCGCCCTTGAAGTCTGTGGCGTACCAGCCGGTACCTTTGAGCTGAAAACCGGCAGCAGTCAGCTGCTTTTTGAAGGCTGCTGCGCCACACGAAGGACATTCTGTGAGCACAGCGTCCGACATCTTCTGCAATACATCCTTGGCAAACCCGCAGGACTCACATTTGTAAGCATAAATTGGCATGGCTTATTGACTCGGATTTCTGATGGCAAAGTCTCGGATTATAAGACGCCACCACCGATGCATCACAGATCCTTTCAACGCGGCTAAAAAACCTGAAGCCGGTTGACCAACTGCATGGTGACCAGACCCATAACAAAACCCACTCCACCGTACAGAATCGCCTGCAACATGCGATTGGTACGCTTTTGTTCGGCCAGCAACTCCTCCAGCGCCCGACCCGAACCCGGCCTGTTGGTTTGGAGAAAGTTCACCAATAATCGCGGCAACTCGGGCAAGAGCTTGGCGTAGCGCGGCGCCTCATTGCGCAACTGATCCACCAGCTTTTTGGGACCCAACTGATCAATCATCCAGGTCTCAAGAAAGGGCTTGGCGGTACTCCAGAGATCCAGTTCGGGATCGAGCTGGCGCCCAAGCCCTTCAATGTTGAGCAAGGTCTTTTGTAACAATACCAGTTGCGGCTGGATTTCCACTTCAAACCGCCGTGAAGTCTGGAACAGCCGCATGAGGACCAGACCCAGCGACAACTCCTTTAAAGGCCGGTCGAAATAGGGCTCGCACACCGAACGGATCGCAGACTCCAGTTCATCGACCCGGGTGGCTGCCGGAACCCAGCCCGACTCAATGTGCAACTCAGCCACCCGCTTGTAGTCCCGTCGGAAAAAAGCGGTGAAGTTCTGGGCCAGATACTCCTTGTCCACCTCGGTCAGCGTTCCCACAATGCCGAAGTCCAGTGAGATATAGCGGCCAAACGTGGCTGGCGCCAAACTCACCTGAATGTTGCCCGGGTGCATGTCGGCATGGAAAAAACCATCCCGAAACACCTGGGTAAAGAAAATGGTGACACCGTCTCTTGCCAGCTTGGGCATGTCGATGCCCGCCGCACGCAGCCGCTCAATCTGGTTGATGGGAACGCCCGTCATGCGCTCCATGACGATGACCTCGGTGGCGCAATAGTCCCAAAACATCTCGGGAATCAGCACCAGATCCAGCCCCGCCATATTGCGACGCAATTGGGCTGCACTCGAAGCCTCACGCACCAGGTCAAGCTCGTCATGCAGGTACTTGTCAAACTCGGCCACCACCTCGCGTGGTTTAAGGCGTTTGCCATCCGCTGACAGCCCCTCCACCCAGCCGGCCATCATGCGCATCAGGCTCAGGTCCTTCTCGATCGCCGACAGCATGCCAGGCCTGAGCACCTTGACGGCCACATCACGGGTCAGCCCTGTGCGGTCCTTCAGCACGGCAAAGTGCACCTGCGCAATCGAAGCACTGGCAACGGGCTCGCGCTCAAAGGAGACAAAGATATCGTCCACCTTCTTGTTGAAGGCGCGCTCAATTGTGTTCATGGCCACCTGGCTCGCAAAGGGCGGCACCCGGTCTTGCAAGCGGGCCAATTCATCTGCAATATCAACCGGCATCAAATCACGCCGGGTGGAGAGCACTTGCCCGAACTTGACAAAAATAGGCCCCAGACGCTCCAGCGCCTGCCTGATACGTTGACCCCTTGGCGCGTCGAGGTTGCGGCCTACCGAGACGATGCGGGCAATCAAACGCAACCAGGGTTTTTGGAAACTTGTCAGAAACAGCTCATCCAGGCCGTAGCGCAGGACGATAAAAACAATGAAAACGCCTCTAAAAAGGCGCGTCATGTCGGTGCTTGGGTAGCCCCACCTGCTGCCTTCGCGCCTAAAAACTGCCGCAAGGCGCTTGACATGGCACGTGCCACCTGCCCCAGCGCATAAGCGGGTGCGTCGCCCAGAACCCGGGACAGGTCTTCTTCAAGATCCCAGCGCACATGATCCACCAGCCAATTGACCTCGGCTGCCAACTGCACATCGCCTTCGATGCGCACGGTGGGCTTGTCCCCGCGCAAAACGGCCTGCACCAGTGCCAAAGGTGATGTCTCGGTGACGATCAGCACCAGATCGGGCTTGGATTCAGGGGTGGCAATATCCAGCAAACCGGCTGGGGTGGCCATCAATTTGATGGAAAACAAGCGCCACTGCATCAGGACCACGCTGCCTTTTTGCCGGGCAAGGCGCTGAGTGGCCTCGGTCTCCTGCATCAAGATGTGATTGAGCAACAGGACGACGCGGCGTTGGGCCTCGTCGACGGCCCAGGCGGGCGGCTGCATATCAGGGAGGGGAAGGTTTTGCATAAAACCGTCCAAAAAAGGAAATGGGGACTGTGTTGCCATAGTCCCCATTATTCCCGCTTTATGCCCTTTTTATTCTCCGCAGCAACCTTGCATCCACATGGCCTGCTGGAGAATGGGCTGGACTCGTTACTGCAGAGCCTGGACGCCAGCGACCAGCCAGCCACTGTTACCGGTTTTGGACTTGGTCATGTTCCAGACTTCGCGGAATGGGCTCGGGCCAGCCGACGGCTCTTCGCGGATCATGCCGGAGAACTCGACGCTGGCCATGTAGTCGGCGCCGGTGTCTTCGATGCCCAGCAACTGAGCTTCGATCATCACCACGTCGGTCAGGTTCACGGGCCCGCCGGTGTGAACTTCACGCTCAGCCAATTGAGACTGGATCTCTTGCAGCATGGTGTCGGTCATCATCACACGCAGAGCGTTGATGTCGGACTTGTCCCAAGCGGCTTGCAAGGACACGAAATTGGCCTTCGCGGACCGCAGGAACCCTTCAGCGTCAAATCCGTCAGGCACGCCCCAGCTTTGCGAGCCTGCAAGACCTGAGCCAATCATGGACGCGCTGGCGGCAGGAGCAGGCTTAAGCGCTTCAAAAGCGGTACTACTGCGCTCCCAGGGGCGAGCAGATGCGTCGTTGCCCACGTTTTCAGGCCGGTAGCTGCTGGGCGTTTGGGCATTGCTGGCAGACGCGCCTTGAAAGGCAAACGGCGAGCTCGCCGTGTTTTGCGACTGCGCCGCCTTGCGTGAGCGGATAAACCAACCCACCGCCATCATGATCACCAACGCGAGCAAGGCAAACATCATGAACTGGGCCATGCCTTCACCAAACCCGAGCGAACTGGCCAACCACGCCAGACCCAAGCCAGCTGCGAGACCACCCAACATGGCACCCCAAGGCTTCTTGGGTGCTGCAGCAGCGGCGCCGGCTGGTGGCGGCGCTTTGGTTGCGCCTTGGGCAGGTGCCTGGCGCTGGGTAACGTTGCTGGACTGTTGTCCAACGGATTTGCCACCGCCGAAACGCTTTTGCGCCTCGGCGTTGAAGCCCACCAGCATCATGGTGACTGCGAATATTAAGGACCAGAATTTCATGGTGTCTCCAAAAAATAATTAAAAACTCAGCGCGTGTAAAAGTTCAACATTTGATTCCCACGTGCAAGGCTACCAGCCCACCCGTCATGTTGTGATAGTCCACATGGCCAAAGCCATTATTCTTCATCAGGGATTTGAGCTCGTCCTGCCCCGGGTGCATCCGGATGGATTCAGCCAGATAGCGGTAGCTGGCGTCATCGCCCGCCACCAGCTGGCCCAGTTTGGGCAATATTTTGAAGGAGTACCAGTCGTAGGCCTTCGCCAGCGGAGGCGCCACCTTGGAGAACTCCAGCACCAACAACTTGCCACCCGGCTTGAGCACCCGGCTCATCTCGGCCAGCGCCACGTCTTTGTGGGTCATGTTACGCAAGCCAAAAGCCACGCTGACCAGATCGAAATGGTTGCTTGGAAAAGGCAGCTTCTCTGCGTCGCAGACCAGGGTCGGGAGCGACACACCAGCATCCAGCAGGCGGTTGCGCCCGGTGCGCAGCATGGCTTCGTTGATGTCGGTGTGCACTACTTGCCCGCTTTTGCCGACTTTTTTGGAAAAAGCCAGCGCCAGGTCACCCGTGCCGCCCGCGATATCGAGCACCTTGTCGCCTTCACGCGGGTTCGCCACCATCAGCGTAAAAGCCTTCCAGGCACGGTGCAGGCCCATCGACATCAGGTCGTTCATCAGATCGTATTTGGGCGCAACCGAGTCAAACACCCCGCGCACGTGCTTTGCTTTTTCGGTCTCTTCAACCGACTGATAACCAAAATGTGTTGTTGTCATGGACGCAATACTAGACGCGATGGCACGGGCAGAAAATGATGAAAACCCGCAAATGGTCGCAATATGTTGTAAATATGATGAAATCAGGCTCTAGCCGGCACCTTAATTGGCTAGATAAATCAAATTATGTAGCAGCTTGTCTCAATGACTGGCGCAGCCTTGTCCTGCTTTTTCAGGCATGGGCGCATCGCGGCTGACGCCGGCAGCCACCAGCCGCGCCGTGTAGTCGGCCCACAACTGGTCTTGCTGGGAACCCAAAAAATACAAATAGTCCCACGAGAAAATGCCGGTGTCGTGCCCGTCGGAAAACGCGGGCTGCACGGCATAGTTGCCCACCGGCTCCAGGCCAGCCAACTCCACATCACGCTTGCCGGTTTGCAGCACTTCCTGGCCCGGCCCGTGCCCGGCGACCTCGGCCGAGGGGGAATACACCCGCATCAGCTCAAAAGGAATGCGGAACTCGGCGCCATCAGAAAATGACACCTCCAGCACTTTGGACTGGCTGTGCACCGTGATGGATTGTGGCGTTGGAGCGCCGGATTGCAAACCTGCCATGTCAATACTCCAGGGGATGGGTTGAGGTGAAAAGGACTGAAACTATCACACGCCGCCGCACAACGTAGCCAGTGCGGATTTGATGGCCAGATCCGCCTGTGCCAGGCGCGCGTTGACTCCCGTCAGGGCCTCGGCATTCTGGGGGCGCACGGCGGCGGCCCACACGGGCGCCGGAAAATGGCTGTCCCAGTCAAAGCGGGCGATGACGTGCCAGTGCAAGTGAGGCACCATGTTGCCCAGCGCCGCCAGATTGATCTTGGTGGGCTGCACCTGCTCGCGCAACACCAGCTCCACCGCCATCACCGCCGCCATACACAGGCTTCGGTCATCGGGCCCAAGATCCGAGAACTCGGCCACGTGCTCCGTCCAGACCACCCGGTAAAACGCTGGAAAACCTGGCTCATCGGCCCGGATCACCCGAAACCTGGCGCCCTGAAACACCAACACACCGCCGGCATCAGAGCACAGAGGGCAGGTTGCTACGGTCATCTGAGCTCGCCTTAGACCAGCACGCGCTCAATGCCGCCGTTGTTCGCCAGCTTGACGTAATCCGGCATCCACTGGTCGCCCAAAATCTGATTGGCCATTTCGACCACGATGTAATCGGCCTCCAGCAGGCCATTTTTCAGGTCGTCACCAAAACGGCTCAGGCCTTGCAGGCAAGCGGGACACGACGTCAGGATCTTGATGTTTTCCTGCGCACCCAGGCCGCCCTGCTCGCGCAGCTTGGTCTCGCCCTTGAGAATTTCCTCTTCCTTGCGAAAGCGCACCTGGGTCGAAATGTCGGGCCGGTTCAGCGCCAGCGTGCCCGACTCACCACAGCAGCGTTCGGACTGCACCACATTGTTGCCGAGCAAGGCCTTGACGGTCTTGATCGGCTCCTGCAGTTTCATGGGGCTGTGGCAGGGGTCATGAAACAGGAACGAGCCCGCATTGCCCAGCGTGATGTTTTTCTCCAGCAGGTACTCGTGGATGTCGATGATGCGGCAACCGGGGAAAATCTTGTCGAACTGGTAGCCCTGCAACTGGTCATAGCAGGTGCCGCAACTCACCACCACGGTCTTGATGTCCAGGTAATTCAGGGTGTTGGCCACCCGGTGGAACAGCACGCGGTTGTCAGTGATCATCTTCTCGGCCTTGTCAAACTGGCCCGAGCCCCGCTGCGGGTAGCCGCAGCACAGGTAACCCGGCGGCAACACCGTCTGCACACCGGCATGCCACAGCATGGCCTGCGTGGCCAAGCCCACCTGGCTGAACAGGCGCTCAGAGCCGCAGCCGGGGAAGTAAAACACCGCCTCGGTCTCCGCCGTGGTGGTTTTGGGATTGCGGATGATGGGTACGTAGTCTTTGTCTTCAATGTCCAGCAAGGCGCGTGCGGTTTTCTTGGGCAGACCACCGGGCAACTTTTTGTTGATGAAGTGAATCACCTGCTCCTTGATGGGCGCGGTGCCAATCGAAGCTGGTGGCGCCTTGGTTTGCTTGCGCGCCACCACCTTGAGTAAGTCGGCTGCGAAGCGCTGCGCCTTGATGCCCACATTGACCATGGCCGATCGGGCAAACTTGATCGTCTCCGGGTTGGTCGCGTTGAGCATGAACATGGCAGCCGCCCCGGCCGGGCGAAAGCTCTTCTTGTCCATCTTGCGCAACAAATTGCGCATGTTCATGGAAACTTCACCAAAGTCGATGTTCACCGGGCACGGTGTCAGGCACTTGTGGCACACGGTGCAGTGGTCCGCCACGTCCTCAAACTCCTGCCAGTGGCGAATCGAGATACCACGGCGCGTTTGCTCTTCATACAAAAACGCCTCCACCAGCAGCGAGGTCGCCAAGATTTTGTTGCGCGGGCTGTACAGCAGGTTGGCGCGTGGCACGTGGGTGGCGCACACCGGTTTGCACTTGCCGCAACGCAGGCAATCCTTGACGCTGTCGGCAATCGCACCAATGTCACTTTGCTGCATGATCAGCGACTCGTGCCCCATCAGCCCGAAGCTCGGGGTATAGGCATTGGTGAGGTCCGCATGAATAAAATCGGCCTCTGGCCGGTATGTTGATTGGCTTGGCTGCTCTTTATTTCTGAGCAACTTGCCCTTATTAAACCGCCCCTCGGGATCGACCCGGGCTTTGTAGTCGGTAAAAGGCTGCAACTCGGCGTCGCTCAAAAACTCCAGTTTGGTGATGCCGATGCCGTGCTCGCCCGAGATCACGCCGTCGAGTGAGCGCGCCAGCGCCATGATGCGCTTGACCGCACCATGCGCCGCCTGCAGCATGTCGTAGTCGTCGCTGTTGACTGGCAGGTTGGTGTGCACATTGCCGTCGCCGGCATGCATGTGCAGCGCCACCCACACGCGGCCCTTGAGCACACGCTGGTGCACGGCCACGCACTCTTTCAAAATGGGCTCAAAGGCGCCACCCGTGAAGATGTTTTGCAGCGGTGCGCGCAGCTGGGTTTTCCAGCTGGCCCGCAGGGTGTGGTCCTGCAACTGGGGAAACAGCGCATCGACACCCTGCAGCCAGCCAGCCCACAGCGCACGCACCTCACCCACCAGGGCCAGGGCCTGCGCCACGCGGTCGCCCAGCAACTCGGCCGACGGAATGCCATTGGCATCATCGTGCTTACCCAAGGGCAAATTGCCGTTGGCAAAGAAGGCTTGCAGCGCATCGCACAGGGCAATCTTGTTTTGCAGGCTGAGTTCAATGTTGATGCGCTCAATGCCGTCGGTGTATTCGGCCATGCGGGGGAGCGGAATCACCACGTCTTCATTGATCTTGAAAGCGTTGGTGTGCTTGCTGATGGCCGCTGTGCGCTTGCGGTCCAGCCAGAATTTCTTGCGCGCCTCCGGGCTGATGGCGATGAAGCCCTCACCACTGCGCGAGTTGGCAATGCGTACTACCTCGGAGGTGACGCGGGCGACCGCATCGGCATCATGGCCGGCAATGTCGCCAAACAGCACCATCTTGGGCAAGCCGCCCCGCTTGGACTTGGTGGCATAACCCACCGCCTTCAAATAGCGGTCGTCCAAGTGCTCCAACCCTGCCAGCAGCACGCCCGAGCGCTTTTGCTCGGCAAACATGAAGTCCTTGATCTCCACGATGCTGGGCACCGCGTCTTTGGCGTTGCCAAAAAACTCCAGGCACACCGTGCGGGTGTGGGCGGGCATGCGGTGCACCACCCAGCGTGCGCTGGTGATCAGGCCGTCGCAGCCTTCTTTTTGAATGCCGGGCAAGCCGCTCAGGAACTTGTCCGTTACGTCTTTGCCGAGGCCCTCTTTGCGAAAGCTCTTGCCGGGAATGTCCAGACGCTCACTGCGCAGCTTGGTTTTGCCGTCGGCCTTGAAATACTGCAGCTCGAAGCTGGCGATTTCGGCATCATGGATCTTGCCCATGTTGTGGTTCACACGGGTCACCTCCAGCCACTCGGCCTGGGGTGTCACCATGCGCCAGCTGGCGAGATTGTCCAGCGCGGTGCCCCAGAGCACGGCCTTCTTGCCGCCCGCGTTCATGGCGATATTGCCGCCAATACACGAGGCTTCCGCGGAGGTGGGATCGACGGCAAACACAAAACCGCCACGTTCGGCCGCGTCCGCCACGCGCTGCGTGACCACACCGGCTTCGGTCCAGACCGTGCCCACGGGCTCGGACAAGCCGGGCAGCGTGCGCATCTCGACCTCGGTCATGGCCTCCAGCTTTTCGGTGTTGATGACCACGCTCTTCCAGGTCAGGGGAATGGCGCCGCCGGTGTAGCCCGTGCCGCCGCCCCGGGGAATGATGGTCAACCCCAACTCAATACAGCCTTTGACCAGGCCCGCCATCTCTTCTTCCGTGTCCGGGGTCAGCACCACAAACGGGTATTCCACCCGCCAGTCGGTCGCATCGGTCACGTGGCTCACGCGGGAGAGACCATCAAACTTGATGTTGTCCTTGGCGGTCAATTTCTGCAGCGTGCGCTGGGTCTGGCGACGCAAGGCCGCCGTTTCGACAAACGCGGCATCAAAGGCCTGAATGGCTTTGGCCGCCGCTTTGAGCAGGTCGCCCACCAAACCGTCTCGCTCCGGGTCGGTCTCGGGCGTTCGGCGCTTTTGGACTTCAGCCAGCCGGTGGTGCAAGGCCTCCACCAGCAAAGCGCGGCGCTTGGGGTTGTCCAGCAGGTCGTCCTGCAAATAAGGATTGCGCTGAACCACCCAGATGTCACCCAGCACCTCATAGAGCATGCGGGCCGAGCGGCCGGTGCGGCGCTCGTCGCGCAAGCGGTTGAGCCAATCCCAGGCGGGCGCGCCAAGTAGGCGGATGACAATTTCCCGGTCTGAAAACGAGGTGTAGTTGTAAGGGATTTCGCGAATACGGGTGTGCGCATGCGCCGCCAAGGCAGGCAAAGACACCAATGGATTGAGCTGGAGGGGAGCGTTCATCTTGTTCTGTAGTTACAGCCTGAACGTGCCACGGGGGTTGCGTGGCGCTGGGCCCGGCTGGCCCGCGATATTACCGCAGCGCAGCAATTCACCTACTGGCCTAATGGAAACCCCGATTGAACGGCACCAAAAAGGCGCGTTTAATGGAGCACTTGCGAGATTGACATCAATTTGTCGCAAAACAGTCACACATGACCCCTAAGCTCAGCGCTTTATCCAAGGAGATCCCATGAAGTTCAGATTGGCAGCCGTTGCCCTCGCCGCAACGTTTTCCGTGTCGGCCCAGGCCCAAACCGAAGTCCAGTGGTGGCACTCCATGGGCGGCGCCCTGGGTGAATGGGTCAATGACCTGGCCAAGGACTACAACGCCAGCCAAAAAGATTACAAAATCGTACCCACCTTCAAGGGCAGCTACGACGAGTCGATGACCGCCGCCATCGCGGCTTTCCGGTCCGGCAACGCGCCACACATTTTGCAGGTGTTTGAAGTGGGCACCGCCACCATGATGGCCAGCAAGGGCGCCATCGTGCCCGTGGGCAAGATCATGGCTGATGCGGGCGTCAAGTTCGACCCCACCGCCTACGTTCCAGCAGTGGCCGGCTACTACACCGCCCCCAATGGCCAGATGTTGAGCTTCCCGTTCAACAGCTCCACACCGGTGTTCCATTACAACAAGGACGCGTTCAAGGCCGCTGGCCTGGACCCCGAGAATCCCCCAAAAACCTGGCCTGAAGTGGCCCTGGCCGCCGGCAAACTCAAGGCCTCCGGCCACAAGTGCCCCTTCACCAGCAGCTGGATGAGCTGGACCCAACTGGAGAGCTTCTCGGCCTGGCACAACACCGAGTTCGCCACCAAGGGCAACGGCATGCGCGGCATGGACGCCCGCCTGAACTTCAACAGCCCGCTGCACGTTCGCCACATCGAGAACCTGGGCAACATGGCCAAAACCGGCCTGATGGTCTATAAGGGCCGCGGCAATGCTGCCGACGCTACCTTTGTCTCTGGCGAATGCGCCATGGCCACCGGCTCGTCTGCCTTGTACGGCAACATCAAGCGCAACTCCAAGTTTGCCAGCGGCATAAGCACCCTGCCCTACTACCCTGACGTGGCCGGCTCGCCCCAGAACACCGTCATTGGCGGCGCCAGCCTGTGGGTGATGTCGGGCAAGAAGGCCGATGAGTACAAGGGCGTCGCCCAGTTCTTTGCCCACCTGTCCAAGGCAGAAGAAGCCGCCAAGAGCCACCAACGTACCGGCTACCTGCCCGTGACCATGGCGTCGTTCAAACTCACTGACGACAGTGGTTTTTACAAACAAAATCCTGGTACCGATGTGTCAGTGACCCAGATGATCCGCAAGACCACCGACAAGTCGCGCGGCATCCGTTTGGGTAACTTTGTGCAGATTCGCACCATCACCGACGAAGAGCTCGAACAAGTCTGGGGCGGCAAGAAGTCCGCCCAGGAAGCGCTCGACTCCGCTGTCAAACGCGGCAACGAGCAACTGGCCCGTTTCGAGAAAGCCAACAAGTCCTGATTCAACAGTCAGGTCTAATCCAGACCTCGAACTCTTCACGCCCTCGCTGGACCTGCCGGCCGGGGCGTGTATTTTTTTATTGACAGCCCCACCCTCGACCTCTGCCCGCCCCATGGAAAAACGCGTTCGATTTAAATCTGCCTGGCTGCCCTGGGCCCTTATTGCGCCGCAAATGGCCGTGGTGCTGGTGTTCTTTTTCTGGCCTGCCGCCCAGGCGCTCTACCAAAGTGTGCTGAGCCAAGACGCGTTTGGCATGTCCAGCGAGTTTGTGGGTCTGGAGAACTTTGAGCGCCTGTGGAACGATGCGACCTACTGGGGCTCCTTCAAGACCACAGCCGTTTTTTCTGTTCTGGTGGCCGTGATCGGCCTGTCGCTGGCCTTGATGCTGGCGGTCATGGCGGATCGGGTGCTCAAGGGCTCGTCGGTTTACAAAACACTGCTGATCTGGCCTTATGCGGTGGCGCCGGTGGTGGCTGGTGTGTTGTGGCTGTTCATGTTTGCCTCGCCCATGGGCGTGGTGGCGTATTTTTTGCGCTCGATCGGCATTGAATGGAACCACCTGCTCAACGCCAACCACGCCATGTCATTGATTGTCGCGGCAGCTGTGTGGAAGCAGATTTCTTACAACTTCCTGTTTTTTCTGGCCGGACTGCAGTCGATCCCCAAATCATTGATCGAAGCCGCAGCCATTGACGGCGCCGGCCCGTGGCGCCGGTTCTGGACCATCGTGTTCCCGTTGCTCTCGCCCACCACCTTCTTTTTGCTGGTGATCAACGTGGTGTACGCCTTCTTTGACACGTTCGGCATTGTGGACGCCACCACCCAGGGCGGGCCCGGCAAAGACACGGCCATTCTGGTTTACAAGGTCTATTACGACGGATTCAAGGCGCTGGACATGGGCGGCTCGGCTGCACAGTCTGTGGTGTTGATGGTGATCGTCATCACGCTCACCGTGATCCAGTTCCGGTTTGTCGAGAAAAAAGTTCAGTACTGAAAGCAGACAACTCACCATGATTGAACGACGCCCCGGCCTCACCCTCCTTTCGCACCTGGTCCTCGTGCTGGGGGTAGTCATTGTGGCCTTTCCCCTGTACCTCACTTTGATCGCCTCGACTCAAAGCGCCGAGCAAATTGCGCAGTCCACGCCCATGTCCCTGATGCCCGGCGGGCACATGATCGAGACCTACAAAACCGCGCTATTTGGCGGCATCACCAGCGCGGGCAGCAAGATTCCCGCAGCCGCGCCCATGATGTGGGTGAGCCTGATCAGCGCGCTGGTCATTGCCATTGGCAAGATCGCGATCTCGCTGTTATCGGCCTTTGCCATCGTGTATTTCCGTTTCCCGTTTCGCAATCTGGTGTTCTGGATGATTTTTGTCACCCTCATGTTGCCAGTCGAGGTGCGCATTGGCCCGACCTACGAAGTGGTGTCCAACCTGGGCATGCTTAACAGCTATGCGGGCCTCACCGTGCCCCTGATCGCCTCGGCCACGGCCACTTTTTTGTTCCGGCAGTTTTTCCTGACCGTGCCGGATGAACTGGTAGAGGCCGCCCGCATGGACGGCGCCGGCCCCATGCGTTTCTTCAAGGACGTGTTGCTGCCCTTGTCCAGCACCTCGATTGCCGCGCTGTTCGTCATTCAGTTCATCTATGGCTGGAACCAGTACCTGTGGCCCCTGCTGGTGACCACGCAGGAAGACATGTACCCGGTCGTCATGGGCATCAAACGCCTGATTGCCGGTGAGTCTTATACCGAGTGGAACGTGGTGATGGCCACCGCCATTCTGGCCATGCTGCCCCCCGCTCTGGTGGTCATGCTCATGCAACGCTGGTTTGTCAAAGGCCTGGTTGACACCGAAAAATAAGGCCTGGCCAGCACCCATTCCGAGCGGCAATCTGGTCGCACTGATTCCCTATAAAAAACCTGACGTCTTCAACATGGCATCCATCACACTGCGCAAAGTCATCAAGCGCTACGGCAGCGGCAAGACCGAGCTCCAGGTCATTCACGGCGTGAGCGCCGAGGTGGCTGACGGCGAATTCATCGTCATCGTCGGCCCCTCGGGCTGCGGCAAATCCACACTCTTGCGCATGGTGGCCGGGCTCGAAGAGGTCAGCGGCGGAGAAATCTGCATTGGCGAGCGGGTCGTGAACGACCTGGAACCCGCCGAGCGCGACATTGCCATGGTGTTCCAGAACTACGCGCTGTACCCGCACATGAGCGTCTTCGAAAACATGGCCTATGGCCTGAAGATCAAAAAAGTCCCCATGGACGAGATCAAGACGCGTGTGGACAAGGCCGCCAAAATTCTGGAGATTGGTCCGTTTTTGCAGCGCAAACCGCGCGAACTCTCGGGTGGCCAGCGCCAGCGCGTCGCCATGGGCCGGGCGATTGTGCGCCAGCCCAAGGTGTTCCTGTTTGACGAACCCCTGAGCAATCTGGACGCCAAGCTGCGAGCGCAAACCCGCCTGGAGATTCAAAAACTGCACCGGGAACTGGGCATCACCTCCCTGTTTGTGACCCATGACCAAGTCGAGGCCATGACGCTGGCCCAACGCATGATCGTCATGAACGCTGGGGTGATGGAGCAGTTTGGCACGCCCGAAGAGGTCTATAACCGGCCCGCCACCACGTTTGTGGCCAGTTTTATTGGCTCGCCACCCATGAACCTGCTTAAAAATGCTCCTGATGCAGCCGCTGGCACCATCACCGGCATTCGCCCGGAGCACCTGGACATCACGCCCACCGGCTGGGCGCTGGTGGTGGAGACCGTGGAACTGCTGGGCGCCGAGCGGCTGGTGTATGGTCGCTGGTCGCATGGCAGCCGGGATGAAATGGTCATCATCCGCACCGAAGAATCTGATGCCGTGCCGGCCGTGGGCAGCACCATTCACGTCACCCCCCGCGCCGCCAAGATGCATTGTTTTGATGCGGCCACCGGCCAACGCATGGACTTGCCCCAGTGAACCAAGTCACCCCCGAGAACTGGCCCTACCCGCGCTGGGTCGCCCACCGGGGTGCCGGCCGACTCGCGCCCGAAAACACCCTGGCCGCCTTTCGTCTGGGCGCCAGCCACGGCTACCGCATGTTTGAGTGCGACGTGAAACTCAGCGCCGATGGTGTGCCGTTTTTGATGCACGACGCCACCCTGCAGCGCACCACCAACGCCGTGGAGGTCATCGGCCGTGGACACAGTGCCATCGGTGGCGACCATGCGTGGAGCGCCTTGTCGCGGCTCGATGCCGGCAGCTGGCATTCCCGCGCCTGGGCGGGCGAGCCGCTGCCCACACTGGACCATGTCGCCCGGTTTTGCCTCAGCAATGGCTATTTTCTGAATATCGAAATCAAACCCACACCCGGCATGGAACGCGAGACCGGCAAGGTCGTAGCAGAGCACGCCGCCCGCCTCTGGCAAGGTGCTGCTGTGCCACCGCTGCTCACCTCCTTTCGCCCCGAATCACTGCAAGCCGCCCACGATGCCCAGCCCGAGCTGCCGCGCGGCTTGCTGCTCGATACGCTGTGGACCGGTTGGCTGGAGACAGCCCTGACACTGGGTTGCATGGCCGTCGTTTGCAACCATGCTCTGTGGGACACCTCAAGCGTCATGCAAGCCAAAAGCGCGGGTTTTAAATGCCTGAGCTACACCGTCAACGACGAGTGGGCCGCCCAGCGCCTGATTGATTTGGGAACCGATGGCATCATCACCGACCGGGTGGACTTGTTTCCACCGTCTGAAACCTTGGCCTGACACCGACAACCAACGCCTGGAGACCTGACCCGCATGCCCCCAAATACAAATATCGCGCCCAAGGTCGGCCTCATGGACCTGCTGCTGCGCTCCGGAGACGCGCTGCGCAACTGGCGCGCGCTGCTGACCCTGGTAGGCGCAGGTGTAGCCGCCTTGGTGATGATGATGGCCTCAGCAGCCACGGGCCATGCCGGGGTGATCTTTTTCGGCGTGTTGGCGGGCTACGCCACGGTGAGTGTGGGCATTTCTGCCAGCGGCATCTTGTTGATGGATCAGGCGCTGGACCTGAAACCCCGGCGCATCCGTGTGGCCTTGGTCGACGGCGCCCGGGCTGCCGTGCGCTTGTTTGCCATATTGCTGATCGGGCTGGCCGGCGCCCTGGTGGCGGTTCTGGCGGTCGCACTTTTGGTGCTGATCTGCAAAATCCCGGGGCTGGGTGGCCTGTTGTATGCCGTGGTGCTGCCTGCCAGCGTGCTGCTTCTCGCCTTTGTCTATGCCGGTCTGTATTTCGTGTTGGCACTGGCCGGCGCGGTGGTCTGGTCAGGCATGACTCTTCGACAAGCCCTTGCGGCCCTGGTGGCCATCGTGACCCACCGATTTGTGGAATCGGCCATCGGCGTGCTCTTGCTGACCCTGTTCATGTTGCTGGTGGGCGGCGTCATCGGGGTGTTTGTGTCAACGGGGATTGGCATCGTCGCAGGACTCAGTGCCGGCATTCTGGATACCTCCATGATCATGCTGGACCTCTCCACCCTGTTTGAGGGGGGGCGAGCCCAAGCTGTTGTGTACGGCGGCATGCTGGGCTTGGGTATCTTGTTGGCCGTGGTGGGCTCCGTGATTTTTTCCATGTCCATTCTGGGCCTCAATCGGCTGTATCTGCACCTGAGCGCCGACCTCACTGTGCCGTCAACCACGCCGGCTTAAGCGCGCCAGCCGCGCTGCAGAACCCACTGGCTGCTGGCACAGAACAGGGCCATGGCAGCATACGTGCTCATCTTGCCGTCACGTCCAAAAAACCACAGCCCCACAATCAGGATGGAGCACCCAACACCAAAATTAATAGCTACTGACCTAATAAATCCGCCGGCTAGCGACTGTTTTTTCATAAAAATGAAAGCAAACAAGGTCACCAACAAAGCCACCCAAAAGGCCGGCGCAAAAAAATTCAACAAGTGATTCAAGAGATCGGGCAGGTCCATTGCGGTGAATATCCATGGCAAACAAGACAGCGCTGCGTCAACTGAGCGCGAGGTGATTTTATAATCGGAGAATGGCAGTCTGGGCTTTAGGCATCAATCACACCACCGCACCCCTTGACTTGCGGGGTCGCTTCGCGTTTGCCATCGACCAGATCGAGCCCGTCTTGCACGGTTTGCGTCAGGCCCTGACCCACTCCCCAGAGGCCGCCATCATCTCCACCTGCAACCGCACCGAGGTGTATTGCGCCGGTGACAAGCCCGAACTGGAACACACGCTGGATTGGCTGGCTCACGCTGGCGGGGTCTCCCCAGGCCTGTTGCGGTCCCACTCTTACACCATGGAAAACGGCTTTGCCGCCCGCCACGCCTTCAGGGTGGCCAGCGGGCTGGACTCGATGGTGCTGGGTGAGCCGCAAATTCTGGGTCAACTCAAAGACGCCGTGCGCGCCGCCGAAGCGGCAGGATCGCTGGGCACCACGCTGAGCCAGCTGTTCCAGCGCTCGTTCGCCGTGGCCAAGGAAGTGCGCACCTCCACCGAGATCGGTGCGCATTCCATCAGCATGGCGGCGGCGGCGGTGCGTCTGGCAGGCCAGGTGTTTGAAGACCTGGGCGAGGTCAAGGTCCTGTTTGTGGGCGCGGGTGAGATGATCGAACTCTGCGCCACCCATTTCTCCGCCAAAAATCCCAAGAGCATCGCCATTGCCAACCGCACGCTGGAGCGCGGCGAGAAGCTCGCCAGTCGGTTTGGCGCCGAGGTGATGCGCCTCGCCGACCTGCCAGAACGTTTGCATGAGTTCGATGTGGTGGTGAGCTGCACCGCCAGCACCCTGCCCATCATCGGCCTGGGTGCGGTGGAACGTGCCGTCAAGCGGCGCAAGCGGCGCCCCATGTTCATGGTCGACCTGGCCGTGCCGCGCGACATCGAGCCCGAAGTCAAAGCACTGGAAGACATTTACCTCTATACCGTGGACGACCTGGCCGGCGTGGTGCAGACCGCGCAGGCCAACCGCCAGGCGGCTGTCGCGCAGGCGGAGGTCATCGTGGACGCAGGGGTTCAGAGCTTCATGCACTGGGTCGACCAGCGCGGCTCGGTGCCCCTGATTCAGCAGCTCAACTCCCAGGCCGAGGAGTGGCGCACGATGGAAATCACCCGCGCCCGCAAGCTGCTGGCCAAAGGCGAAGACCTGGACACCGTGCTGGAAGCCCTCTCAAGAGGCTTGACCCAAAAGATGCTGCACGGCGCCATGGCCGAGCTGCGCGCCAGCGATGCCGATGCACGAGAGCGCGCCAGCGCCGCTATTCAACACTTTTTCCTGCGTAACGAGCGTTAGCTGCGCTGCCTTGGTCGCCCATCCCCGCTGATTGCGAGACCCCAGTTACGCTGCAAACCTGCTGCTGAGTCACCCCAGACCATTGGATCCATCGCTGTCATCGCAGGCGAACCGCGACAGTCCATGCAGTCACCGACCATGGATCACCACGCTGCACTCGCAGCGACGAGCCAATAGCGTCAACTGTGTTCCCTCAGTTTTCCTGCTTCCTATCTTTTTTGAATTTATGAAACCATTCCTCCGACAACAACTTGCCCGTTACGCCGACCGATTAGGGGAGCTGGAGTTTTTGCTTTCGCGCGAAGACATCATGAAAGACATGAAGCAGTTCCTCGTGCTGTCCCGGGAGCACACCGATGTGTCGGCCGTGACCACCCGCTGGTCGCGCTACCTGCAGCGCGAGGCTGACCTGGCCGGCGCCCAGGAGATGCTCAAAGGTGCCGCCACCGACGCTGACCTGGCCGAGATGGCCCAAGAAGAAATTGAAGACGCCACCGCCGAGATCAGTCAGCTCGACGGGGAATTGCAGCGCATGCTGCTGCCCAAAGACCCGGACGATGCCCGCAACGCGTTCATGGAAATCCGCGCTGGCACCGGAGGCGACGAATCGGCCCTGTTTGCCGGTGACCTGCTGCGCATGTACACCCGGTTTTGCGAGCGCAAGGGCTGGAAGACCGAGGTGATGAGCGAATCCCCAAGCGAGTTGGGCGGCTACAAGGAGGTGGTGATCCGCATTGAGGGCGACAGCGTGTATGGCACCCTCAAGTTCGAGTCCGGTGGCCACCGCGTGCAACGTGTGCCCGCCACCGAGACCCAGGGGCGCATTCACACCAGCGCCTGCACGGTGGCGGTGCTGGCCGAGCCGGACGAGCAGGAGGCGATCCAGATCAACCCCTCGGACCTGCGCATCGACACCTACCGCGCCAGCGGGGCCGGCGGCCAGCACATCAACAAGACCGACTCGGCGGTGCGCATCACCCACCTGCCTACCGGCATCGTGGCCGAATGCCAGGACGGCCGCAGCCAGCACAGCAACAAGGCGCAGGCACTCAAGGTGCTCACCGCCCGCATCCATGAAAAAGACCGCTCGGAACGTGCCGCCAAGGACGCCGCCGAGCGCAAGGGCCTGATTGGCACCGGCGACCGCAGTGACCGCATTCGCACCTACAACTTCCCCCAAGGTCGCCTGACCGACCACCGCATCAACCTCACACTCTACAAGCTGCTCTACATCATGGAAGGTGACCTGGATGACGTGGTCCAGGCCCTGCAAGCCTATGAGGCGGCAGAACAACTGGCCGCGCTGGAAGTGGGAGCGGGTGTTTGAGCCATTTATTGACAAATCAGCCCGTAGCCGGCGTATCTCGACGGTCAGACCACTTATTTTTATAGCAATGAATGACGCCCTGACGCCGCCTGCCCCCCAGCCCTCGATTGCCAGTACCCTGGTTGCCCTGCAGGCGCGCGGGCTGGAGCGGCTGGATACCCAGTTGTTGCTGCTGCAGGCCCTCAAGCAGCCGGATCACCAGCGCGCCTGGCTGCTCGCGCACGACACCGACCCGGTGGATGCAACGACGCTGGAGCGCCTGGAAGCCCTGGCCCAAAGACGTCTGCAAGGGGAACCGCTGGCCTATCTAAGTGGCCGCAAGGACTTTTATGGTCTGACTTTGCACATTGATGCCCGCGTGCTGGTGCCAAGACCTGACACCGAAACCTTGGTCGACTGGGCGCTGGAGGTACTGGACGGGGTATCTGCGAAAGCACCGCTGGCCCCGGCGCGCCCTCTGCGCGCGCTGGACCTGGGCACCGGCAGCGGCGCCATTGCGCTGGCGCTCAAGGCCAGTCGGCCCGCGCTACAGGTCAGTGCGACTGACTACAGCGTTGATGCGCTCACTGTGGCCCAGGCCAACGCGCAGCACCTCGGGCTGGCCATTGAGTTCCATCAGGGCAGCTGGTTGGGCGCCCTGCCCCCCGCCACGCTCCGGTTTGACCTCATTGCCTCTAACCCGCCCTACATTGCCGCGCACGACGAGCATTTGCCAGCCCTGGCCTATGAGCCGCTGCAAGCACTGGTCAGTGGTGCTGACGGGCTTGATGACCTGCACCTGATCATTGCGCAAGCCCGTACCCACCTGCAACCGGGAGGCTGGTTACTGCTGGAACACGGCTACGACCAGTCTGCCGCCGTGCGTGAACTGCTGGAGGCCGCCTGCTTTGAGGATGTGCAATCCCGCAAAGACCTCAATGGCATTGAGCGTTGCAGCGGAGGTAGAACACCAGCCACGCGAAGCTGACCAGCGGCCAGCCCTGAAACAGCGCATCATCGCGCGGCCCTGCCACTGGTATGCTGGCGCACCGCCTTCGGGCCCTCTTTGCTAGCGCCACCCATGTTCTCCACCCCCCAGATGAAACGCCTGTCCCAATATTTCTTTCGAGGCCTGATGACGATCCTGCCCCTGGGCCTGACGGTTTATGTGCTGTATATGTTCATCTCGTGGATGGATTCGCTGGCCATGAGTGTGATCAGCCCGATCATTGGCGACTTTTACCTGCCTGGCCTGGGCATTGTGCTGGGTGTGGGGGCTATCGTTGGCCTGGGTTTCCTGATCTCCCAACCCGTGACCACGCGGCTGCTGTCCTGGGTTGAGTTTCCGTTCACCAACCTGCCGGTGGTCAAGAGCATTTATTCGTCGCTCAAGAACTTTGCAGACTTCTTCTCACCCCACCAGGAACACAACCAACAAGTGGTGGTGCTGCGCATGCCGGGCAACGAAATGTCGATTGTGGGTCTGGTCACCCGCCAGAGCATGTATGGCCTGCCCAAGGGCCTGGCTGAAATCGACCAGGTGGCGGTCTACCTGCCCATGGGTTACATGATTGGCGGCTACACCGTGTTCGTGCCCCGCACCTGGATTGAGCCGATCGACATGTCAGTTGAAGAGGCCATGCGCTCGACACTCATTGCCTGGATGGCTTCCAAACGGTCCGACGCGCCTTGATCAATGGTGATGGCCGTGCTCTCCGTGCACATGGCGGTGGGCAATCTCTTCGTCACTGGCCAGCCGCACATCGGTCACGCTGACGCTCAAACGCAAGGCCTTGCCGGCGAGCGGATGGTTGCCGTCCAGCATGACCGTGTCGCCCTTGATTTTCATGACGTTGAACATCTGGGCTTCCCCATCGGCGCCCTGGCTCTGCAATTGCCCGCCGACCTTCACCCCGGGTGGAAACTCGCTTTTGGGAATGCTCTGCACCAGACTCTCGTCGCGCAACCCAAAGGCATCTTCAGGCTGTAGGTCCACCGTGGTCTGGAAGCCGGGCACTTGCCCGTCCAGCGCGGCTTCAAGTTTGGGGAATGTGTTGTCGTAACCCCCGTGCAGATACACCATGGGCGCCTGGCTTTGCTCCAGCAACTTGCCTTGCAGATCGGTGAGCTTGTAGCGCAAGGTGACAGCAGTGTTTTTTTCGATTTTCATGAATGGACCTGAATTGGAGAATTGAACTTTTGTGAGCTCCATTTTCACAGATGGCAGACAGACCAGGCTGTTCGGGCCAAGCCTAGCCCAAAATCGGCTAATTTCGATTAAATCGAGCCCTAGCCGGCATCTTATACAAGCGTATAGTTTTAAATTTCATAGCAATCAACTCACAAGCCCTTGCCGAAGCAGGGTTACCCGCGCCGCCTGAGTGGAGAAAGTGAAATAATTGTGGACTCTACATTGAAGGACGATTGACATGAGCGACACACAACAACGCATCGACGAACTGGTGAAATCCAATGAGGTCGTGCTTTTCATGAAGGGCAACGCCAGCTTCCCGCAGTGCGGCTTTTCTGGCCGTGCCATCCAGATTCTGAAAGCCTGCGGCGTGGATGCCAAAACCCTCAAGACCGTGAACGTACTGGAAGATGACGCTGTTCGGACAGGCATCAAGGACTACAGCAACTGGCCTACGATCCCGCAACTCTACGTCAAGGGCGAGTTCATTGGCGGCTCTGACATCATGATGGAGATGTACGAAAACGGCGAATTGCAAAAGGCGCTGGCCGCACAAGCCTGACCGGGCGTGGGAAACGCCCAACACCGCGCTACGGCAGTTGAGGCATTTCCCACAATCTTTGCGCTGCGAACACCGCATTGGGATAAGGCGGGCGACCCCGCGAGCCGTTGTAACGGCCTAATGCCAGAAATAGATCTCCGCGCTCCCGATCCAGGTAGTGCCGTAGGATGACGCATCCAAACCGCAAATTGGTTTGCATGTGAAACAACTTGCCCGCGTCGCCATCGGCCAACACCCGGGTCCAAAACGGCATGATTTGCATATAGCCCCGCGCGCCCACGCTGGACACTGCGAATTTCCTGAAGTTGCTCTCCACCTGCACCAGGCCGAGCACCATGGCAGTGTCCAGCCCGGCGCGCCGGCTCTCGTACCAGATCGTCTGCAAAAACTCTTGGCGCACCTGCCATTCCGGCTTTTTCTTGCGCAGCCGCTCACTCATGCTGCCCAACCACCGCAGGTAGTGCAGCCGCGACTCGGTGTTGGCAAACTCGGGCACGGGCGGCGCGTGATTCGCAATCGCAGAACTCAGGGCCGTGCGAACCGAATCCACCAAGGGCTCCTCCAGTTGCCCACCAGCTTGGGCAGGCCCTGCCAGCGACCACAAACCCAGGCCTGACCCCAAACCCGACGCCACGGACGCCAGGGCGGTACGCCTGGAAATCACAGCGCCCACCGAGGAGGTCAAACCGCCAGTCGGGCGCGGATCAAAGCAGCGACCTCACCCACCGGCACCGACGTTGCGGCTGCGTCCCGGCGATGCTGGTACTCCACCTGGCCCTCTTTGAGCCCGCGGTCACCCAACGTCACGCGGTGTGGCACGCCAATCAGCTCCCAGTCGGCAAACATGGCGCCAGGCCGCTCGCCCCGGTCATCCAGAATCACGTCCACACCGGATGCCAACAACTCGGCATACAGCATGTCGGCCGCCTCCTTGACCGCAGGAAAACGATCCGGGCTGATGGGGCACAACACCACCGTGAAGGGTGCCAGCGCATCCGGCCAGATGATGCCGCGTTCGTCATGGTTTTGTTCAATCGCCGCCGCTGGCAGGCGGGTTATGCCGATGCCGTAACAGCCCATTTCCATGAAGCTGGGTTTGCCGTTGACATCCAGAAACGTGGCGTTCATGGCCTGGCTGTATTTGGTGCCGAGGTAGAACACATGGCCCACCTCAATCCCGCGCTCAATCGCCAGCGTACCCAAACCGTCGGGCGATGCATCACCCGCCACCACGTTGCGGATGTCCGCCACCAGATCGGGCTCGGGCAAATCACGCACCCAGTTCACACCGGTGATGTGGAAGTCAGGCTCGTTGGCGCCGCAAATCCAGTCCGACATCACCGCCACGTCGCGGTCCACCACGATGGAGAGTGGCTTTTTCAGGCCGATCGGGCCCAGGTAACCAGGCTTGCAGCCAAAGTGAGTATCAATTTCTTCCACAGTGGCAAAACGGAAATCAGCCAAACCAGGCAACTTTCCCACTTTGACCTCATTCATGTCATGGTCACCTCGGAGCAACAGCAGCCAGACTTTAGTTTTCACGATTTCCGCAACGTCGTTGAGCTCATCGGTCGCCAACACCAGCGATTTCACGGTGTTTTGCAGGGGCACATCGAGCATCACTGCCACGTCAGCGCAAGTGCTCTTGCCTGGCGTGGGCGTTTGGGTTAATGCACAAGCCGGTGCGGGTCTTGGCGTGGCGGGTGCGAGTGCCTCGGCCTTCTCCATGTTGGCCGCGTAATCACTGGTTGGGCAATACACAATCGCGTCTTCGCCGGTAGCGGCGATTACCTGGAATTCCTCGCTCAGATCACCCCCTATGGCTCCGCTGTCGGCGGCCACTGCGCGGTACGTCAAGCCAAAACGGTCAAAAATACGACGATACGCCTGCGCCATGACCTGGTAACTGGCTTTGGCCGAGGCCTGATCCCGATCGAAACTATAGGCGTCCTTCATGATGAACTCGCGCCCCCGCATCAGGCCAAACCGGGGCCGGCGCTCATCCCGGAACTTGGTCTGGATCTGGTAAAAGTTTTTGGGCAGCTGCTTGTAGCTCTTGATTTCCTGGCGGGCAATGTCGGTCACCACCTCTTCACTGGTCGGCTGAATCACAAAATCGCGGTCATGGCGATCCTTGATGCGCAACAACTCGGGGCCCATCTTGGCAAACCGGTCCGTCTCTTGCCACAGCTCGGCGGGCTGGACGACAGGCATGGTGAGCTCAATGGCACCCGCCCGGTTCATTTCTTCCCGGACGATGGCCTCCACTTTTCGCACCACGCGCAGGCCCATGGGCATGAGGCTGTAGATGCCGGCACCCAGCTTTTTGATCATGCCGGCACGCGTCATCAGTTTGTGGCTGACCACCTCGGCATCCGCCGGGGCTTCTTTGAGCGTGGAAATAAAGAATTGGGAAGCTTTCATGGCGGGAATCCGGGAATAACTGAGGGCTGCATCACTTGCTGCACAGCGCTTGCTGTGCATAATGGAAACAGTTTAAAAATTGGGGTTTGATTATGCTTGACCGGGACGGCTTTAGGCCCAACGTCGGCATCGTCCTGCTCAACCAGAAAAATCAGGTGTTTTGGGGCAAGCGAATTCGCACGCACTCGTGGCAGTTTCCGCAGGGTGGCATTGATCGGGGTGAAACCCCCGAACAGGCCATGATTCGTGAACTGCACGAGGAAGTGGGGCTCTTTCAGGAGCATGTTCGCATTGTGGCCCGCACCCGAGACTGGTTGCGCTACGAGGTGCCGGACAGATACATCCGCCGCGATGCGCGCGGCCACTACAAGGGCCAGAAGCAGATCTGGTTTTTGCTTCAACTGACAGGTCACGATTGGGATTTGAATCTTCGTGCCACTGATCATCCCGAATTTGACGCTTGGCGTTGGCATGACTACTGGGTGCCGCTCGACTCTGTGGTCGAGTTCAAGCGGGGCGTTTATGAGATGGCCTTGACAGAACTGGCCCGCTACCTGCCACGCAACGAACACAGAAACCGTTTTTTACGGCACAGCGCACGCCCGCATGACCAAGAGATGGCCTACGACCTGATGCCCGGTTCGGGCTTCGAGCTGCCGCCGGGAGGCACATTCGAGCCCCAGCCTCAGGAGAGTTATGAATCTGATGCGTCAGCAAAACGACATGACGCGTAACAAACTGGCATGGCTGGGATTGATACTGCTCGCCAGCAGCGCGTCTGCGCAACTTTTCAGCACGAATTCCCAATGGAGCGAATCAGAGGTGCCGGCTCCACCAGCTTTCAGCAAAGCCCGATTGATTCCGGTCAACATGCCCAGCTTTGTCTCGGTGCGACTGGGCGTTGACCCCGGCACGTTGGCAATTACCCCCGATGGGGTAGTTCGTTATGTGATGGTGGCCGTCAATGAATCAGGTTCGATGAGCGCCATGTACGAGGGAATTCGATGTGCCAGCGCAGAGGTCAAAACCTATGCCCGCTTTCCGTCCAGCGGACCATGGGTCCCTGTGCAAGATCCGCAATGGCAAGACCTCAACGGGAGCCTTCCCTCAAAACACGCTCTGGCTTTGGCCAGACAGGGCGTGTGCGAAGGCCGATCTGTCGCCTCATCATCAGCTGCAGGTGTTATTTCCAGGTTGAAAACCCCGAGGATTGACTACTGATCAGAGCGCCGCCCGAGACGTTGGCTACAAGCAGCTCATCTCAGCAGGCTGTCAGCGGGTGAGGACAAGATTGTCCCGATGAACCATCTCGGGCTCTGCTGCGTAGCCCAACAGCTTTTCGAATTCATTAGATTGTTTACGGCAAATCAGTCGGGCCTCGGCGCTCGCATAGTTAGCCAAGCCACGTGCCATCTCAATGCCCAAGCAATCGCGGATGGCGATGACGTCTCCACGTGAGAAGTCACCCTCCACGCTGACCATGCCGATGGGCAGCAGGCTTTTTCCTTCGTCGCGCAACTTGGCCACGGCGCCGTCATCCACCGTCACCGTGCCGCGCATTTGCAGGTGATCGGCAATCCATTGCTTGCGCGCTTGAGTCTTCTGGGTTTGCGCGACCAACAGGGTTCCGATGGGCTCACCTTGAGCGAGTCTCACCAGCGCATCTGCTTCTCGGCCCCAGGCGATCACGGTAGATGCACCCGAACCGGCCGCGCGTTTGGCTGCCAATATCTTGGTGATCATGCCGCCGCGCCCCAGACTCGATCCGGCTCCGCCTGCCATGGCTTCCAGTGCCGGGTCACCCGCCTTGGCTTCATGGACAAACTTGGCATTCAAGTCCTTGCGGGGGTCTGCGGTGAACAAACCCTTCTGGTCGGTCAAAATAACCAGCGCGTCCGCCTCCACCAGATTAGCAACCAAGGCACCCAGTGTGTCGTTGTCGCCAAACTTGATTTCGTCGTTGACCACGGTGTCGTTCTCATTGATGACTGGTACAACGCCCAGCTTCAGCAAGGTCAGCAGCGTGGAGCGGGCGTTGAGGTAGCGTTCACGATCCGCCAAGTCCGCATGAGTCAGCAAGACTTGGGCGCTGCCCAAGCCGTTTTCACGCAACTTGGTTTCATACATGTGTGCCAGCCCCATCTGCCCCACAGCGGCAGCCGCCTGGAGCTCATGAATCTCGTGCGGCCGGCTGGACCAACCCAATCGCTTCATGCCCTCGGCAATCGCGCCACTCGACACCATGATCACCTCACGCCCGCTGCGCACCAGAATCGACATCTGACGGCACCACTCACCAATGGCGACCTCATCCAGACCACGGCCGTCGTTGGTCACCAAACTGGAGCCAACCTTAACCACAATGCGCCTGGCATCACGCAAAGTGCTGTTCGCTACCGCGGTCATTCGGGATCAACAACAAAACGAGGATCGATCTCCTCAGGTGTTTGCTCGGCCGTTTGCTGGGCCTTGACATGCTGATAAACAATCTTGATCAGGGACTCGCATCCCTCGCGGGTCAGCGCAGAAATCTCGAAAACCGGCCCCTTGAACTTCAATCGCTTCACGAAATCCTTGACCAAGGCAGCACGCTCCTCCATGGGCACCATGTCCAGCTTGTTGAGCACGAGCCAGCGGGGCTTGTCATAAAGAGCAGGATCATATTTTTTTAGCTCGTTCACAATCGCCTTGGCTTGGGCGACCGTGTCGACGCCTTCGTCAAACGGAGCCATGTCGACCACGTGCAGCAGCAGGCGTGTGCGCTGTAAATGGCGCAAAAACAGGTGACCCAAGCCGGCACCTTCAGAGGCGCCCTCAATCAGCCCGGGCAGATCAGCGACCACAAAGCTCTGCTCTGGCCCGACCCGAACCACACCCAAATTGGGATGCAGCGTCGTAAAGGGGTAATCCGCAATTCGCGGGCGAGCGTTCGAAATGGCTGAAATGAGCGTCGACTTGCCTGCATTGGGCATGCCCAGCAGGCCCACATCGGCCAAGACCTTGAGTTCGAGCTTGAGTTCACGCTTTTCGCCCGGCCAGCCCGGCGTTTTTTGCCGTGGCGCTCGGTTGATGGCGCTTTTGAATCGCATGTTTCCGAAGCCACCGTCGCCACCTTTGGCGATCGTGATCACCTCACCGGGCGTGATCAACTCAAACAGGACCTCTCCGGTTTCGGCGTCTGAAATGATCGTTCCCACCGGCATTTTCAGGGTGATGTCGGCACCTGCGGCGCCAAACATGTCGGAGCCCATGCCGTGCTCCCCGCGCTTGGCATCGTGGCGCCGGGAGAACCGGTAGTCCACCAAGGTATTGAGGTTGGAATCTGCCACAGCAAACACGTGACCGCCGCGACCGCCGTCTCCGCCGTTGGGGCCACCAAACTCTTTGTATTTCTCGTGGCGAAACGAGACACACCCCGCCCCGCCGTCTCCCGCCGAGATATCGATATAGGCTTCGTCAACGAACTTCATGATTTCTTTCCATTTTTAACTCAATGCGCTGTGTCGCTATTCCGCCATGCCGTAACAGAGCACTGCCTGTGCCGGTGCGTCTAACCTCGCATTGAACCAAAAGCGGCGTCAGACTTCACAAACGAAAAACCCCGCGCACGCGCAGGGTCTTGACTGAAAGTTTCTGGCAGATTAGGCCGAAACAACACTCACTGTGTGCTTGTTCAGTGCGCCTTTGATAGCGAACAAGACGTTGCCATCAACCAGTGCAAACAAGGTGTGATCTTTACCAATGCCAACGTTGTTTCCGGGGTGAAACTTGGTACCACGCTGGCGAACAATGATTGCTCCAGAGCTGACCAATTCGCCGCCGAACTTCTTAACACCGAGCATTTTGGGCTTGGAATCGCGCCCATTTCGCGTAGAGCCGCCGCCTTTTTTCTGTGCCATGACCCGTGCCCCTTAAGCAGCAATCGCACCAATCAGCAGTTCAGTGAACTGTTGACGGTGACCTTGACGTTTTTGGTAATGCTTACGACGACGCATTTTAAAAATGCTGACTTTGTCGTGCTTGCCGTGAGCCACAACCGTGACACTCACGGTTGCGCCGGACACCAAGGGAGTCCCGACCTTCAATTCCGCGCCGTTGCCGACTGCAAGAACCTGATCGAACACAATCTCTTGGCCTACGTCCGCAGCAATCTGTTCTACTTTAATTTTTTCGCCGGCTGCAACTCGATATTGCTTGCCGCCGGTTTTTATGACCGCGTACATGTTGACCTCTTCAATTTAGCTCTGGGAACGAATTTTCACAGAGCCCAACACTATAACATGAGAAGTGCTTAACCAGAATCCGACTTACCCTGGGTGCGAGTCAAGCTGCTTGGGCTTTCTATAATCCGGATTCACAATTTGGTACCTGTCTTGCAAGTCAACCCTTCCAACTCCACCCCCTCCATGTTCGTTATCGCGCAGGACATGCACGAGGTCGACTTGGTCATTGCACGTCGGCTGGAGTCCGAGGTGCCGCTCATTGGTCAAGTTTCACGCTACATCATCGCCGCCGGCGGCAAACGATTGCGTCCGGCGCTCCTGCTTTTAACCAGCGGCGCCCTGGGTTTTAGTGGCGCGCAACGGTTCAACCTGGCCGCAGTCGTGGAATTCATTCACACGGCCACTTTGCTGCACGACGATGTCGTGGATGACTCTGCCTTGCGCAGAGGCAACGCGACTGCCAACGAAACCTTTGGCAATCCGGCCAGCGTGTTGGTTGGAGATTTCCTCTACTCCCGCGCGTTTCAAATGATGGTTGATGCTCAAGACATGCGTGTCATGGAGGTTCTTGCTGATGCAACGAATGTGATTGCTGAAGGCGAAGTGCTTCAGTTGATGAACATGCACAACGCCAGCCTTGATGAGGCGGGTTATATCCGTGTGATCCGCTCCAAAACGGCCAAGTTGTTTGAGTCCAGTGCCAGAGTTGGAGCACTCTTGTCGGGTTGCAACAGAGAGTTGGAAGAAGCCTGCGCAACTTACGGGCAAGCTCTAGGCACTGCATTTCAGGTCATAGACGATGTTCTGGATTACACCGGTGACGCTGGCGTGATGGGGAAGAACCTCGGAGATGATTTGCGGGAAGGAAAAATCACTCTGCCGCTGATTGCTGCGATGGAGCGAGGCACGGTCAGTCAGCAAAATCTTATCCGTGAGGCCATCGAAACAGGCGGCGTCGCCATGCTGGATCAAGTCGTGCAGATCGTCACAACGACAGGCTCACTGGACATTGCCCGGCAATATGCCACCCAGGAAGCGCATCGAGCTACTGCGGCCGCAAGCCTACTTCCCCCCGGTCCCCACACGACGTGTTTGATAGAATTGGCAGGTGGCTTGCTTGGCCGGAAATTCTGAAACCAAGCTGCAAAAAGCATCGGAATGTGGCGCAGCTTGGTAGCGCACTTCGTTCGGGACGAAGGGGTCGGAGGTTCGAATCCTCTCATTCCGACCAGAAAACTGGCTCATGGCCT
>JBIIVW010000289.1:0-4277 GCA_044339205.1 Rhodoferax sp. | reverse complement strand
GCCGCCAGCGACTGGGTGATCGACGTCGGTCCGGGAGCGGGCGAGGAGGGCGGCGCCATTGTCGCGGCGGGGCCGCCGGCGGCGCTGGCCAACGATGCCGCCAGCCGCACCGCGCCGTATCTGCGCCACAGGCTGCACTTACAGCGGCACCGTGACCCCCAAAGCAAGCCCGGTGGCGGTGTTGGACTTGACGATGTTTGAAAACTGTGCCGGCACCCTCAAGACCCTGAGCGGCATCGCCACGCTGAACGCGGCCAAAACCACTCTGTCGGTGGCTTGCACCATGGCGGCAGGGGCTCAGGGTAAGGTGGTGGTGTTGCAGAGGTAACTTGGGTTGCTGGGCGACGCCAGCAGCCAGGATCTCTTAAATTGCTATTTAAAAAGTAGCTTCTTAAGCAATGAATTCGCCAGCTAGAGGGTTGAATGTTTCATGACTTGGTCAGGCCAGCCCCTCACTTTACCAGCGCCAAACGCAGCCGAAAGCGTGAGCCTTGGCCGGTGCCACTCTCAACGCTGACCTCACCGCCCTGGCTGTGGGCAATGGTGCGCACCAGGTACAGGCCCAGGCCGGCGCCTGGCACGCGCTGGGCGTTGCCGCTGCGGTAGAACTTGTCAAAGATCAGGGCTATTTCTTTGGTCGCTACGCCGATCCCCTGGTCCGCAACCTCAATCCATCCGTTTGTCCCCGACCTTTTCACGCGCAGGGAAATGGGGCTGCCAGCGGGCGAGTATTTGATGGCGTTGTCAATCAGATTGGAGAGCGCCAGAGCCACCATGGCGCGCTCTACGCACACCGGTACGTCCTCATCACCCAACGCCAGCTGCAATTGGCCTGCCACGGGCAACAGGTGGGACCAGTTGTTGGCAGCCTCATTGACCAGATCGCGCAGATCAACTCGTTCGGGTTGTCCTCGGGGGCCCTTGAAGTCCAGCCGCTCGTGGGTTAAAAAATTATCCAGCAACGACACCATCCTGCGCACCGCACGGCGAATCTTCTCCTGCCGAGGGGCAATGAACTCGTAAGTCAGGTTGGTGGATTGGGAGGAGCCGATTTCTACTGACTGGGCCGTGGCATCAATCACCGCCAGCGGGGTGCGGAACTCATGCGACACCATGGCCACAAACTGGCGCTGCTGCCGGGACGCCTCGCGCTCAGCGGCCAGGTCCGCGGTCTCCTTGACCGCTGCAAGCACTTTTTCCTCGGACAGGCGAAGTCGGTCCACCACCGTAAACCCGATCAACATAATATGGATGATGGAGCCAAAGATGATGAAAAAATCGGTGGGAACAGGGAGCGTTATCCACCCCATGAGGACCGCCACGCTGAGCGGAACCGCAACAAAACTGGCAACGAATGCCAGCATATAAAAAAGATACTCACGGTGGCCGCGCCACAATAACCAACTGCCCGCCAGCACAATGCCGATGTTGGAACTGATCGCTAGCAGCATCACCCACGGTGCAACTACGCTGTACAGCCCCGCTGATGCAGCCACCGCAGACAGCGCATAAAAAATCAACACCCCATTAATAACCACGCGCAAGCGGGCAAAGTGTTGACGAAACCCCAGCACCTGGATGAAAAACGAGGTGGCCGCCACGTAGGCCAGACATACCGAAACGCCCACCAGGCGGCTGGCCACGGTGGGCCAATCGTAGAGAAACCATTGCGATGCAAAGCCCCCTGCGGCCAGTGCTGTCACACTCATGGCAATCAAATAAACGCTATAGACCAGGTAAATGCGTTCACGCATCCAGAGCCAAAATACCAAATTGGACACAAGTGCCAGCGCAAGAATGCCGAAGTAAGCCCCATAAAAAGTTGCCTCCGACTGGGCCTGCGCCAACACGCCGGGATACTGCCAGATCATCAAGCTCACCCGCATGGTGCTTTTGGTTTGTACGCGCAGGTAAAGCGTCTGCGGCTGTGCATCGGTCAGCGTCAATGGAAATAAAAAATGACGATGCTGAATGGGGCGCTCCCTGTAGGCCTGCAGATCGCCCAAGCGTGACTCATCAAACCCGCCGTCAGCCCGTGGGGTAAAAAGCGTCAATTGGTTCAGGTAGGGCGGTCGCACTTCAAGCAACCAATTTTGAGGCGCCACCGGTTCGCGTTGCAGGGTAAAGCGCAGCCAATAGACATCAGACGTGTAGCCCACACTCAAAATGTCGTGCAGTGCTTCAAAACGGGCCGCCTCACCGGGAGCTGCTACGTCGTCAATGCCCAGAAGCCCATCTGCGTCGCGCAGCACGGCCAACTTGCCAACCAAACTGGCGGGCTCTCGTAACCCTGTGTCGGGCAAGAGTCGCAGCGCTTGGGCCGCCCCGCTACAACACAACAAGCACAGCATCAATATAATTTTCAGCATGAAAGTTTGGCCGCGCTGTTGTTAAAACGCAATTATCACGTGGGCAGTTATAACTATTTGATGCACTGGTCCTTGAATAAATTGTGAAAAAGTGTGAATAAATGTCAAACAACGTACGTGACCTTTATGACTTGCGGCGATAGACTCGGTCCACCTTAAAACCAGGCCACTGACATGACCCTCGGCTCCCCCGATAAATTGCGCGTTTTCCTGATTGAAGACTCGGCCGATCTGCGCGAGGAAATCGTCTTTGGGCTGACCGCGCTGGGCCTGTATGTCACCGGCTTTGGCGACGCGCCCGCGCTCTACCGCGCGCTGGCCGTGGGCTCCTGCGACCTGGTGGTGATTGATGTGGGCCTGCCGGGGGAAGACGGCTTCTCCATTGCCCGCCACCTGCGCGGCAATCCGGCGCTGGGGCTGGTTTTTTTGACCGCGCGGGCCTCGCTGGTAGACCGCCTGCACGGGCTTGACCTGGGGGCCGACGCCTACCTCGTCAAACCCGTTGATGTGCGTGAGCTGGCGGCTACGCTGCAAGCAGTGCACCGCCGCCTGCACAGCACCCCGCCACCTGCCGCGCCGGTCACGGTCAGTGTGGCGGCGCCTCATCTGCCGCTACCGGCCTTGCGCTGGACACTCAGCCCCGGAGACTGGGCTTTGCGCAACCCGCAGGGCAGTGAGCTGGCCGTGAGCGACACCGAGCGGCGCTTCCTCAAGGTCATGGTGGAGGCCTCCGGCCAAGTGGTGGGGCGTGATGCACTGATTGCCGCCTGCGGGCAAGATATTGACGACTACGACCCGCACCGGCTCGACGCCGTCATCAGCCGCCTGCGCAAGCGCACCGAGCAAGCCGGCCTGGGCAGCCTGCCGCTGCAGTCCATCCGCGGCACGGGCTACGTCTTTAGCGCTTGAAGCGTTACCTATGGGCAAGAGCACGGGCTGCTTCTGCAATTTTTGCCCGAACAATTAAAAAAACCGGATGACTCGGCATGCTTATCTCCGGTGGGCGTCGCTGCGCATCAGTGCCAGATTTGTGGGCTTGAGTCTCTATGCAAAAACAAGGTCAAAGGGCGCATCTTTTAGGTGGTCTGAGGCGATGTTGAATACATCCACCTCCGATAAAGATCCCTTGTCCGAGATCAAAAAATCAACATTAGAATGAATTTTGAAGTCGCCTCGCGCCAGTGAACCTACTATTTCGACGTGTGCGCCCGCCCCGCGCAATTTCTTGAGAATACATTCAACTTGTGGGCCCACTGTGGCCAGTTTCTCGTAGGCACGAGAATCCAGCAGCCTATCCAGCCGGGAGTTCCTTTCACGGCACAAGCCTTCAGGATGACGCTCTGCCACGCCACGCGGCCCGGCGTTTGCCGCCAATTCGCCTGGCAACTTCAATAGGCCTGTCATGTGTTTCCCCTGGTGCTTGTTGCCATTGCAAATACAGGCCTCCAGAACAGGCGGCCTCCTGAAGGGCTTCAGGCGTTCAGCATGGCGGTGACGTCTGGCTGCCGGGCGTCTGAAGCCAACCACGCTTGCTATTAAAAACGTATTGGTAAGGCAATCAAGACGCCGGCTTGAGGCTGATTAGGCCTTAAATTGGCTGTGGGGGCGCCTTTTTGCCTTTAAAAGCGTTACACCCGCAGATACCTCGATGCCACTGTGTGAGTTTCGGTGAAAAAGCGTAATTTTTGCGTGATTGTGCGTGCGTGATTTTCAGAGACATCGTCACTAGCATCGCGAGCTTCCAATGTCCACCAGCCGGAGCGCTCGCATGTCTTCTAACGCCACTGTTCTCAGCCAACTCGCCATCAACCAACTCAACTCGGTTTATTTCGTCAACAGCGACCTGCACGACCTTGCCACGCTGCTGGCCGGCGTGCCCGAGGGCGCCGAGGTGGTGCTGCTGGACCC
>JBIIVW010000078.1:0-14476 GCA_044339205.1 Rhodoferax sp. | reverse complement strand
GCTGACGCGCTTGGGGTAAGAATTAACGGCGGCGCATGACGTGGATGAAGTCGGCGCCCGCCGTTTCCTGCTCCACCAACTCATTGCCGGTTTGTTTGGCAAACGCCTGAAAGTCGCGCAGCGAGCCTGCATCGGTTGAAATCACCCGCAGGGTTTGGCCGCTTTGCATGTCGGCTAGCGCCTTTTTGGCCTTGAGGATGGGCAACGGGCAGTTGAGCCCGCGGGTGTCGATTTCTTTGTCAATTTGCATCAGTGTTCCTGGAAGTTGGCGTGATTTTAGAGAGCCGGGCATCACCTGCGCTTGGGAAATTCCACAAACTGGGGCTCATGCCCGCGTGAGCGCAACCAGTCGGCCAATGCATAGCCCGTACCCGCTGGCCAGCATTTCACCTCGTCAAACGCAAAGAGCTTGTAGTCGACCAGTTCGGGCGACAGCTTCACCTCCCCATGGCACACCGCATGGTAGGCAATGATGATCTGGTTCATACGCTGGAAGTCATAGACACCAATCAGATTCAGCTCTGTGGTCTCCAGGCTCGTTTCTTCGGCAATTTCCCTCTCAATGCCACCTTGCGGCGTCTCGCCGGCCTCCATGAAACCGGTGATCAGAGCAAACATCTTGCCCGACCAGGCTGCGTTTTGCGCCAGCAAGATCTTGCCCTCGTACTCAATGACGGCGGCCAGCACGGGCGTGGGGTTGTTCCAGTGGGTAAAACCGCAGGCCACACAACGCAGCCGCTCCTTGGCACCCCCGTCTTCAAGTTGGGCAATGAACTCCAGCGGCGTGGCGCAGTGGGGGCAAAATTTAAATGAATGGGTCATGGTTTTCAATCAGGCGGGGAAAACGCCGGTGGACAAATAACGGTCGCCCCGGTCACACACTATGAACACGATGGTGGCGTTGGTCTCGCGCATGGCAATCTGCTGCGCTGCCCAGCAAGCGCCAGCGGCCGAGATGCCGGCGAAGATGCCCTCCTCGCGCGCCAGCCGCCGGCACATGTCCTCGGCGGCCTCCTGGCTCACATAGACCAATTCGTCCACATTGGCGGGGTTGTAAATCTTTGGCAAATACGCTTGCGGCCACTTACGGATACCGGGGATGCGCGAGCCTTCGTTGGGCTGAACGCCCACGATGCGCACCTCAGGATTTTTTTCCTTCAAAAATTTGGACACGCCGGTGATGGTGCCGGTCGTGCCCATGGCGCTGACAAAGTGCGTGATCCGTTTTTTGGTGTCTGCCCAGATCTCAGGGCCGGTGGTCTCGTAGTGCACGCGCGGGTTGTCGGCGTTGGCGAACTGGTCCAGCACACGGCCCTTGCCATCCCGCTGCATTTGTTCGGCCAGGTCACGCGAGTATTCAATGCCGCCACTTTTGGGCGTCAGGATCAACTCGGCGCCAAACGCCTTCATGGTCTGCGCCCGCTCAATGGACAAGTCCTCCGGCATGATCAAAATCATGCGGTAGCCCTTGATGGCGGCTGCCATGGCCAGGGCAATGCCGGTGTTGCCCGAGGTAGCCTCAATCAGGGTGTCTCCCGGCTTGATGTCGCCCCGCTCCTCAGCCCGCTTGATCATGGACAGCGCCGGGCGGTCCTTGACCGAGCCGGCCGGATTGTTGCCCTCAAGCTTGCCCAAAATAACGGTGCCTCGCGCAGAATTCTCTGCGGCGCCGATACGTTGCAGCCTCACCAAGGGTGTTTTTCCGATGGAATCTTCAATGGTTGGGTATTTCATAGCCCACACTGTGCCATAATTCAGTTTCTGTTTTACAGCCTGCCCGGGTGGTGAAATTGGTAGACTCAGGGGACTCAAAATCCCCCGCCGCAAGGCGTGCCGGTTCGAGTCCGGCCCCGGGCACCATTGATATATAAGTAAACCGCGCTATCTAATTGATAGCGCGGTTTTTCTTTTTGTGCTTCAGGTCGTGATTCGACGACCTGCGTGGACAAGTCGATTGGTTCTTGTCCGTCAACCCCACATCAACCGGATCGCCGAGCATGAAAACCACCCAAGACATCACGGCACTTCTGATGAACTGGATGCCAGGACTACAAACCCTGCGCCAGTACCGAGCTGAGTGGTTCCGGCACGACCTGGCGGCCGGCTTGGTGCTTAGTGCGATTTTGGTGCCGGTGGGCATGGGGTATGCCGAGGCCTCGGGGCTGCCAGCTATTTATGGCCTCTATGCCACCATCGTCCCGCTGTTGGCGTATGCCCTGTTTGGCCCCAGCCGCATCTTGGTATTGGGCCCCGACTCCACCCTGGCAGCCGTGATTGCTGTGCTGATTCTGCCGCTGGCTGCAGGTAGTGTCGAACGGGCCATTGCCCTGGCCGGCATACTGGCTGTGCTTTCGGGCGCTTGCTCTTTGTTGATCGGCCTGGCGCGCCTGGGTCTGGTTGCCGACTTGCTGTCCAAGCCCATACGCATCGGCTTTTTGAACGCTATTGCGCTGACGGTCATCGTTAGCCAGTTGCCCAAGCTATTTGGTTTTACGGTCGAGGCCGACGGCTTGCTGAGCAAGGCCGCGCAGCTGCTGCAGGGCCTTGCGGCAGGCAAGACCAACCCCGTGGCCTTGGTAGTAGGCGGTTCCTGCCTGGCGTTAATTTTGTTAGTGGCGCGCTGGCGGCCGCACTGGCCAGGTATCTTGCTGGCCGTGGTGCTGGCCACGGTGATATCAAAGGTGTTCAATCTGAGTGAGAGTGCCGATCTTTCGGTGGTGGGCCGCCTGCCGCAAGGTTTGCCAAACTGGCAAGTGCCGTGGGTGTCCTGGACCGACATAGTGCAGTTGCTGCCCGGCGCTGTGATTATTTCGCTGCTGTCATTTGCCGACACCAGCGTGCTGTCCCGGTCGCTGGCACAGCGCGGCGGGTATCAGGTCAATCAAAACCAGGAAATGGTCGCACTGGGCTTGGCCAATATGGCAACCGGGCTGTTTCAGGGCTTTTCGGTCAGCAGCAGCGCATCGCGCACGCCGGTGGCCGAATCGGCTGGCGCCAAGACCCAACTCACAGGCGTCGTGGGCGCATTGGCCATTGCCATGCTGTTGCTTTTTGCACCGAACTTGTTGCAGGACCTGCCGGGTGCCGCACTGGGCGCGGTGGTGATTGCGGCCTGCCTGTCGTTTGCCAATATAGCGGGTATGCGCCATTTGTACCGGCTGCGCAAAGTGGAATTTGCGCTATCCCTCACCAGCTTTTTGGGGGTGGCACTGATCGGTGTGATTGAAGGGATCGTCATCACCCTGGCGCTGACGATGTTGCTGCTGCTGTGGAACGTCTGGCACCCCTATTTTGCGGTGCTGGCGAGGGTCAACGGCACCAAGGGTTATCACGACATCAGCCGCCACCCGGAGGGCCGGCAAGTGCCAGGCCTGGTGCTTTTCAGGTGGGATGCGCAGCTGTTTTTTGCTAATGGCGAAATTTTTCAGGCGCAGGTGCTGCGCGCGGTCAGCGAGGCGCCGACACCAACGCGCTGTGTGGTGGTGGTGGCAGACGCCATTACTGGCGTGGACATCACGGCGGCTGATGCACTTGTCAGCCTGCACCAGGCGCTGGCGCAGCAAGACATCAAGCTCTGGTTTGCCGGGCTCAAGGGCCCCGTCAAAGGCAGCCTGCACCACTACGGCACGCTGCAGGTCTTGGGCCACGACATTTTCCATCCGACGGTGGGCAACGCAGTGAATCAATACCGTGACACCCACAAGGTGGACTGGAAAGACTGGGATGAGGCGTAGTGGCCCCGCAATGACCAGAAAGAGCCTTAAAAATTGGTATTTAGTGCCAATTCAGCCCCTAGCCGGCGTAAGAATTGCCTGAGTACGTTCTAATTTAATAGCAAATTGAGTCGTTGCTCATCGCCTAATGCGCCTTGTCCCAGTTCAGTCCCACACCCACCTCGGCCAGCAATGGCACCTTGAGCTGTGCCACACCCGCCATCAAGCGGGGAATTTCATGGCGAACCCAGCTTTCTTCTCCCGAGGGCACTTCAAACACCAGTTCGTCGTGCACCTGCATGATCATTTTGGTGCCCTTCTTTTCGTCATCGAGCACCTGCTGCACCTTGACCATGCTGAGCTTGATGAGGTCCGCAGCCGTGCCCTGCATGGGGGCGTTGATGGCCGCACGCTCGGCGCCGCTGCGGCGCGGGCCGTTCGGTGAGTTGATCTCCGGCAGGTACAAGCGCCGCCCGAATACGGTCTCCACATACCCGTTGGCCTTAGCCATTTGCTTGGTGTGGTCCATGTAGAGCTTGACGCCGGGGTAACGGTCAAAGTAGCGCTCGATGTAATTTTTGGCGGCGGTGTTGTCAATGCTCAGAGCCCGGGCCAGGCCGTAGGCGCTCATGCCGTAGATCAGTCCAAAGTTAATAACCTTGGCATAACGACGCTGCTCATTGCTCACCTGATCAGTGGAGGTGCCAAAGATCTCGGCCGCGGTGGCCCGATGCACGTCCATGTTGTCATGAAACGCCAGCAGCAGCGCGGCGTCGCCACTGATGTGCGCCATGATGCGCAGCTCGATCTGGCTGTAATCGGCACTGGCAATCACGCAACCCGGTGGCGCTACAAACGCCTCGCGCACGCGCCGGCCCTCGGCGGTGCGAATGGGAATATTCTGCAAGTTGGGGTCGTTGCTACTGAGGCGCCCGGTCACGGCCACGGCCTGCGCGTAGTGGGTGTGCACCCGGCCCGTGCGCGGGTGCGCCAGCTGAGCCAGCTTGTCAGTGTAGGTGCCCTTGAGTTTGGCCAGACCCCGGTGTTCCAGAATTTTGGCGGGCAGGGGGTAGTCCTCGGCCAGCTTTTCCAGCACCTCTTCGTCGGTACTGGGCGCGCCGGTGGCGGTCTTCTTGACCACGGGCAGGCCCAGCTTGGTGAAAAATATCTCGCCAATTTGCTTGGGGCTACTCAAATTAAAGGGCTGCCCGGCCAGCTCTTGCGCTTCGGTCTCCAGTTGCAGAATGCGTTGACCCAGCTGATGGCTTTGGGCTGCCAGCGTGGGCGCGTCAATCAGCACGCCGTTGCGCTCAATCCGGTACAGCGCCTCGCTGCTGGCGATTTCCAGCTCGTAAATGAACCTGAGCTTGTCGTCAGCCTGGAGCTGTGGCCACAATACCTGGTGCACGTCCAGCGTCATGTCGGAGTCTTCACAGGAATACTGGGCCGCCTTGGCAATGTCGACCTGATCAAAACAGATTTGATGGGCGCCCTTGCCACACAAATCCTCAAAACTGATGCCGCTGCGCCCCAGATGCCGCTCAGCCAGGCTCGCCAGCCCGTGGGGCTTATGGACTTCGAGCACATAGCTTTGCAGCATGGTGTCGTGCGCGTAACCCTGCACCTCGATGCCGTGGTTGGCAAAGACATGGCGGTCGTATTTGACGTGCTGGCCCAGTTTCTGGCGGTTGCCATCCTCCAGCCAGGGCTTGAGCCGCGCCAGCACCTCATCGCGTGGAAGTTGCGCCGGGGCGTCCGGGTAGGTGTGCGCCAAAGGGATGTAGGCAGCCTCCCCCGGCGTGACGCTAAACGACAGGCCCACGATCTCGGCCCGCATTTCATCCAGTGACGTGGTTTCTGTGTCCAGGGCCACCAGGTCGGCGGCTTGCAGTTTGATGAACCAGGCGTCAAAGGCCTCCCAGGTCAGCACCGTGTCATAAAGAAGCGTGCTGACCAAGGAACCCGCCTTGGCTTGGGAATCGCTGAACAAGTCCGGTTCGTCGAACAAACCCGGCTCGGTCTTGCTGTTTTTAGCCGCTTTCGGGCTGGCGCTCGGGCTCGCCTTGTCGGCGCCCGATGCGGCCTGAATCGCCCGCGCCAGGCCTTTAAACCCATATTTTTCATAAAACAGAGCCAGAGCCCGCGCATCCATTACCCCAGTTGCTATTGAATCCATAGCAGGAAGATCAGGCACCCAGCCATTCAGATCGCAGTCGGTCTTGATGGTCAGCAGTTGGCGTCCCATGGGCAGCCAGTCCAGGGACTTTTTCAGGTTCTCACCCACTACGCCCTTGATGGCATCGGCATTGGCCACCACGGCGTCCAGCGAGCCATATTGCTGCAGCCACTTGGCGGCGGTCTTGGGGCCGACCTTGGGCACGCCGGGCACGTTGTCGATCACATCGCCCACCAGAGTCTGGAAATCGACCATCAGGTGGGGCGGCACGCCAAACTCGGCCTCCACGCCAGCCAGGTCGCGGCGCTTGCCATTCATGGTGTCGATGATGGTGATGTGGCTGTTGACCAACTGGGCCAGGTCTTTGTCGCCGCTGCTCACAATGACTTCAATGCCTTGAGAGGCAGCGATAACCGCCAGCGTGCCAATCACATCATCGGCCTCCACACCAGGCACATCCAGCACTTTCCAGCCCATCAGGCGAACCACGTCATGGATGGGTTCGATCTGGGCGCGCAAGTCGTCGGGCATGGGGGAGCGGTGGGCCTTGTACTCGGGGTACAAGTCATCCCGAAAGGTAGGGCCTTTGGCATCAAAAACACAGGCGGCATAGTCGGCAGGCACCTCTTTGCGCAGGCTTTGCAGCATGTTGATCATGCCGCGAATGGCCCCGGTGGGCGGGCTGGTCGGGTCGCCGGGGACCGCACGCAAGTCGGGCATGGCGTGAAACGCCCGGTAAAGGTAGCTGGAACCGTCTACCAGCAGCAGGGTCTTGGGCGTTGTTTGAGCATCATTCATTTGTCCATTTTGCCAGCGGCTCCAAGTCACCCTTGGTTCTACAATCGCGCGATGCGTTTCACTCTTTTACTCACCTTCGTCCTGTCCAGCTCCACTGCGGTGTGGGCCCAGGCGACAGCCTCGTCCGGGCAGCCTGCCACGGCAGCCTCCACATCGTCCAACCCGGTTGAAAGACGCATTGAGCGCATTCAGATCGAAGACGGCGGCGCCCGCATTGACGAGCTCAAGGTCGGTGGCGAGACCAAGACCATCACCGTGCAACCCAAGGGCGGCATGCCCGCCTACGACGTGCAGCCCGTGACCGGCGCACGAAGCTGGAAAATTCTGGGTTTCTGATTTATGGCGGTCTACACAGAAGTCTCGGTTGATGAGGCAAGCACCCTCCTGCAGCAACTCAAGCTGGGCGACCTCAAAGCTTTGAAGGGCTGCTCGGGCGGCATCGAGAACACCAACTATTTCGTGACCACCGAACTCGAAGGCCAAATCCACGAGTACGTGCTGACCCTGTTTGAACGCCTGACGATCGAACAACTCCCCTTTTACCTGAGACTGATGAAACATCTGGCGCAGCGCGGCATCCCCGTGCCCGACCCCGCCGCAGATGCACGGGGCGATCTGGTGTTCAAGGCAAAAGGCAAGCCGGCCGCCGTGGTGAACAAATTGCGGGGCCAAAGCGAACTCAAGCCCACGTCCACGCACTGCCTTGAGGTGGGTCGCACCCTGGCCCGCATGCACCTGGCAGGACGGGACTTCCCGTTGCAGCAGCCCAACTTGCGCGGCCTGCCCTGGTGGAACGAGACCGTGCCCGTGGTGCTGCCCTACCTGAACGCGACCCAGGCCGCACTGATTCAGGGCGAGCTGGCCTACCAGAACCATGTGGCGGCGTCATCGGCCTACGCAGCGCTGCCCCGCGGCCCGATTCACGCTGATTTGTTTCGCGACAACGTGATGTTCGACAACCTGGGCGACCGACCTGAGTTGACCGGCTTTTTCGACTTTTATTTCGCAGGCGTTGACACCTGGCTGTTTGACATCGCAGTCACCCTGAACGACTGGTGCATCGACCTGGACACGGGCAAGCAAGACGCCGAGCGAACCCGCAGCCTGCTGACCGCCTACAACGCCGAGCGCCCGCTGGAGCCCGCCGAGCGAGCCTTGCTGCCCGCCATGCTGCGAGGCGGCGCCCTGCGCTTCTGGATTTCCCGCCTGTGGGACTTTTACCTGCCGCGTGAAGCCAGCATGCTCAAGGCCCATGACCCGGGGCATTTTGAACGCGTGCTCCGGGAGCGCGCCACCCGACCCATGCCCTTTGAACTGGTGAACACCCCATGAGACTGAACATCGTCCCGGCCCGCACGGGGGCCCTATGGGTCAAGCTGGGCATCCAGACTTTCTTCAAGCAACCATTGGCGCTGGCAGGCCTGTTTTTCATGTTCATGGCCACCATGACTGTGGCCAGCCTCGTGCCGATGATTGGCTTCGTACTGGCCATGACCCTGCTGCCCGCCGCCACATTGGGGCTGATGGCGGCCACACGCGAGGCGACCCTGGGCCGCTTCCCGATGCCGGCTATTTTGGTGGCGGCGTTTCGCGCCGGCAAACAAGAGGGGCGCGCCATGCTGACGCTGGGCGCCTTGTATGCGGTGGGTTTTTTGATGGCGATGGGCGCCTCCTGGCTGGTGGATGGAGGTGACTTCGCACGCGTTTACCTGGGCGGCAACTCGCCTACGCGCGAGATGATGGTGGCGTCCGAGTTTCAGGCAGCCATGTGGGTGTTCATCAGCCTGCACCTCCCGCTGTCGCTGCTGTTCTGGCATGCCCCGGCGCTGGTGCACTGGCATGGCCTGCCCCCGGTCAAGAGCCTGTTTTTCAGCATCGTGGCGTGTTTTCGCAACTTTGGCGCCTTTATTGTTTTTGGGTTGATGTGGATGGGCGTGCTGGTGCTCATGGTGTTGATGGTCAGCCTGATCGCCTCCCTGCTGGGCAGCCCCGGCCTGGCGGGTGACCTGCTTTTTCCGGTGCTGATGCTGATGGCCTCCATGTTTTTTACCTCGCTGTATTTCACCTTTCGGGACAGCTTTGATGCGCCGCCCGAAGAAGAGGTTGACGCACCCCCGCCCTGATCGGCGCAAAGCGCTGCGGAGGTTCTGATGCCGATTGCCAAATCCACAACAGATTTCATCAACTTCGAGTTGAATGGGCTGAGAAACACCTGATTTTTCTTGTTTAAAAAAAAAGATGTCAGCTCATAATCAACGCCACTCGAGACGTCCACAGGGCGTCTTCCGCTTTGCAAACCGGAGCGACCTTGATCACCAAAGCCTTGAAGCTACTGACACTGGGATGCGCCGCCGCCGTGATGGCTGGCTGCGCGACATCGCCCATTCCGGTGTCAGAGAATTTCCCCCTCACCGTGCAGCCCAAGGTGCGATCGGCGGGCCACTGGAATCTCTTGTCCAAAGACGTTGCGGCACAAACGCTGCAAACGCTGTCGCGGGTTGGCACCACGTCGGGCCTGTATGTATCGCTGCCGGCCAATGCCACAACCTTTGACAAATCCTTTCGCGAGTTTTTGATCACAGAACTGTTCAACAGCGGGCGGGTTGTACAGCAAACGCCAGACAACGCTTTGGAGGTGAGCTACCAGGTTCAGCTGGTGCGTCATGAGAGCCCCCGTCCCCATTTTGTGCCCGGAAAATTTACCATGATCACCTCAGGCCTGTATGCCTTGTACGGCCTGCATGCTCAGCACCTTGACGTGCAGTTGGCTGGCGGACTGGGCCTGGCGGCCGTCGCAGACTATGTGGCAAGCGTGGACTCCGGTGGCCCGACGCACACCGAAATGATTCTGACCACCACAGTGACCACGGGCGGACGCTACCTGGCACGCAAGACCGACATCTATTACCTGCAGGATGAGGATGCCGGGCTGTTTCGGACCTTCAGCAACCAGTATGCGGCCCAGACCATGAAAGTGGTTGGCCCATGAAAACCACGCTGCTCCTCTCCGCCTTGGCCGCCGTGTTGCTGGCCGGTTGCGCCGCCCCGAACGGCACACGCATCGAGCCCACTTACGAAGGAGCAGCCATCAGCAAATTTGTGGCCCTCAACCAACTTGCCATCGCCAAACTGGTTGACGGATTCAAGTTGGAGGCCAGCGGTGACACACCGGTATTGGTATCCACCATTGTGAATGTGAATGACACGCGCCTGTCCGCCCCACTGGGTCGCACGCTGTCGGAGCAATACGCGACGCACCTGGCCAACGCCGGCTTTAACGTCAAGGAAATGAAGCTGCGCGGCGATGTGTTCGTCAAGGAAGAAACCGGCGAACTGATGCTGTCCCGTGAGGTCAAGGACATTGCCCGCACCCACAGCGCCAGTTTGGTGTTGGTGGGCACCTACTCGCCCGCCGCCACTTACACCTACGTGAGCCTGAAGTTTGTTCGCACTCAGGACGGCCGCATTGTGCGAGCCTACAACTACGCCTTGCCCAATGACAAGGACGTGAGCCGCCTGTTGCAGGTCCAACAGCCCGCCACCCGCTAGGCGCGCTGCGCTGCCTGTGCCCTCAGAGGCCGCCCCAGCGCGACCTCGATCTCGCCCACCTCCTGCATCGTTTGTAACACCCTGTCCGGTGTCAGGCTGATGCTGTCAATGCCCAACTCCACCAGATAACGCGCCACCTCGATGTGGTCGCTGGGTGCCTGACCACAAATGCCACTGTGCCGGTGGTTGCGCCGCGCTCCCTCGACGGCGAGCTTGAGCATTTTGAGCATGCCGGGGTCTTGTTCATCAAACGAATCAGCCACGATAGCGCTGTCGCGGTCCACGCCCAACGTGAGCTGGGTCAGGTCGTTGGACCCGATTGAAAAGCCGTCAAACAACTCCGAAAACTCGTCAATCAACAGCACATTGTTGGGAATCTCGCACATCACATACACCTCCAGTCCGTTCTCGCCGCGCTGAAGACCGTGCGAGGCCATCGCCGCCAACACCTGTCGGGCCTCCTCCAACCGGCGGCAAAACGGGACCATCAATTTGAGGTTGGTCAGCCCCATGACCTCGCGGATGCGCTTCATGGCCGCGCACTCCAGCGCAAAGGCTTCGGCATAGGCGGGGTGAATGTAGCGGGCGGCCCCCCTGAACCCCAACATCGGGTTTTCCTCGGTCGGCTCAAAATCGCGCCCGCCCAGCAGCGCGGCGTATTCATTGCTCTTGAAATCCGACAGACGCACGATCACCGGGCGCGGATAAAAAGCTGCCGCAATCGTGCCGACCCCTTCTGCGAGCCGCTCGATGAAATAACTTGCGCCATCCGGATACCCCTTTGAAAGCGAGCGCACGCGATCGCGCAAGGCCACATCGGAGATGCGCTCGGGGTGCAGCACTGCCATCGGATGCACCTTGATGTGCTCATTGATGATGAACTCCATGCGCGCCAGGCCCACCCCATCACACGGCATCTGACTCACCTGAAAAGCCAGCTCCGGGTTACCGAGGTTGACCATGATCTCGGTCTTGGGGCGCTTGAGCTCAGTCAGGTCATGCACCACCTTGCGAAAAGCCACGGCCCCCCGATACACCTTGCCGAGCGCGCCTTCGGCACAAGAGACCGTGACCAACTCGCCATCGCGCAATGCGGTGCTGGCATTCTCCGCGCCCACCACGGCAGGGATGCCCAACTCCCGCGCCACAATCGCGGCGTGGCAGGTGCGCCCGCCCCGGTTGGTGACGATGGCCGCTGCCGTCTTCATAACCGGCTCCCAGTCCGGCGTGGTGGTGTCGGCCACCAGCACCTCGCCGGGTTGAAACGCCTGCAAATGGCGACCATCGGTCACCACACGCACCCGCCCCTGCGCCACCTTGGCCCCCACGGCCCGGCCAGTCGCCCGCACGGTGCCACCTCCATCCAGCTCGTAGGTTTCCATTACCAGTGCCGAGCGTTGCGAGATAGCAGTTTCCGGGCGCGCCTGCACAATGAATATCTCACCCTCGGGCCCGTCTTTGGCCCACTCAATGTCCATCGGTCGACGCTCGCCCGCACGCTGGCTGTAATGGTCTTCAATCTTGATGGCGGCATCCGCCAGCACCAGCACATCGGCATCGCTCAGGCAGTAGCGCATCCGGTCCGCGCGGGGCGTGGGGCGGTTGACCACCGGTTCACGCGTGCTGCCGGGCGCGTAGACCATATGCACCTGTTTTTCTCCCAGCGTTCTGCGCAAGACACTGCGAAAGCCCAGGCGAAAGGTGGGCTTGTGCACATAGAACTCATCGGGGTCCACCGTGCCCTGCACCACGTTTTCCCCCAGCCCCCAGGCGCCGGTGATGAACACCACGTCCGGGTGGCCCGACTCGGTGTCGATCGTGAACATGACCCCGCTGGACGCCAGGTCGCTGCGCACCATTTGCATCACGCCGACCGACAGCGAGACCTTGAAGTGGTCGAACCCTTGGTCCGTGCGGTAAGAAATGGCCCGGTCGGTGAACAGCGACGCCTGACAGCGCTTGACCGCGTCAATCAGCATTTCCTCGCCCTGAATGTTCAGGTAGGTGTCATGCTGCCCGGCAAAGCTCGCGTTGGGCAAGTCTTCGGCGGTGGCCGAGCTGCGCACGGCCACACTCAGATTGGGCCCGCTCACAGCCTGCAGCGCCCGCCACGCCTCCCGCAGTTGCTGCTCCACCGCAGCGGGCATGGGTGCCGCAAACACAATGTCACGCGCCCGGGCCGCCGCGCGAGCCAAGGCGGTCACATCGGATTTATCGAGCGGATCCAGCAGGCGGTGCAGTTCGGGCCAGGCATTGGCTGCGTCCAGCGCATCGCGGTAAGCCGACGCCGTGACCGCAAAACCATCGGGTACCCGCACACCCAAAGGCGTCAACTCCTGGAACATCTCGCCCAAGGAGGCATTTTTGCCACCCACCAGCGGCAGGTCGGTCAATGAGAGTTCCCTGAACCAGCGAATGTAACGGGCAGCGGCCATTGCAATTTCCTTGAAGAACAGCGTGGCAGGCCATCTTCAGACCCCAGGGGCGGTGTTCAGTTGAGAAACCTCAAGCGAACGCTATGGTCTCGCTGCATCGTTCTGCCAGCCGGGTTGCATGCTGGTCAGGGCACAGGGGTCAGCTTAGCCACGCTCAAGGCTAGCCACTTCACTCCATGGCGGGGAAAGTTGATTTGCGCACGCGCATCGTCGCCCACGCCTTCCAGGGTCTGCACTGTGCCCTCGCCAAACTTGGCGTGAAAGACCCGCATACCGGCCCGCAGGCCGTGCGCAGCCGGCGCTTTTTGCTCAGGCACCGGTGCAGCGGCATATTTATCGAAATTAGTACCAAAACTGCCTCTAGCCGGCGAGTTATATTGCCTACTACCATCATAATTAGTAGCAGACCCTGCACCCAACCCGGTGCTCTTGGGTGTGATCCACTTCAGTGCCGACTCCGGCAACTCCTCAAAAAACCGGCTCTTGAGGTTGTAGCGGGTCTGCCCATGCAGCATGCGGGTTTGCGAGTGGCTCAGGTACAGGCGCTTGCGAGCGCGGGTGATGGCCACGTACATCAGGCGACGTTCTTCCTCCAGCCCGTCACGGTCACTCATGGAGTTCTCATGGGGGAACAAGCCTTCTTCGATGCCGGTAATGAACACGCAGTCAAACTCCAGGCCCTTGCTGGAGTGCACCGTCATCAGCTGAATGGCATCCTGCCCGGCCTGCGCCTGATTGTCGCCCGCCTCCAAGGCCGCATGCGACAAAAACGCCGCCAGGGGCGACAAGGTTTCACCGGTTTCGGCGTCAGGTGCGGGCTCGTCGAGGATGGGCTGGCTGAAGTCCAGGCCTTGGGACGCCGGGGATTGGGTCAAGGCCTGGCCTTGGTCGTTTTGCGGCGCCACCGAGTCGCGCCCAAAGTTCTCGAGTGACACAAAACTCTCGGCCGCATTCACCAGCTCCTCCAGATTCTCCACCCGGTCGGCGCCTTCTCGGTCAGCCCGGTAGTGGTCAATCAGGCCACTGTGAAGCAGCGTTTGCTCCACAATTTCGCGCAGCGTCATTCCCTCGGTGCGTTCACGCAGCACGTCAATCCCCGCCAAAAACGCGCCAATATTGGTGCCGGCCTTGCCACCGAGCCCACTCACGGCATCGCTCAGGGCACAGCCTGTGGCACGCGCCACGTCCTGCAACTGCTCCAGACTGCGCATGCCAATGCCGCGCGGCGGAAAATTGACAGCCCGCAAAAAACTGGTGTCGTCACGCGGGTTGCCTAGCAAGCGCAGATAGGCCAGTGCGTTCTTGATCTCGGCCCGCTCAAAAAAGCGCAGGCCGCCGTACACCTTGTAGGGCATACCGGCATTGAAGAGCGCTGTCTCGATCACCCGGCTTTGCGCATTGGAGCGGTACAACACGGCAATTTCCTTGCGCTGAAAAAAGGCCCCCACGCTTGCCACTTCGTGTGCATCGCTGCCCCCCGAGGGGGCGCGGCCTTGCTTGGGGCGGCCCGGCGCAGCGGCCCCCACGAGTTCGCGCATCTCGTCCACCATCCACTGCGCCTCGGCAAAGTCGCTGGTGGCCTCAAACACCCGCACGGGCTCGCCAGGGCCCTGGGAGGTACGCAGGTTTTTTCCCAAGCGCTTGCTGTTGTGGCTGATCAGCTCATTGGCCGAGTCCAGAATGTTGCTGCCGCTGCGGTAGTTTTCTTCCAGCTTGATCTGGTGGCGCACCTTGAACTCGCGAACAAAATCCGCCATGTTGCCCACGCGCGCGCCCCTGAAGGCATAAATGCTCTGGTCATCGTC
>JBIIVW010000288.1:0-4290 GCA_044339205.1 Rhodoferax sp. | reverse complement strand
GGCCTTCAGGGCCTTGATTGTCAGCAATTCAGGGTCGCCGGGGCCGGCGCCCACCAGTGTGCACTGACCTATGCCGTAGGGGCTATGCGGGTCCTGGATTTTGGAGTTATTGATTTTGTTTTTCATACTTGCTCCACCAGATGCAAGATGTGGACCACCTGCTGTGCAATCGGCGCCGGCACGGGGCTGTCTCCGGCCAGAACGCGCCGGATGTAGTTGGCCGTGCTGTGTTCATCGATCTCTTTGGGCAATTCGGGCAGGGCGGTCAGTGAGCCTGTCTGAGCTTCCTGCAACTCAACGGGCCGGCCTGCGATGAAGCCTTGCATGCGCGGCACGCGGCGGGGGTCGGCCACCGCTTCTCCCTCGGTGCCGCGCAGCAGCAGGGCATGGGTGCCCATCAGCTCCAGGGTGGCGGCCATCGAAAGTGCGTACTCGGGGTGCGTGTAGCTGCTGACCAGCAGGCTTTTGCCCGCGCAGGGGTTCATGAGCTTGACCAGACTGTGGGCCGAGTTGCGCAGGTTGACCACACGCCGCACATCCAGCAGGCGCTGCAGTCCGGGGCACAACAAGTCGGTTGGGGCAAACATGACTTCGCCATTTGCTATGGTTTTAATGGATGTTTGGGCAGGTAAGTCAAGGGCCAGAAGAACTTTGGATGTAAATACGCGGCTGGACTCGGTGGCTGTGCCGTGGATTAGGACCGGCAGGCCTTCGCGGGCCAGCAGCAGCGCCAGCAAGGGGGTGAGCACCGGCAGTTTGCGGGCACCGTTGTAGCTGGGAATCACCACGGTCGGGCGGTCACTGGCGGGAATCAACTGCAGGCGTTGGTGGGTGGCATCCAGGAACCCGGCCATCTCCGCAGGCGTTTCCCCCTTGATGCGCATGGCCAGGCAAAAGGCGCCAATTTCCAGGTCGGTGATGGTGCCGTCAAGCACTTGCCCGAACAGATCGGCCGCTTGGTCTCGCGACAGGGCGCGCGCGCCGTCTTTGCCGCGTCCGATTTCCTTGATGTAGTGGCCAATACTCATGCGTTTCAGTCGAATCTGTGTGTCAGTAGGTGGGGTCTGGTGGAGTCAAGCGGCCTTGAGGGCGCTTGCCGTCTTGCAAACAGGGCACAAGGCCCAAGCTAGATTTTCGCCGGTAAACAAATTGGACGTTGGCACGGGTTGCCATCAGCCCCAGAGACGGGCAGAACACGGAGCGTTTGACCCGGTTGCTAAGATCGAGGCCCCGTCACTGGCCTGCCCCGGGCGCCGTGGCTTGGAAAGTATGTATAAAAAGAGGCTCTAGCCCCTAAATAGAAAGCGTTAGTTGCTATGGTTTTGATGGCTATTATCCTGGGCACGCTGGCTGCAGGCATCGGGAGTGTCTGGGTGGCTGCGTTGCTGAGTTTTGGCGTGCTGGCCCGCTACACCCAGCACATGCTGAGCATGGCCGCGGGCGCGCTTCTGGCGACCGCCTTTATGCACCTTCTGCCCGAGGCCTTCGAAGGCCAGGCCAGTGCCCACGATTTATTCATGACGCTGCTGGCCGGTTTGATTTTTTTCTTTTTGCTGGATAAAGCCGAGCTGTGGCACCACGGCCACGAGCACCATCATGCCCTTGAGGCGGTGCACGACCACCATGGCGGTGGTGCTGCGCAAGGCCATGTGCACAAGCGCGTGGCTGTGCCTGGAACCTGGGCTGTGTTGACCGGCGACAGCGTGCATTGTTTTGGTGACGGGGTGTTGATCGCCTCGGCCTTCATGGCTGACATGCGCCTGGGCGTGATCGCCTCCCTTGCGGTGCTGGCGCACGAAGTGCCGCACCACATGGGTGACTTGATGGTGTTGCGTGCCGGCTCCTCGACCCGGCACGTGGCGCTGCTCAAGGTGTCACTGGCCGGCGCGGTGACCGCCCTCGGTGGCCTCCTGGGCTATTGGCTGGTGGAGCGCCTGCAAGATTACTTGCCGTATTTTTTGGTGGTGGCTTCCAGCAGTTTTGTGTATGTGGCGCTGGCCGACCTGATTCCCCAGCTGCAAAAGCAACTTTCCGCCCGGGAGACTGCGGCCCAGATCGCCTGGCTGGCGGCCGGCATTGCCTTGGTCACCTGGGTGAGCGGCTTGGCGCACGCGCACTGAGTCCTGCCGCCTGGAAGATTGCCGGGATGCGACAGACCTCAAAGTTCTTGGCAGGCGCTGCGCGGGGGAACATAATTCGCCTCTGACTTATGAATAGACGAGGATGACCATGCGCCGTTTGACTCTCCCCACCTCCTCACCGCTGGCGCCCTCGCGCCGGTCCCTGCTGCGCGCGGCGGGTGGCGTGGGCTTGCTGGCCGCTGGCCTGGCGACGTGGCCCGAGACGCGCTTGCTGGCCCAGCAGGTGGGTGACTTCATCAGCGGACCGCCCATGCCGGACATTCCGGCGCGCCAGTTGTCGCCCCATGTCTGGATGATCTACGCGCAAGACGGTTTCCCGACTCCCGAGAACCAGGGCATGATGTCCAACGTGTTGTTTGTGGTGACCAAGGCCGGGGTGGTGGTGATTGATTCGGGGAGCTCGCTGCAAATTGGCGAGATGGCCATTCGCATGATTCGCAAAGTTACGCCCAAGCCGGTGGTGGCGGTGTTTAACTCCCACTACCATGGTGACCATTGGCTGGGCAACCATGCGTTTGTCGAGGCCTATGGCAAAGACTTGCCCATTTACGCGCTCGAATTCACCCGGGCCCAGATTCAGGGCGCTGAAGGCAATTTGTGGCGCAGCCTGATGGAGCGCTGGACCAACCAGGCCACGCTGGGCACCCGGGTGGTGGCGCCCAATCACACGGTCACGCACGGTCAACAATTTGAGTTTGGTGATGTGATGCTGCAGCTGCACCACTATGGTACCTGCCACACGCCCTCTGACTTGTGCGTGCAAGTGGTGCAGGACAAGTTGACAGCAGTGGGCGACATTGCCATGGCCAACCGCATAGCCAATATTGACGATGGCTCCTACCCCGGTACCTTCAAGTACTACAAGGCTTTGGCCGCCGCTGCCGGGGAGCAGCTGTGGGTGCCAGGCCATGGCATGGGTGGCAAATACCTGCTGGACACCTATGGCCAGTTTTTGGCCGGCATTTGGGAGCCCTGTCTGGCGACTGTGAAAGACGGCCTGCCCGAGTCAGAGGCCAAAGCCCGGGTGCTGAAAGACCCGCGTGTGGCCAGCCGGGCCAAGACCATGCTGGGCTTTGACAGCAACATCGGCAAGTACACCAGCCTGGCTTATCTGGAGGCCGAGAAAGAGGCGTTTTAAGCGCCGAGGTTTAGCGCCTCAACCCTTTGCGCAGGGCAGGCCGGGTGTGGTGCACCACGCGCTCCAGCTGCCGGCATACAGCGCAGTGCGGCCCAGGCCGGCTAACTCCATGGCCAGCAGGTTGGGAACGGCGCTCACGCCGCTGCCGCAGTGGTGCACCACTGTGGCAGGGTCACGCCCGTTCAACAGGGTCTCAAACTCGGCACGCAACTCTTCGGCGGGTTTGAAGAACCCTTGGGTGTCGAGGTTGTTGCCGAAGGGGCGGTTCAGCGCGCCGGGTATATGCCCTGCCACGGGGTCCAGCGGCTCCACTTCGCCACGGTAGCGCGGGGCACTGCGGGCATCGATCAACGTCAGCGCAGGCTGCTCCAAATCGCTTGCTATGGTTTCAGTAGCTACCAAGTTAATAAGTGCGACGGCTAGATGGTAGTTTGATGCTGAAACAGTCGTTTTTTTCTCTTCTGGCACTCCGGATGCGCTGGCCCCGCCGCTGGCGAGCCAAGCTTGCCAACCCCCGTCGAGTACTGCTACCGCTTCATGGCCGGCCCATTTGAGCATCCACCACAGTCGCCCGCAGTAGTTGGCACCCTGGCGGTCATACACCACGGCCTGCATGCTGTTGTCAAAGCCGATGCTGCTCAGCCAGGCCGCAAAGGTCTCGCGTGAGGGCAGTGGGTGGCGCCCGCCGGAGGCCGCATCGCCCGCGTCTTTGGCGGCGCTCAAATGCCGGTCCAGGTCGGCCCGCACAGCGCCCGGGATGTGGGCTTGGACGTACTGCGCGTCGCCCGCGCCCGGCTGCATCAGCTCACAGCTGCAGTCAAACACCATCACGGCTTGTTTGTCATGGATGAGGGCCTGGAGTTGCGCGGCGGAGATCAGGGTGGTGTACATGGCAGTCGTCCTGTTGCGTTGGGTAAGAGAAGGGGGCACCGACGGGTGCTCAGTGTTCTTCGGGTGGCGTGTTGGGGATGTTGCGCGATCGCAGCACAGTGGCTGCCAGTCCGCTCGCCA
>JBIIVW010000287.1:0-4307 GCA_044339205.1 Rhodoferax sp. | reverse complement strand
GAGCGTTTTGTGCAGTTGATGAATGATCAGGCCAAGGCGCTGGGCATGAAGTCCACCAGCTACAAAAATCCGGAAGGCCTGACCGAAGCGGGGCACACCACCACAGCGCGCGATCTCAGTATTTTGTCCACCCGGTTGATGCAGGATTTCCCTGACTATGTGCCGTACTATGCGATCAAAAAATACCGGTATCAGGGCACGCCGGCTGCCAACGACAGCAATCGCAATTTATTGCTGTTTCGTGACCCTTCTGTGGATGGATTGAAAACCGGGCATACCGCTGCTGCGGGGTATTGCCTGATTGCCACAGCCAAGCGTGACTTTGCCAGCCTGGGCACACCAGGGGCGACCGCCGGTACTCCGCAAGCCACCGGCAGTCGTCGTTTGATTTCAATTGTTCTTGGCGCTGCCAACGAAAATGCCCGCGCCAACGAGTCCCAAAAGCTGTTGAATTGGGGTTACACCGCCTTTGAGTCGGTTAAGTTGTTTGAGGGTAATCAGGCGGTGGTATCCCCCGCCATCTGGAAAGGGCGCAGTGCCACAGCCAAGCTCGGTCGCCCGCTGGCCATTGTGGTCACGGTTCCGGCTGGCGATGGCGCCAAACTCAAGACCGAGGTCGTGCGGCCTGATCCCTTGGTAGCCCCGATTGCCAAAGGTCAACAAGTAGGAACCCTCAAAGTCAAGTCTGGAGACCAGTTGCTGGTTGAGGTGCCCTTGGTCGCACTGGAGGCCGTCGAAGAGGCTGGTTTGTTGGGGCGGACTTGGGACGCCTTGCGGCTTTGGATTAAATAGGGGTCAGCGTGCATTACCCAAAGCTTGCCGTGTTGGTGGCCACTCGACTCGGTGGGTCGAGAGAAGCTTGCAGCCATGGCAGTGACCTGATATAGTAGAAGGCTTTTCGGAATTTCCGAGGGGATTCACGTTTTCGTTGTTTTCAAACGTTTAGGGACGTTTCTTCATTAGGAGGCTTAAGTGCCAACCATCAATCAGCTAGTACGTCAGGGGCGCGAGGTCGAAACGATCAAGTCCAAAAGCCCTGCGATGCAAAATTCTCCACAGCGCCGCGGTGTTTGCACCCGTGTTTACACTACGACGCCAAAGAAACCTAACTCGGCTCTGCGTAAAGTTGCCAAAGTGCGCTTGACCAACGGGTTTGAAGTTATTTCTTACATCGGCGGTGAAGGCCACAACCTGCAGGAGCACTCGGTGGTGCTCGTGCGTGGTGGTCGTGTCAAGGATTTGCCGGGTGTGCGTTACCACATCGTGCGTGGTTCGCTCGACTTGCAAGGCGTGAAAGATCGCAAGCAGTCGCGCTCCAAGTACGGTGCAAAGCGTCCCAAGGCTAAATAAGCCGTCGGTTCGTTAAATCAAGGTGTTTGTTTGCTGCGTGGCGCGGTAGATGAACGAAGTGACCCACTATTCGGGTCGAGTAAGTGAGAGTCTTATCAATTAACTCTCCCGGTGTTTGAAAAAACGCCAACTGAAGCAAAGAGGTGAAAAAATGCCACGTCGTCGCGAAGTCCCTAAACGTGAAATCCTGCCGGATCCCAAGTTCGGCAATGTCGAGTTGTCCAAATTCATGAACGTGATCATGGAAGGCGGCAAAAAAGCGGTCGCAGAGCGCATTATTTATGGCGCGCTGGAGCAGATCGAGAAGAAGAACCCAGGCAAAGATCCTGTTGAAGCCTTTACGATGGCCATCAACAATGTCAAGCCAATGGTTGAGGTTAAGTCCCGCCGGGTTGGTGGTGCCAACTACCAGGTGCCCGTTGAAGTGCGTCCTGTCCGTCGCCTGGCTTTGAGTATGCGTTGGATCAAGGAAGCCGCTCGCAAGCGCGGTGAGAAGTCGATGGCCCTTCGTTTGGCCAACGAACTGATGGAAGCCACTGAAGGCCGTGGCGGCGCCATGAAAAAGCGTGATGAAGTTCATCGTATGGCTGAAGCCAACAAGGCCTTCTCCCACTTCCGTTTCTAAGACGGTTACTGCAAGGCTTTTATTTGGTCTTTGCAGCCTGAAGGCGCGCTTTATGCGCGCCTTTGTGGGTTGCAGACCTCTTGAAAGTCACTCGTTGCGCCGCGTTGTTGCGGGTAGCGAATTTAAGATATAGATCAACCAAGGATCCATCATGGCTCGCCATACCCCCATTGAGCGCTATCGCAATATCGGCATTTCAGCCCACATTGACGCTGGCAAGACAACGACCACCGAGCGCGTGCTTTTTTATACCGGTGTGAACCACAAGATTGGCGAGGTGCATGATGGCGCGGCCACTATGGACTGGATGGAGCAGGAGCAAGAGCGTGGCATCACGATCACCTCCGCTGCCACGACCTGTTTCTGGAAGGGTATGGACAAGTCCCTACCTGAGCACCGCATCAACATCATTGACACGCCCGGACACGTTGACTTCACGATTGAAGTCGAGCGTTCGATGCGCGTGCTGGATGGTGCTTGCATGGTTTACTGCGCCGTGGGTGGTGTTCAGCCACAGTCAGAAACTGTTTGGCGTCAGGCCAACAAGTACAAAGTGCCGCGTTTGGCCTTTGTCAACAAGATGGACCGCACTGGTGCCAACTTCTTCAAAGTCGTTGACCAGATGAAATTGCGCTTGAAGGCCAGCCCTGTGCCCATGGTGATTCCAATCGGCGCTGAAGAAAACTTCACTGGCGTGGTTGATTTGATCAAAATGAAAGCCATCATCTGGGATGAAGCTTCGCAAGGCATGTTGTTCGACTACAAGGAAATTCCAGCTGAATTGGTGGAGTTGGCCAAAGAATGGCGCGAAAAGATGGTCGAAGCTGCTGCTGAAGCCTCAGATGAATTCATGAACAAGTACCTCGAAGAAGGTGACTTGACTGAAGACGAAATTAAGCTCGGTATCCGTACCCGTACGATTGCCAGCGAAATTCAACCCATGTACTGTGGCTCCGCCTTTAAGAACAAAGGCGTACAGCGTATGCTGGATGCCGTGATTGAATTCATGCCTTCACCAGTGGATATTCCACCAGTCAAGGGTATGGACGAGGATGAAAACCCCATCACTCGTCAAGCCAGCGACACAGAGAAATTCTCGGCTTTGGCATTCAAACTGATGACCGACCCGTTTGTGGGGCAGTTGACATTTGTGCGCGTTTATTCCGGCGTTCTGAATAAGGGCGACACCGTCTTTAATCCGATTCGTGGAAAAAAAGAACGCATTGGTCGTATCGTTCAGATGCACGCCAACAACCGCGAAGAAGTGAGCGAAATTGTTGCGGGTGATATCGCTGCTTGTATTGGCTTGAAAGACGTTACTACAGGCGAAACTCTATGCGATCCAAGTGCGATCATCTTGCTCGAGCGGATGATTTTCCCTGAGCCCGTGATCACACAAGCTGTTGAGCCCAAGACCAAAGTTGACCAAGAGAAAATGGGTATTGCCTTGCAGCGTTTGGCGCAAGAAGATCCATCGTTCCGCGTGAAGACAGACGAAGAGTCGGGTCAGACCCTGATCGCTGGTATGGGTGAGTTGCATTTGGAAATTATTGTGGACCGCATGAAGCGCGAGTTCGGCGTTGAAGCCAACGTTGGAAAGCCACAAGTGTCATACCGTGAAACGATTCGCAAGACCGTGGAGGACGCAGAAGGCAAGTTTGTGCGTCAGTCCGGTGGTAAGGGTCAGTACGGTCACGTGGTCCTGAAAATTGAACCCAATGAGCCAGGTAAGGGCATTGAGTTTGTTGATGCGATCAAAGGCGGAACGGTGCCTCGCGAGTACATTCCTGCTGTTGAAAAAGGTATCAACGAGGCTGTGACGCAAGGTGTGTTGGCGGGCTATCCCGTGGTCGATGTCAAGGTGACATTGCACTTCGGTTCCTACCATGACGTTGACTCCAACGAGTTGGCTTTCAAGATGGCTGCCATCTTTGGTTTCAAAGAAGGTTGTCGCAAAGCCGGCCCCGTAATTTTGGAGCCGATGATGGCTGTTGAGGTCGAGACGCCTGAGGACTACGCCGGTAACGTGATGGGCGACCTGGCCTCACGCCGCGGTATGGTGCAGGGTATGGAAGACATGGTTGGTGGCGGCAAGGCTATCAAAGCGGAAGTGCCGTTGTCTGAAATGTTCGGTTACTCGACCACATTACGTTCGATGTCTCAAGGTCGTGCCACTTACACGATGGAATTCAAACATTACTCGGAAGCTCCGCGTAATGTGTCTGAAGCCATCATGGCAGCGCGCGCCAAGTAATTTCAAGTTGTCTGCGACGGTGTGCCGCCCTGTTCCCGTGCGGGGCGAATCAGCAACATCGTGCAAACATTAAACCGA
>JBIIVW010000286.1:0-4313 GCA_044339205.1 Rhodoferax sp. | reverse complement strand
GGCACCGAACTGGCCGTGGCGCTGGAAGGCACGCCAGCCAAGGGTGCTGTGGTGCCTGCCGCCAGCAGCACTGGTTTGACGCCCGCTGCGGCGGCCTCGTTGAAGCAGTGGTACGCCATGGCCGCGCAGGGCGACCTGAGCGAGTTGGGCAGCATTCTGCATCCCAAGGCTGTGTTTCGCTCGCCCATGGCGCACTCGCCCTACCCCGGCGCGCAGATGGTGCAGTTCATTTTGGGCACGGTATTGAAGGTGTTTGAAGACTTTGTCTACCACCGCGAACTGGTCAGCGCCGACGGCTTGAGCGTGGTGCTGGAATTCAGTGCCAAGGTCAACGGCAAAGACCTCAAGGGCATCGACCTGGTTCAATTTGATGCCGACGGGAAAATCGTCGACTTTGAGGTCATGGTGCGCCCCTTGAGCGGCTTGCAGGCGCTGGGCGAAGAAATGGGCAAGCGCGTAGCGCCCTTCATGGCGGCGTACCAAGCCTCACAAAAGAAATAATCACACCTGGACCACGGAGAACCCCATGACTTACCAGACCCTGAGCGTCACCCTTGAGAACCACATTGCCACGGTGCGCCTGAACCGCCCGGACAAGGCCAACGCCATGAATGCCGCCATGTGGCAGGAAATTCGCCAGGCCTTTCAATGGGTGGACGAGACGCCCGAGGCCCGGGTGGCGATTTTGCAAGCCGAGGGCCGCCTGTTTACGGCAGGCATTGACCTGCAAATGATGATGGCCATGGCACCCCAGGGCCAGGGTGCCTGCGACGGCCGTACGCGAGAAAGTCTGCGCCGCATGATTCTGGACATGCAGGACACGCTGACCAGCCTGGAGCGCTGTCGCAAGCCGGTGCTGGCCGCTGTGCATGGTGCCTGCATCGGCGGGGGCATTGACTTGATCACCTGCGCCGACATGCGCTACTGTTCGGCAGACGCCTATTTCTGCATCAAGGAAATCGATATTGGCATGACTGCCGATGTGGGCACGCTGCAGCGCCTGCCCCGCTTGGTGGGCGAAGGCATGGCGCGCGAACTGGCCTACACCGGGCGCCATCTGCAGGCCCAGGAGGCGCGCGATATTCACCTGGTGAACCGCGTGTTTGACACCCGTGAGGCCTTGTATGCGGGCGTACAGGAGATCGCGGCCAGCATCGCAGCCAAGTCCCCACTGTCGATTCGGGGCACCAAGGAGATGATCAATTACTCGCGCGACCACACGGTGGCCGACGGGCTGAACTATATTGCCACCTGGAACGCCGCCATGCTGATGAGCCAGGACCTGCAAGAGGCCATGACGGCCAACGCCGCCAAGCGCCCGGCGGTGTTCAAGGACTGAGCAGTCCCCAGGGTCGGTCAAGCAAGCCGCTCAGCCGTCCTTGCCATCGAGCCGGCTGCTCATCAGCCTGGAGGCAGCCAGTGCAACCAGCCACAAGCGCGCGAGGTGGCAGGACCGCGTATGTTCGGCAACGCACCGATAGGACCTGGTTTGCTGGCTACCCTCGGGAGCTAAACATTCATGAGCCGAAACGTCAAGGCGATGAACGGACCTCATGGGTTGTCAACGAGGATTCCCCGCCGTGAACGCCCCTGCACCACCACCTGCCTCTCTCCCTAAAGCCGCACCAACCACCCCCACGTCCAGGCCCGCGCAACAAGACGCGCTCATCACCGCCGGAGCGCTGCAGGACGCCATCTTCAACAGCGCCAATTTCTCCAGCATTGCCACCGATGCCCAGGGCGTCATCCAGATTTTCAACGTGGGGGCCGAGCGCATGCTGGGCTATTCGGCGTTGGATGTGGTCAACAAGAGCACACCCGCCGACATCTCCGACTCAAGTGAACTTATCGCTCGCGCCCGGGAGCTCAGCATTGAACTGGAGACGCCGATTGCGCCCGGTTTTGAGGCGTTGGTGTACAAGGCCTCGCACGGCATTGAAGACATTTACGAGCTGACCTATATCCGCAAGGACGGCAGCCGCTTCCCCGCCGTGGTGTCGGTCACCGCCTTGCGTGATGCGAACAACCTGATCATCGGCTTCCTGCTGATCGGCACGGACAATACCGCGCGAAAGCAAATCGAAGAGGAGCAACTGCAGCTCTCGCAGCGTCTGCGTGACAACCAGTACTACACCCGCTCCCTGTTTGAGTCCAACATCGACGCGCTGATGACCACCGACCCCGGCGGCATCATCACCGATGTCAACAAACAAATGGAGGGGCTGACCGGCTGCACGCGGGACGAACTGATTGGCGCGCCTTTCAAAAACTACTTCACCGACCCGGAGCAGGCTCAGTCGGCCATCAAGCTGGTGCTGATCAAGACCAAGGTCACCAATTACGAACTTACTGCCTGCAACCGCAACGGTAACCAGACCGTGGTGTCGTTTAACGCCACCACCTTTTACGACCGCAACCGCCGGCTAAAAGGCGTGTTCGCTGCAGCCCGTGACATCACCGAGCGCAAGTACGCCGAAAAGCAGATTCTTGAGGTGGCCCTGCACGACACGCTCACCCAACTGCCCAACCGGCACCTGCTGAATGAACGTTTGGCCCAATCGATGACAGCCAGCAAGCGCAGTGGGTCCTACAGCGCCTTGATGTTCATGGACCTGGACAACTTCAAGGCGCTCAACGACTCGCACGGTCACTACGTGGGGGATTTGTTGCTGATTGAGGTAGCCCACCGGCTCAGCGCCTGCGTGCGCGCAGTGGATTTGGTGGCTCGCTTTGGTGGCGACGAGTTTGTGGTCATTCTGAATGAGCTTTCCACGGACCCGTCACAGTCTGCCGAGCATGCAGCCCTGGTGGCCGAAAAAATCCGCGCAGCGCTGGACGAGCCCTTTGTGCTCAGGTTCAAAAACGATCAACAGACCGAGACGACTGTTGTGCATCACTGCACAGCCAGCATTGGTGTGCTGGTGTTTGTGAACCATGAAGAGAGCCAGAACGACATCCTGAAGTGGGCCGACACGGCGATGTACCAAGCCAAAGACGCGGGCGGCAACCGCGTCCAGTTTCACACCCACACGGACTGACAGGGTCGATTGCACCGCCAGGCGCTAGAAGGAACCTGGTCCGCGGGGAGACTCAAAAGCCACGCGCAGGGCGTCCAGCACCCGCGCATACGCTTTTTCGCGCGCAGCCGGGTTGGGGCCGACATGGACACCCTGCCCCGGATTGACGCCGTTGGGTACATCCTTGCGCAGCCTGACCTCGCCTACCGGATTGTCAAAGTCATGGTAGCTGTCAGCAAACACATTGACCTCCGCGCCTACCGTCCGCCCCAGCGCGATGCAAGGCCCCGGTGCTGTCCAATCGTCTTTTTCACCGAGCATCAGGATCAAAGGCGCATTGGACTGATAGCTGGCCCGGGTCGCCGCGCTGCAGCCTGGGTAAAAAGCAATCGCCACAGCGGCCCGCACCGACTGCGCAAGCACCTCCGGGTGCTGCTGCTGTGTGGCAGACAACACGGCGCTGCCCCCGTGGGACCAGCCCAGCAAGGCCATTTTTGAGGGCGTTGCCCAGGGCTGGGCTGCCACCCAGTTCAGGGTCACCAAGGTGTCGCGCCGACGCTCGGTTTGGGTGATGTTGCGCTCACCCATTTTTTGGGTGCACAGTTGGGCCGCACCGCGCGGGGCGAGACTGTCCGGAAAAACCACCGCGTAGCCTTGGGCCACCAGCAAATCTGCCATGCCCTGATGCCGTGCGTTGAGTTGGCCCTTGCGAGTGCCGGCGGTGGCGAACAGCCCACCGCAACCATGCAGGGCCACCACCGTACCGCGGGCAGCCTGCTCCGGCTGAAAAACCAATGCCTGGATGACCGTGCCATCCAGGCTGGGCACGTCAAAGGTCTGGATCCCGGAGGCGAGCACTCCGGAGGGCAAAAACAAGGAAGTAAGCGCTAAAATGCCCGCTAGCCGGAGCATTACTTGGCTTTTTCTTCTTAATTTAATAGCAAATAAGCAGCGAGTTACAGCAGCTTGGCCGTCACCCAAGGCATCACGCTGGCCAAAGCCTCCGGCAGCTTGGCAGCATCGGTGCCACCCGCCATCGCCATGTCGGCCTTGCCGCCGCCCTTGCCGCCCACCTGCGCTGCCACAAAGTTGACCAACTCGCCCGCCTTGACGCGGCCCACGCTGTCGGCCGTCACACCGGCGGCCAATTGCACCTTGTCGCCGTCGATCGCAGCGAGCAAGATGACCGCAGTTTTCAGCTTGTCTTTGAGCTTGTCCATGGTGTCGCGCAGCGTGCGGGCGTCGCCGCCTTCAAGCCGGGCCACGAGCACCTTGATACCGTTCACCTCCACGGCC
>JBIIVW010000077.1:0-14561 GCA_044339205.1 Rhodoferax sp. | reverse complement strand
TGGTGGTCGCTTTGGAGGTGCCGCGCGTTTTGCTGCCGCCACCGGGTTTGATTGTGGAGTCCATCGCCAGACACGCGCCCACGCTGTGGGGCGACTTTGTGCAAACCGTGCTCAAGGCGGTGTTGATTGGCTGGGCGCTGGGCTCGGGTCTGGGCTTTGTGGTGGCCGTGGCGATTGACCGCTTGCCGTTTTTGCAACGCGGCTTGTTGCCGATTGCCTCGCTGACCAGCACCATTCCGCTGGTGGCGGTGGCGCCCATTGCGGTGATGTGGTTTGGCTTTGACTGGCCCTCCAAGGCGGCGGTGGTGGTGCTCATGACGTTTTTCCCCATGCTGATTTCCACCTTGGCGGGGCTCAAGGCCTCGGGCAAGCTGGAGCGCGAGCTGATGTACAGCTACGCTGCCGGCTACACCCGCACGTTGCTGGCTCTGCGCCTGCCGGCGGCACTCCCCTTCATGTTTGGTGCGCTCAAGGTCAATGCCACGCTGGCGCTGATTGGCGGCATCGTGGCCGAGTTTTTTGGTTCACCCACGTCGGGCCTGGGCTTTCGTATCTCCACCGAGGCCTCCCGCATGAACATGCCGCTGGTCTGGAGTGCCATTGTGGTGGCCGCCGTGACTGGCTCGGTGATGTACGCCGTGCTGGTGCAACTGGAGCGACGAGCGGCCTTCTGGCACCCCTCGGTGCGAGAAGGCTGAGGCCGCGTTTACCTTTTCTTTCCCCCAACCCCAAGGAGCTTTCCATGATTCGTTCTCCCAAGATGACCAGCAGCCTCATGGCTGCGGTACTGGCTGTGTGCGGTGTTGCCGCCAGCGTCGGCGCCCATGCAGCGGAAAAAGTCACCGTGCAGCTCAAGTGGCTGCCGCAAGCGCAGTTTGCTGGTTACTACGTGGCCCAAGCCAAGGGGTACTACAAGGAGGCGGGGCTGGACGTGACCATCAAACCCGGTGGCCCCGACATCTCGCCCGTGCAGGTGATTGCCGGCAACCAGGCCGACGTGGTGGTGAACTGGATGCCCGACGCCCTGGCCGCGCGCGAAGCCGGTGTGCCCCTGGTCAACATCGCCCAAGTTTTCAACCAGTCCGGCCTGATGCTCACCTGCAAAAAGGCCAGCGGTGTCAGCAGCCCGAAAGACTTCAAGGGCAAGACCCTGGGTGTGTGGTACGGCGGCAATGAATATCCGTTTTTGAACTGGATGGCCAAGCTGGGCTACAAAGACAGCGACATCAAGATTTTGAAGCAGGGCTTCAACGTCGACCCGCTGCTGCAAAACCAGGCCGCTTGCATTTCCACCATGATCTACAACGAGTACTGGCAGGTGGTCGATGCGGGCGTCAAAGAGAGCGACCTGGTCACCTTCTTCTATGAAAAAGAAGGCGTGGCTTCGCTGGAAGACGGCCTGTATGTGCTGGAGTCCAAACTCAAGGACCCCGCCTTTGTGGCGCGTATGGGCAAGTTCCTCAAGGCCACATTCCGGGGCTGGAATGACGCCGTGAAAGACCCTGCCGGTGCCGCCAAGATCGTGGTGGCTGCCGACATGTCGGGCAGCGCCACCGAGAAGGTGCAAAAGCGCCAGATGGAGAACGTCGCCAAACTCATCACCACCGCCAGCACGCCCAAGATGGGCTATCTGGAGCCCGCTGCCTATGAGCGCACCGTAAAGGTGTTGCTGGCTGCAGGCAGTTCACCGGTGATCAAGAAAGACCCGGGCAAAGCCGCCTACACCCACGCTGTGTGGGAAGCCGCTGGCAAATAAGCAGGTGTCAACCCGGGCCGTGGGTCCGGGATGACAAGCGCGCCGCAACGCCACTCGGGGCCCGTGGTGTTTCATCAGTTTTCAACTTCCCGGACCATGACGCCCCTCAAAACAACCCGCGCTTCTGACCCTGAGGATGACGCGTCCAAGGGCCAGATCCGCCAGGCCAACGAAGCCCTGATTCTGGCCGCCGCCGAGCGTGTGTTCGCGGGTGCCGGCTTTGGCGGCGCCACCATGGCCGCCATTGCCGAGGCCGCCGGCCTGCCCAAGGCCAACCTGCACTACTACTTTGGCGCCAAACAGGAGCTGTACCGCACCGTGCTGGCGCGTACCCTGAAAGACTGGCTGTCACCTTCTGGCGTCATCACCCCGGACGCTGACCCCCGCCAGGCCATTGAGGCTTACATCCGCGCCAAGATGGCGCTGTCCCGGCTGCGCCCGCATGCGTCCAAGGTGTTTGCCAACGAGCTGCTGCACGGCGCCCCGGTCGTCAAGACCCTGCTGGCCACCGAACTGCGTGACCTGGTGAGCACCAAGGCCGCCGTCATCCAGGGCTGGGTCAGTGCGGGCCGCATGGCCCCGGTGAACCCGGTGCATTTGTTCTTCACCATCTGGGCGGCTACGCAAACCTATGCTGACTTTGACGTGCAGGTGTGCGCCGTGCTGGATCGCACCGAGTTGAGTGCGCAGGACCACGCCACGGCCACCGAGCATGTGGTGGGCCTGATTTTGCGGGGTTGCGGGCTCTGATTTGAGTCAAATCAGGCGCTAGCCGGCGTGTTTATTGCCTTGGCTGCTATAAATAAAGCCTGGTCAAACGCAGGCCAAATCCTGACTCCGGGGCAGTTCCCTAGAATCCCCCCATGACCAAAACCCTGACCACTATCGCCACGCACAGTGGCACCTTCCATGCCGACGACGTTTTTGGCGTGGGCGTCCTGATGGGCGTTTTCCCATCGCACACCCTGATCCGTACCCGCAAACAAGCTCTGATTGAGGCTGCCGACTACGTGGTGGACGTGGGCGGCACGTGGGACGCTGCCACCGGTCGCTTCGACCACCACCAGCGCGGCTTTGAAGGTGCGCGCCCCGCCCGTGACCTGGACGGCGCCATCGTGCCGGGCGTGGGCTATGCCAGCGCGGGCCTGGTGTGGAGTGCCTTTGGCCACGCGTATGTCAACGCTTGGGCCAGCGCCCAGTGTCAGACCCTGGACGAGCCCGCTGTGGCCGAGATCGTGCGCTCCATCGACTATTCGCTGGTGCAGTATTTGGACTTGGTGGACACAGGGCAGGCTGATGTGTCCCCCGGAATTTTTGGCCTCTCAAGCCTCATTGCGCAACTCAATACGCATTGGCTGGAAGAAAAAGGGCTTGATCACGACGGCCGGGCGCGGCTGCTGGAAACACGCTTCCGCGAGGCCATTGCCATCACGCGCAAGTTTTTGGACCACGCCATCAGCAAAAAGAACGCGCAACTCTGCGCCATGGAGACCGTGCGTAGCGCGCCACGCCTGCTGGAGGGCCGGGTGCTGCACCTCAATGAGGGCGGCATGCCCTGGACCCACGTGGTGGTGCATGAGATGCCTGAGGTGATGTTTGTGATCTATCCCGATTCAGAGGGAGACCAGTATCAGATCAAGACCGTGCCCGTCGAGGCGGGTTCGTTCACGGCCCGCATGGACCTGCCGGAGCGCTGGGCCGGCTTGCGGGATGCGGAACTCGCCGCCGTGAGTGGGGTGGCCGACAGCGTGTTTTGCCATTTGAACCTCTTCATTGGCGGCGCCCGCAGTTTTGAGGGTGCCGTGCAGATGGCCGGACTGGCACTGACTGCGCGCACCTAGGGCCGTGCGGTTACCCGTTGTTGGCGACTCCTGCTCAGGCCTTTGTAAATCCGATCCGCTTTAGGTATTCCCGCAGAATCAGCGTTCCAAAGCGAGGACCGCGCATCAGGTAGCGTCTCCAAAGCTTTGTGGGTTCTGACCCCACTCGCCAAAGCCATTCCAAACCGCAAGCCTGCATCCAGTTGGGTGCGCGTCTTTTAAAGCCCAACGCAAACTCCATCGCTGCGCCCACGCAAAGCACCAAACCCGTATCGAGCGTTTCACGGTTGGTGATGGACCACAGACTCTGGCGGGGAAATCCCAAGCAAACAAAAATCAAGTCTGCCTTGGATGCGTTGGCCCAACGCACCACTTCGGCGGCCTCGGCGGAGCGGTAGTCAAAGCCCATTTCGGGGCACTTGATTGCCACTTGCAAGCCGGGGAAAACTTGCCCAAACCGCTGCACCAGCATGGGCTCCTGGCCGGGCAGTCCGCCAACCACACTGACTCGCCAGTTTTGGACCGCTGCGTGTTGGCACAGTGCGACAAATAAATCAGCACCGGTCACCCGTTCAGGCAATGCTTGACCCAACAGTCTGCTGGCCCAGACCACCGGCATACCGTCAGCGAACTCGAAATCAGCCGTGTTGTAAATAGCCATCAGGGCCGGGTCATCGGTCAGGGACAGGACGTGGTCCACATTGGGCGTCACCACAACCCGGGCTGGCCGGTGGGGCACTTGCTCACACAATAAAGTGACGGCCTCCTTGAATGTGACGGCGCTGAGGCGTAGGCCAAACAGAGTCACAGTTCGGTGCGGCGGGTTGGGCATGGTCAAGGGCGATGAGGAAAACCACAGATTTTACGGTTGGCCACCCAGGCGCTCCATTTTGGTCACAGAAGCCACTAATAATGCTGCCAACATCATTTAGAGGTCAATTTCAATGAAGATCACGGTGGTAGGCACGGGTTATGTGGGCTTGGTCACGGGAGCCTGTCTGTCTGAAATGGGGAATTTTGTGGTTTGTCTGGATCTGGACTTGTGCAAGGTGGAGCTGCTCAACGCCGGTGGCATCCCCATCCATGAGCCCGGATTGGACGACATCGTTCGGCGCAATGTGGCCGCGGGCCGACTGAAGTTCACCACGAACTCGCGCGAAGCTTTGGAACATGGCGCGGTGCAGTTCATTGCTGTGGGAACGCCGCCGGACGAGGACGGTTCGGCTGACCTGACCCACGTGCTGGCGGCAGCCCGCGATATTGGCCGCTACATGCCCAGCGCCTACACGGTCGTGGTGAACAAGAGTACGGTTCCTGTGGGTACCGGGGACAAAGTGCGTCAAGCGATTGACGACGAGCTCGCGCTGCGCGGTGCAACCCCCAGTTTCTCGGTGGTGTCGAATCCTGAGTTCCTGAAAGAAGGCGCGGCTGTGGCTGACTTCATGCGCCCCGATCGCATTGTGGTGGGCACCGACAGCGAGCCCGCGCTGGGAGTGATGCGGGCCTTATACGAGCCGTTTCTGCGCAATCACGACCGGCTGCTGTCCATGGACATCCGCAGCGCCGAGCTGACCAAGTACGCAGCCAATGCCATGTTGGCGACACGCATCAGTTTCATGAACGAGTTGGCGCTGTTGGCCGAACGTCTTGATGCGGACATCGAATCAGTGCGCAAGGGCATTGGCTCTGACCCCCGAATCGGCTTTAGCTTTTTGTATGCAGGGTGTGGCTACGGGGGCTCCTGTTTCCCCAAAGACGTGAAAGCGCTGGCCAAGACGGCGCAGGACAACGACAGCCCGCTCACACTGCTCATGGCGGTGGAGAAGGTCAATGAGCGACAAAAAAATGTCCTTGCCGACAAGTTGGTAGCCCGCTTCGGTCCGGACCTGAAGGGCAAGACCTTTGCGGTCTGGGGACTCGCCTTCAAGCCCAATACCGACGACATGCGGGAAGCCCCCAGCCTGACCTTGATTGAAAACATCCTGGCCCGTGGCGGGCGGGTGCGGGCCTATGACCCGGTGGCAGACAGGGAGGCCCGGCGCATTCTGGGTGACCGCTCGGGACTGGAAATTGTCTCCAATGCCTATGAGGCCGTCGCTGGTGTAGATGCGGTCATCATCGTCACGGAATGGCGAGAGTTTCGAACTCCTGACTGGGATCAGCTTCGCGCGCTGATGAAGTCGGCGGTGGTGATTGATGGGCGCAATCTCTTCTCCCCTGCGGTGGTTAAAGCGCAGGGGTTTGAATACGACGCCATTGGCCGGCGAGATACCCGTGCATGAAAATCTCGCTCATATCAGCCAGTGAACTCGATGCTGGACTGATTGAGCGCTGGAAACAAATTCAAAGCAGCGATGTGTCGTTGCGCAGTCCTTATTATTCGCCCGGGTTCACGCGTTTGGTGGCGGGTAGCGGGCAAGCGGTGCGGGTTGCGGTTATAGAGTCTGAAGGCATCATTGCTGGATTTTTCCCGCACCAACAAGCCAGCTTTGGGCGGTTGAAAAATGTGGGCGGCGGTCTCAATGATTACCATGGCTTGATTGCGCTCCCCTCGCTTGACGTGCAGGCATCTGCACTGCTTAAAGCATGCAAAGGCACTTACTTTGGCTTCAATCACCTGCCGCTGACGCAGGCTGTTTTTGCCCCCTTCGTTCATCTTCAAAGCGTTTCTCCCGTGCTCGAGCTGGCGGGTGGATGGGAGGCTTACGTGAAGCGCCTGGGTGTGGCCCAAAACACCCGGTCGCCCGGTATTTTGGTCACGTTACGTGCATCGCTCAAGCGACTCGAACGGGATCTCGGGCCGGTTCGATTTGAGATGCATGAAAAAAATCAGCACGTGCTTGAAGAGCTGATGCGCTTGAAGTCCGAGCAACGTGCCAAGACTGTAGGCGCCGCAGGAGACCCTTTTTCCGTGTCCTGGATTCGTCAACTCATGTTCAGCGCTCTTGAGACCGGGGGACTTGATTTCGGTGCGTCGATGAGCACGCTTCATGCGGGTGACAAGTTGATCGCGGTGCATTACGGTCTTCGCGCGGGCAGCACCCTGCACTCCTGGTTTCCTGTGTTTGAGCCGGCTTATTCTTATTACCAGCCCGGACTAATTTTGCTCAAAAAAATTGCCGAGACGGGTTGGGACGCGGGACTATCCCTTATTGATCTCGGACGCGGTACAGCGACTTACAAAATGCGATTTAAAACGGCTGTTGTCCCATTGGGGCAGGGGGCTGTGTCCCGACCAGCCTTGCTGGGGCAAACCATCATGGCAGCCCAAGGCATGAAAGCGGCCATAAAGTCGAACTCAAAAATCGGACAATTGCGTCAATGGATGACTGCGCCCAAAGAATAGGTTTCAATAAACGTTTTTGTTTTGAATCGTTGCCAAAGGCGTCATCAAAATGATGTTGAGATCCATCCAGAGAGACCAGTGTTCAAGATAATAAATATCGTGTTTGATACGCCCCTCCATTTTTTCGAGGGTGTCGGTTTCGCCGCGGTAACCGCAGATTTGTGCCCAGCCTGTGATGCCCGGCTTGACCTTGTGGCGCAAGGCATAGCGCGGGATGAGTTGCATGTATTCAATGTTGTGCTTCAGTGCGTGTGGGCGAGGCCCTACAACCGACATCCTGCCCTGCAGCACATTAATGAATTGCGGTAATTCATCCAAACTCGACTTTCGCAAAAAGCGGCCCAAGGGCGTCACCCTGGGATCATCTCGCTGGGCTTGAGTGACGCGATCTTCGGACTCCCCGTGAACTGCCATCGATCTGAATTTATAGATCAAGATTTCATTGTCATTCCATCCGAGTCTTTTTTGTTTGAAGAATACAGGGCCCCTCGACGTCAATTTGACCGCCACCGCAATAGCCAACATTAATGGGCTTAAAATCACAAGCAAGACGCCGGCCACGGTGTAGTCCAGCATCGCCTTAACCACCTTTCGGCTCCCAAACATCGGAGAAACCGAGACATCCACCATGGGGATGCCTGCGTTGATGCTTATGCCGTTGTTCAAAATTTGGTACATGGTCACATCGGGCAACAAGCGGATATTGGCCACGGAGTGACGCAGGGAGTGCATGACACTGTCCAACTGCGCCCGAGTTGCCATGCTCAGACTGATCCAGATTTCATCAGGTTTGAGTGTGGCATCAATCGTTTCCATCTCCATTTCCTCTTCTGGCAAGACGGACTTCACGAGGGTGTAGCCACTCCATGACTCTTGCTTTATTCGGTCTTGCACGGCTTTGACGGCGTCAGCCTCGCCGTACAGCACCACGCTTTTGAGCCAGTGCCCCGAGCGGTGCATGCGCACCATCACCAGAAACGAAAAAATACGCCCTAGCGCGAGGGTGGCCACGGACAAGACAAGCCAGGTCACCAGCCAAATTCTGGAGAAAGATTCCGCGCTCTTGGTGAGTGCCAGCAAGACGATCAGTAGGGTCCATACTGCGAACCACCCCACCGCCACTCGCCCGACCATCGCAGTCAAAGAGGCGCTTGTCCATCGGCGTTCGATCTTGCCCAGAACCAAGGTCGAGAAACCGGCAATAACGAACAGCAGAAGCTGCTCACCATCTTGCAGATCTGCCATCTCCGGAGGCACCGAAAAACGCACTTGGTAGGCCACCCACCCACCCACCATCACAGCCAAAAAGTCCATCGTCTGCACAATGACGGCGGCGTCCGATGCCGATTTCCGAATTCTGAATGGGCTCATGGGATGTAGATCAATAAAACGAGATTCTAGACTTGATGTGTTACAGAATGAAAAATTTCAGGCATTTCCTAACACAGTGGAGTCCTCATCACATTGCGATAATGACTATTCGTCCAAAGATTGAAAAAATTCCATGCCCAACCTGACAAGACTCGCTGTGGCCCAGATGGTCCTGATGACGCTGTGCCTCCAAGCTTGCACGCAGCAAGAGCCTGCCTTGGTCAATGTCGCACTGGCAGAACCGGTCGTGGTCGTTTCTACCCCGCAAGTGGCAGCAAGCCGAGCAGCTACGCTGGCTGCGGCCTTGGGCAAGCCCAAGCAATTGCTGATCGGGCTGGGAACCGTCAACACAGCATCGGTCCAATCGCAAGCACTCAAAATTGATATCTACGACCAATACATCAATGGCGTTGGGAATAATTCCTGGATTAACTGGAATAGCCCCGCAGGGGCCTATGTGGGCGTTGTTTCCAAAAACGCGGATGCGTTGGGTGCGGTGCCCATGTTCACGCTGTATCAGATGGCTGCACTTGGCGATGGCAATCTTGCGGGCCTGAGCGATCCCGAGTTCATGCGGCAATATTGGAACAACGTCCGCATTTTGTACCGCGAGCTCAAGGCCTACGCCAAGCCGGCGCTGGTTAATTTCGAGCCCGATTTTTGGGGTTACGCGCAGCGCCAGGCTTCAAACCCGGTCAACCACTTTGTGCATGTCAACACACAAAACCCGGATTGTGCAGACCAACCCAACAACATGATCGGGTTGGGCTATTGCCTGGTCAACATGGCTCGTTCCCTGGCCCCCAACGCCTATGTCGGGTTTCCGCCGTCCACGTTTCCAGACCTTGCATTGACAGAGGCAAACTACATGAAACTGGTTGGCGCCGGCCGGGCTGATTTTGCGGTAATGCAGACCGCAGACCGGGATTCCGGATGTTTTGAAGCCAAGTACACGGCGGATGGTGCGGGGTGTGATCGAGCCAATGGGCTTGCTTACACCTGGGACGCCAGCAACGCTACCTTGCCGAACTTCACTTCTCATTTCGCCAAGGCGCGTCTCTATTTCGAAAATATCCAGTTGCCGCTGATTTGGTGGCAAACCCCGATGGGCGTGCCGTCAACGACTGCCGGCGGCACTCCGGGCAGTTTTCGTGACAACAAGTTGGACTATTTTCTGACCCATACCGCAGAACTAGTGGCCGCTGGCGGCGTCGGCGTTGTGTTTAGTCCGGGTCACACCAGTCAAACCAATCTCAATACCGACCGTGGGCAGTTCAAACGATTGTCCGAGCCATATTTCCGCAATCCTGCGGCACTGCCCTGATTCAGGGTCCGTCAGCCCAATACTGAATCGCTTGATTGACGGGGAGCACCTTGCAACCCATCGCTAGCGCACTACCTATCGCACATTTCAAAAGCTCGGGTGTACAACCCCATTCGCTGGGGGTCTCGGTGACATCGTGGGTGTAGAAGATCAGCCATCCTTTTTTCTTGGCGACCTCTTGTGCCAGCGACGCCAAGCGGGCGGGCGTCATCAGGTGTTGATAGAGTTTTTCGGCGCGCAGTGCATGGAGGTCCGCTGTGCCGAAATGGGCACCGCCTGAGGTCATCCGGGTCGACACGAACCGCTGGGCTGCCATTTGTTTTGACGCAAGATCAAAGGCGCCGAGTGGAAATGAAAAATGAAGCTCTGAGGAGGGTACGCCAAGCGCATCCAGGAACGCCGCATTCCGCGTGATCTCATTGGCCATATCGATCGAACTCAATTGATCGCAAGGACGGTGAGAAAACGTGTGGCAACCAATGTGGTGACCGGCGCTGGCCAGGCTCTGAACGTCTCTGGCCGAATGGCAGGGGCGCCCCATTTCCAATTGGTCAGTCAGCCCTCCCGCGATGTACCAGGTGCCATGGCAATCGTACTGTTCAAGGAGCTCCCGACCGACGGCGCAGGCGCTTTTCGGTGCATCGTCAAAACTGAAACTGATGACGCCGGTCCCCCGGCGTAAAGGCAGGATTTCGCGAAACGCATATTGGCTGATCCAACGCTGCAATGGGAGGGCTCTTGATTTCATGGAAGCTGCCTGCGTTCGCCCAGGCCGGAGCGCACAGCCAAGCCGGGCTGGTTCTCAAAGGTGTATTCCAATCCGGCTCGAAGCGTGTTTTGAGTAATTCCAGGGCCCAGGCCACCCCGATTCAATTCGTCCCTGAATCCATCCATGTACAGACTGAAATCGCGAGAGAACGCGTAAACCGCGCCCGCGCCAAAACGGACCCGACCCGACACGGGATTTGCCGGCCCAGACCAAGCGGACGTGGTCTGATAACGTTCCAACTCTCTGGCCAGCTTCAACGATAAGCGAGTCTTGACCGTCGCCTGCCAGCGCAACGCCAATTGCGCGCCTTCGGTCATGGCGTAAAGTAGGGCTGGGTTGGTTGAGCCGGTCGGTCGATTCCAGACCAAAACTTCAAATTTTGTTTTGGGTGAGTAGTCATGGTCGACGGCAAATTCCACGGTTGTGGCCGAAAAATCCAGTGCGGGCAAGGTGCCATACTCCCGTCGAAGCGACGCCACGCGCCCACTGAATCGCGTCTTTTCGCTGTATTTCCAATCAGTCTGGAGGTAGATCTCGTTGTCGCGAAAAAAATTGTCAAGCGTGGCTGTTTGAGTCGGTGTTCGGTTGGGGAAGGTCGCATCAGCAGAGCGCACACCCACCCGCAATCGGGATCCGGACCCTTGTCGAAGCGCAATGCCAAAATCTATGCTTCTCTCCACATTCTCATTGAAAAAATTATCGAATGAATCGTAGGTCACCCGTTCGTTCTTCAAAGCGAGGGGGATCTCGATATCAGGGGTTATGCGCAAAGCTATTTCGAATCTGTCTGTAGCCCGGTGTACCAGATCGCGCGTTGTCAAGGAGCCATCTAAATAATCGAACAGTTTCTGACTTTCGGCGTGAAATACCTCGCCTCGCCAGAGCTGACCCCACTGCCATTCAAGTCCGGTTCGGTAGGCATACTCCGAATGGTTCAACCAGGTCATTTCATTGAAGTTGCGATGGCCCACTTGCCCGGCAAATACCAGCCGGGTGCCGGGCAAGCCCAGGGGGTAGACCAGGGACCACCTGACATCATTGGCCAGCACAGAATCGCTCTTCTTGTCGACCCCAACGCGCTGTAAATCTGCGTTGTGTGTGAACCGAAGTGGGTTCGAGTCGTATCGCAACGACGACTCCATCTGTAAAACCAGCTCTACGTTGGCGTGTGCACCGACAGGTGTAAAAAATGGCGCGATAGCCAGCGTCAAAAGCAAAAGATGGTGGTTGGCCATGGTGAGCTACTCGTTATCCAGCAGGGTGCCGACACGAACGCTGGACAAAATCAACAGAAGGAAGTTAAAGGAAACACCTCGAAACAAGGAGCTCTCCGAGATGTTGGAGATCAGCAGAGTCCCAAGAATGGCTGAAAAAAAAGCAGCTGCGTTCCGGTCAATTCGAACCAACCTTGACAGGCGATGGGCATCCACTGCCAGAAACCCCAAGAAAAAAATACCGCCAATGGCGCCCAATTCGTTGAGTATGTCCAGGTAGCCATTGTGGGCCTGCAGAGGGATCCATTGCAAGGTGTCTAAAACCGGTTGTGACGGGCTACCCGGGCCCAACCAAAAGGCACCGTAACCAATGCCAAGTACCCAATGCTTTTCAAATTCAATCAAGAGGGGTGCCCAGATATCTGCCCGCCCGGTCAAGTCGGCGCTTTTTCCAAACAAACTCGCAAACGGCCCAAGCCACTCGCTGGGCTCAGGGAGACGTCCTTCAAAAATAAAGAACAAGTGCGTGGTGAGTAACAGCGCCAAAGCCACTATGACAAGCAGTCTTTGCAACCACATCGGCGATCCAATATGTTGCCGACGCAATAACAAAAAAATAAAGGCACCTACAACCGCTATAACGAGGCTGGTCGAACTCGTTGACATCACCACGGTTAAAAAGCTGACGCCGATGCCGGCCCACCACGCCGATTTTCTGATGTTGGCCAGGTGACCCAATGAGAGCCAGAGCAACAAACTCAAGGCACCGATGGCACCCAAGGTGTTCTTTCCAGAGACCACACCTCTCCATGCATAACCAAAATAGGCATCGATTCCAAAAGAGGGGATGAAAATTGCGACAAACGCCGATGCAATTTCAATGGCTGTAAGGGCTGCCAAGATGACCTTGACAGAATGAGTCCACGGTTTGCCACCCTGTTGAATGGCGATGCCGAACAGGATCAGTCCGACAACTTGAATTGTTTTCTTGAGGGTCACCACTGCATAGGGTGACCATGCCAGGCCAATAAGGCAGTAGACCAAGATCGCCAGTAAAAAAGGATTGACCGATTTGAGGCTGCGAACGAAGGTATCGGGACGACGCATCACGAGCCAGGCGGAGACGGCGAAAACGCTACCCCACTGTAACTGGTAGCCAATGGAGCCCGATACAAAAGTCGAACTGTCCTCAAAGTCTGTCCAGGAAAAACCAGAGGGCAATAATGCAAAAATGACCGCAGAAAAAAGCAGCCCGTCTGCCACGTAATGCTCCCAAGGCGTTCGCCCAGCAGCCCGCTCAACGCGCATTTCAAACTCCATATTCACGGTACTGAAAACAGCTCATCCCGGTGATCTTTCCCGCCTGCATGGCTGCGATTCGAATCCAGTGGAATGATTTGGTCCGTGACACCGGTATCCAGGCAAGCGCCAGTGCCAAGCCTGCTGCGAGTTGCAAACAGGCGCGCAGTCTCAACACAAGACCACGTCCTATCTGCGCGCCTGGGGTTAGGCGGTAGAGTTCTGCGCGAATCCAGGTTTGCCCGACCCGAAAAGAACGGCGGAGCAGCCAACGGGCATTGGCCCGATCCTTTGGAACATCTTCAGACACGACAGCTTCATCGCACCATACAAAGCGACAACCCTTCGCCAGTAAGTCACGGAAAAGCACACTGTCTTCTCCGCCGGTTCGACCAAAGGATTTTTCGAAAGGGCCTTCAATAGACCTTAGCTGATCTGCGCTGATCAACACATTTCCCGTGCGAGCGTCCGCTTCATCAATCTGGGTTCCCGTCCCGAACCGTCGTCTGTCAAAGTACGCACCTTCCCGAATCCATTTCGGCGTGCGTTCACCATACCGGGGAATGACAGGGCCAAACACCGCATCGGCCTGGAAGCGGCGTTGGGCTTCAATGAGCTTCGACAGCCAGTCTGTGTCGGGTGTTTCATCGTCGTCAATAAATGCGATCCAGTCGCCGGACGCTTTGTGTATTGCGGCGTTGCGCGCCACGGAGATGTTGGGTGCTGGTTCATGCATGAAGACCAGCGTAAGACCCGGTGTGCCAAGCCAGGCACTCAAAACAGGTAGCGCACTGTGCGCCTGATCGTTATCCACCACCACGACCTCAACACTGGCTTGAAGGTCGGATAGCTGCTGTCGTCCAATGGCGTGGAGCAAGTCCAGCAGCATCGCTGGTCTGCGAAAAGTGCAAACGCAAACGCTAATCAGCATAAATAGCTATTTCAAAACCACTTGTTGACGCCTTGCACGCGGCAACATGTAAGCGTAATTTACAACCAGCTCCCACAGTTCCACCAGAATCATGGCGCTGAGCGCTCCCGCCACACCAAATACAGGTGTCAACGCCATGGTGGTTACCAGCAGAATCATCAAGGACACAATGCCTTGCCAGAACATATCACGAAATGCGCCGTAACTGGTCAGTAAGACCGTCCCCACATTGCGAGCTACATTGACCGAAAAATACAGCCCCCAGAGCAATATCAAATCAGAGACGCCGCTGTATTTGACACCAAAAATAGGGCCAATCAGCCAAGGAAAAGAGATCAACAGCAGTGCAGCATAGCCAAGGGCGAAACCTTCCATGGCTGCAGTGGACTTCCAAACAAATGCCCGGAGTTTTTTATTCTCTGAATTCGCAATCATCTGCCCCATCGCCGGTCGTGCCACGGTGACCCATGCCATTCCGACGATCACAATCGGAATTAGCAGCAATCGCGCCGCATTCAACTCGGCCAAGGCTGCTACACCAGCAATAGCCCCTGCAAAGTACAGGTAGCTGTTATTGCCCAGCCATCCCACCACCGATCCAATCACCGCCCAACGACTCAGCGACCAAAGCCGCCTGGCATCGGCTCGGTATTTCTCCCAATTCGTCTCCTGCGGCGTACTGCGCCAAAGTGTCGCGCTGTACCATAGAGAGGCGATTCCGTTCGACAGGG
>JBIIVW010000076.1:0-14639 GCA_044339205.1 Rhodoferax sp. | reverse complement strand
TTCAACTCGGCTGCCGAATCCATTCAAAAGGAACAACGTTTGCAGCGCATGGCGCAGGCTATGGGGCTCGCCACAGCCCATGCGATTCCTGAAGCCATTCAGGAGATGAGTGCCCGCCTCGGCCTGCCCAGTGGCCTGGCAGCGATGGGCGTGCGAGAAGATCAGTTTGACAAGGTCATTGCGGGTGCCATGGCCGACCACTGCCACAAAACCAACCCCCGCATTGCCACGCCAGACGAGTACCGCGACATGTTGACCCGATCCATGTAATCCCAGGCGCACAGCCTGCTGGCACCAACATTGCTAGCATCCAAGCCATAGTGAGGTTTTGCCTTGCCCAACCAAAGAAAAAAGTCATGTCCATTCACGCAGCACTGAGTCACATTACCCACTACAAATATGACCGTATGGTCAATCTGGGTCCCCAGGTGATTCGCTTGCGGCCTGCGCCCCATTGCCGCAGCAAAATCATCTCTTATTCGCTCAAGGTCGATCCAGTTGATCACTACATCAACTGGCAGCAAGACCCGTTTGCGAATTACCAGGGGCGGCTGGTGTTTGAAAAGAAGACGCGCGAATTCAAGGTCACGGTCGATCTGGTGGTTGAAATGGCGGTCTACAACCCCTTTGACTTCTTTCTGGAACCCAGCGCTGAGAACTTCCCCTTCAAGTACGAGGCCTTGCTGGAACAAGAACTGGCGCCCTATCTGGCGGCTGACGACCTGACCGAGCGCCTCAAGGATTGTCTGGCTCGCATTGACCGCAGAAAACGCCGCTCCATTGACTTTCTGGTGAACGTCAATCAGATGGTGCACAAGGACATCAGCTACCTCATCCGCATGGAGCCAGGTGTACAGACGCCGGATGAAACCCTCAAGCTGGGCTCCGGCTCGTGCCGAGACTCGGCCTGGCTGATGGTTCAGCTGCTGCGCCATTGCGGTTTGGCCGCACGCTTTGTGTCGGGCTACCTGATTCAGTTGAAGCCCGATGTGAAATCCCTGGACGGCCCCAGTGGCACCGAGGTCGATTTCACTGACCTGCATGCCTGGTGCGAGGTCTACTTGCCCGGCGCGGGCTGGGTGGGGCTGGACGCCACCTCCGGCCTGCTGGCGGGTGAGGGTCACATTCCGCTGGCCTGCACTCCCCAGCCCTCGGGTGCTGCACCAATTGAGGGCGGCATGGACAAATGCGAAGTGGAGTTTGAGCACCACATGGCCATCACGCGCATTTACGAGTCTCCCCGCGTGACCAAGCCCTACACCGCTGAGCAATGGCAAGATGTCATGGCGCTGGGCCACAAGGTCGACGAAGAGCTGGAGGCAGGCGACGTGCGCTTGACCATGGGCGGTGAGCCCACTTTTGTGGCGGTCAGTGACCGCGATGCACCAGAATGGAACACCGATGCACTGGGGCCGACCAAGCGCGGTTTTGCCACCGAACTGGTGCAAAAACTACGAAACGAATACGGCCAAGGCGGTTTTCTGCACTTTGGGCAAGGCAAGTGGTATCCCGGCGAGCAGTTGCCCCGTTGGGCACTCAATATTTACTGGCGCGCTGATGGCCAGCCGGTCTGGGCTAACCCTGCCCTGTTTACTGACGAGCGCGTACCCACTCACTACACCAGTGACGATGCCCGCCGATTTACCAAAACATTGGCGGCCAAACTGGGCATCACCGATGAGTTCATGCTGGGCGCATATGAGGATGTCTGGTATTACCTGTGGCGTGAGCGTCGCTTGCCGGTCAACGTGGACCCCTTCAACTCCAAGCTGGACGACGAAATGGAGCGCGCCCGACTGCGCCGGGTATTTACCCAGAAGCTGGACTCGGTCGTGGGCTATGTGCTGCCCATGAAGGTGGACGAAAAACCGGGTAACGATGGCCCCGCCTGGGTGACCGGCTCCTGGTTCTTGCGGGATGAGCGCCTGTACCTGATGCCTGGCGATTCCCCCATGGGCCTGCGCCTGCCGCTGGATTCCCAGCCCTGGGTGAGCAAGGCAGACTACCCTTACCTGATCGAGCAAGACCCTTCTGCCCCTCGCCCTGGCTTGCCAGCGCACGAGACGTTGGCAAGTCGCTATGCACAGGTCGCCGAGTCCTCCGGGCTCGCGCCGGCAGCAGCCTCCGGTGGCACACCTTATTTGTCAGGCACCGGGCCGCAACCCGAGGCAACGCGTTTGTTTCAGACCGCAACGACCCCCGCCGCCGCCCAGATGGTGAGCCGTGCGCAAAGCCACGCCCAAGAGGAACCTGACGCTTTTGCCCGTGTGCCCAAGCGCCTCGAATCCGCCGCCTGGATCACCCGCAGTGCCTTGTGTGTGGAGGTGCGTGACCCCCGTCGCGCCAGTGGCCCCAAAGCCGAGGCAGTGGGTGAAGCCTCTGGTGTGATTTACGTCTTCATGCCTCCGCTGGAGAAGCTGGACGACTATCTGGACTTACTGGCTGCCATTGAAGCCACGGCGGAAGAACTGGGCGTGCAACTCGTGCTGGAAGGCTACCCGCCACCGCGTGATCCCCGCCTCAAGCTGCTTCAAGTCACGCCCGATCCGGGTGTGATTGAGGTCAATATCCACCCCGTGTCCCGTTGGAAAGACCTGGTCAAAAACACCGAATTTCTGTACAACGCGGCGTTTGAGTCCCGGCTATCGGCCGAGAAGTTCATGAAGGACGGACGACACACGGGCACGGGCGGAGGCAACCACTTTGTAATGGGTGGCGCCACGCCTTCCGACAGCCCGTTTTTGCGCAGGCCTGAGTTGCTGGCCAGCCTGCTGCTGTTCTGGCACAACCATCCGTCGCTGAGCTACCTGTTCAGTGGCATGTTTGTGGGTCCGACCAGCCAGGCGCCGCGTGTGGACGAGGCGCGCAACGACCAGCTTTACGAGCTGGAAATAGCCATTGAGCAAATCTATAAAAACCGTGAGCTGCACGGCCAGAGCATGCCGCCGTGGCTGGTGGACCGCACGCTGCGCAACATTTTGATTGACGCCACCGGCAACACCCACCGCAGCGAGTTCTCCATCGACAAGATGTACTCGCCTGACTCGGCAACGGGCCGTTTGGGCTTGCTGGAGTTGCGCGCCTTCGAGATGCCGCCCCACCCCCACATGAGCAGCGTACAGCAGCTGTTGCTGCGGGCGCTGGTGGCCCGCTTCTGGAAGACACCTTACAAGGCCCCTGCCACGCGCTGGGGCACCGAGTTGCACGACCGATTCCTGCTGCCGACCTTTATCAAACAAGATTTTGATGACGTCATGGCCGAGATGCGTGGCGCAGGGTATGCGTTTGACTCCAGCTGGTTTGCGCCGCACTACGAGTTCCGCTTCCCCATTGTGGGCAGCATCCAGTCGGCCAGCATCGAGCTGACCCTGCGCAATGCGCTGGAGCCCTGGCATGTGATGGGTGAGGAAGGCGCGCCAGGCGGTACTGCCCGGTACGTGGATTCGTCGCTGGAACGCATTGAGGTGCATGTCAAAGGCCTCAATGAGAGCCGCTATGTGGTCACCTGCAACGGGCGCGCCCTGCCCCTGCAATCTACAGGCACCACGGGCGAGTTTGCAGCCGGTGTGCGCTACAAGGCCTGGAATCCGCCCTCGGCCCTGCACCCCAGCATCGGCATTGACACCCCGCTGACCTTCGACATTGTCGATACCTGGATGAAACGCTCCATTGGTGGCTGCCAGTATTACGTGGCGCATCCTGGCGGGCTGAACCCGGATACCTTTCCGGTCAACTCATATGAGGCAGAGAGTCGGCGCATGGCCCGATTTGCCGCCATGGGCCACACCCCGGGCACGATGGTCATTCCGCCCGCCACCATCAACGTGGCGGCCAGCCGTGAGTTTCCGTTCACGCTGGACCTGCGGCGTAGCGCGTCTTGAGGCGGCAGGCCGCTGACGGCGGCCTGTTTTTCATGACGGGGCGCTGGCATACTCTGACACCGTGAAAGAACCAAACGATTCCCCCTCTGCTGCAGCCCGTCGGACGCCCCAAGACCCGCTCCTGTCACCGCCTGTCTACCCCCGCGTGGCTGGGCACTTTGACGAAATACGTGGATTGGCTCCGGATGGTGAAAGCCAGGAAATCAGCGGCGCTACTGATTCAATAGCTTCAGACCCTTGTTTAACGCCGGCCTGGGGCCAATTCTTTGAAAATATTGCTGATTCAAGTCGTATTGACCTGAATCAACGGATGACCAGCCTGGAGCGCCAACTTCGGGACAACGGAGTGACCTACAACGTCTATGCCGACGAGGGTGGACCACAGCGGCCCTGGTCGCTGGACCTGTTTCCACTCATTGTGGAACCTGAGAGCTGGCAGCAAATTGAAGCGGGCGTCCTGCAACGCATGCGTTTGCTGGAGCAAGTGATGGTGGACGTGTATGGGCCCCAGCAGCTGCTGGTCCAAGGACTGTTGCCTCCGGCTCTGGTGCAAGGTCATCCGGGCTATTTGCGGGCGATGCATGGCGTCAAACCGGTGGGAGGCACGCACCTGCACATCGCTGCCTTTGATCTGGCGCGTGGGCCGGACGGCCATTGGTGGGTGGTGAGCCAGAGGTGCCAGGCACCCTCCGGCCTGGGCTATTTGCTGGAGAATCGGCTGGCGATTTCTGCGCAGTTTACCGGGGCCTTCGAGGCCATGAAAGTGCAGCGCCTGGCGGGCACCTACCGGGCGTTGATGAGCAGCCTCAAAAAAATGAGCCCTGCGGGGCAGGACGCCCACTTGGCCCTGCTCACCCCCGGGCCCTACAACGAAACCTATTTTGAACACGCCTACCTGGCCCGCTACCTGGGTTTGACCCTGGTTGAAGGCAGCGACCTGATCGTGCGTGACGAGCACCTGTACCTGAAGACCCTTAAAGGGCTGGTGCCGGTGCACGGCCTGCTCAAACGGGTGGACGATGAGTACCTTGATCCCCTGGAGCTGCGCTCGGACTCCACGCTGGGCGTGCCCGGCTTGCTGCAGGCGATTCGTGCCGGGCATGTGTTGGTGGCCAATGCACCGGGATCAGCCTTTTTGGAGTCCCCCGCCCTGCTCGGCTTTTTGCCCGCCTTGTCGCTGCATTTGTTGGGGGAAGAGCTGCTGTTGCCCGCCCTGCCCACTTGGTGGTGCGGCGAACGATCGGCCATGGAAGAAGCCCTGCCCCGCTTGCGCGATTGCGCCATCAAGCCCACCTACCCCGGCTCGCCCAGCCATGACAGTTTTGAGGCCGTGCTGGGACGAGACCTGCAGCCCCGTGAACTGGACGAATGGGCCGGCCGCATCGTGCGCCAAAGCGAAGATTACACGGTACAGGCTTACCAACCCCTGTCTCAAATGCCCACCTGGCGGGGCGATGCGACCGCCGGCCACATGGAGCCGCGCTCGATGATGTTGCGGGTTTTTGCGGTATCGGATGGTGCCCAGGCCTGGCGCGTGCTGCCGGGTGGCTTGGCGCGACTGGCCGGTACTGCCGCCGAGACCGCGGCCATGCAGCGGGGCGGCAGCAGCGCCGATGTCTGGGCGCTCACCCTGGGCGAGGTGGACCAATCCACCTTGCTGCAGCCGCATCTGACGCCAGCGTCTCTGGCGCACCGCAAGCGCCTGGTGACGAGCCGGGCCGCTGAAAATCTGTTTTGGCTGGGTCGCTACACCGAGCGCACCGAAAATGCCATTCGGCTGGCCCGACTGACACTGGAGTGCCTCAATGGCGAGGACCAGTCTTCCCCGCGCCTGTTGGCGTGGCTGGGCCGGATGGCGGTGTCCAACACGCTGGTTCTCCCGGGCGTGCCCTCGCCTGCCCAGGCGCGCCGGGTCTTTGAGCGCTCGCTGATTGCCAGCCTGGGCAGCACCGAAGGGGCGACCAGCGTGGGCTATTACCTGCGGGCCCTGAAAATGGCCGGATCCACCGTGCGCGAACGCCTGTCGCAGGCGCATTGGCGTGTGATTGTGCGGGCCGAAGAAGAACTGTTTGCCGCGTGTGCCAAACACAGCCGCGCTGGGGATTACTCGTCGCTGGAGGCCTTGCAGATCCTCAAAAACACCAGCGACCATATGGCGGCCATCACCGGCGCGCAGACCGACCGAATGACGCGAGATGACGGCTGGCGGCTCCTGAGCATTGGTCGCCACATCGAACGTCTGAGTTTTCTCGCGTCGTCGCTGGCCAGTGGATTTGAGACCGGCATGGTGCATACCATGGGTGGGTTCGAGGCCATGATGGAACTCTTCGACAGCACGATCACCTTCCATGCGCAGTACCAGCAAAGCCGCGACATGGCTGCCCTCATCGACTTGCTGGTGCTGGACCCCGACAACCCGCGCTCTCTGGCTTGGGTCACCCAAACCTTGCGCGGTCGACTGGCCAAACTGGCAGGGTCGGAACCTGGTCAGCTGTGTCCCCTGTCACTGCGCCTGCCCGACCCGGCATTGTGGGATCTGACCAAGCTGTGCCAGGCGTTGCCGGACTATGTGGCTCAGCCACTCCCCCCCGAGGTGCCAAGGAGCCAAGGAGCCCAGATGCCGGCTTTTCCGGAAAACAGTTACTTTTTTACCCTTAGCGACCTGCTGTTGAAATGCACGACAGCGTCTGTGAACGTGTCGGACGCCATCAGCACCAGCTATTTCACCCATTCGGGTGAAATCAACCGCAGCGTGGGCACCTGATGAATCTGCAAGTTACCCACGAAACCCGCTACAAATATGCGCCGGCGGTTGAGACGGCGCAGCACATGGCCTATTTGCAGCCCGGGAACACGTGCTTTCAGCGACTGCTGAGCCACACGCTCACGATCAGCCCGACCCCGGCCCAGGTTCGTCACACGCAGGATGTATTTGGCAACACCCGCTGCTTTTTCTCGCTGCAAACTGCTCACACCGTGCTGACTGTGGTGGCGCAAAGCATGGTCTCCACCCGGGCCAGTGCGCCGCCAGCGAGTCGCATCAGCTGGGAGCAGACCCGTGAGAACTACCGATATCGCTCGGGGCAGCGTTTTGACGCCGCCACAGAATTTGTGTTCGCCTCGCCTTTTGTGCCTCGTCACCCTGAATTTGCGGCCTATGCCCGCCCCAGCTTTGCGCCGGGCGTGGGCGTGCTGGCTGCGGCCCTGGACCTGATGCAGCGAATTTTTCACGATTTCACTTATGAGAGCCAGAGCACGCAGATCAATACACCCGCCCTGGAGGCACTGGCCCAGCGCAAAGGTGTCTGCCAGGACTTTGCGCACATCATGATTGCTTGCCTGCGCGCTGTCGGTGTCCCTGCGCGTTACGTCAGCGGCTATTTGCTGACCGAGCCTGCCCCTGGCACAGTCAAACTCAAAGGCAGTGACGCCTCACATGCCTGGGTTTCGGTGTATGTGCCTGACTTGCCGGCCGATCAGCGTTGGTGCGACCTGGACCCCACCAACAACCGGGCCGGTTGGCACTCGCCCGGCGTGGACTACGTCACGCTGGCCACGGGACGTGATTTTGCCGATGTATCGCCCATTCGCGGCGTCATCCATGGTGGTGCCAGCCATACACTTTCAGTGGGGGTCACGGTGGAACCCATCAACGACCCGATCCCGCCGGCTCTGGCCGCCACAAGCAACAATATATCCTGGCAAAGCCAGACCCAGTCGCAAGGCGACGGTCAATCTCAAAGCCAGCGCTGATTCATGATGCTACTTAATTAATAGCATTAAGAGTAATGAATACGCCGGCCAGAGGTCAATTTAGTTAACAAAACCAGCAAAAAGGAAACCTGATGAGCATTTACGACAAACTGAACCAACTCAACATCAAATTACCACCGGTGGCCATTCCGGCAGCAGCCTATGTCCCGTTTGTGCAGACCGGGAAGCTGGTCTTCCTGAGTGGCCACATTGCCAGACGAGACGGCCAACCTTGGGTGGGCCAACTGGGCAAAAACATGGCAACGCCCGAGGGCAAGACGGCAGCACGAGCCATCGCCATCGACCTGATGGGCACCTTGCACGCGGCAGTGGGTGACCTCAACAAGGTCAAGCGCATCGTCAAGTTGATGTCCCTCGTCAATTCCACGGGTGACTTCACCGAGCAGCACTTGGTGACCAATGGTGCGAGTGAACTCTTTGGTGAGGTCTTTGGCGACAAGGGCGCCCACGCCCGAAGCGCCTTTGGTGTGGCGCAAATACCGATGGGCGCTTGCGTGGAGATCGAACTGATCGCTGAATTGGAGTGAGCGGCGGCTGAAGCCTAAAAAGTCTCCCATTCGTCATCTGCCGATGGCTTGGCTGGCGGTGGCGCGGTCTTGGCAGCTGCCAAGGGCGCCACAGGCTTTTTAGGCGGGCTGCTCGCCAGTTTGAGGGGCGCTCTGGCTGCGGTCGCTGCGTGGCTACCTGTGAGCTGTGCTGTAGGTTTTTTGGCTGCCAAAGGCTGCGGCCGTTTGTAGGTCAAAGAGTCCGCACGCGGAGTGATGTCACGGGCGGGCTGTTTCGCTGCAAAAGACGCCACCGAGCCACTGACCTTGAAGACCGCCACAGCTTGGGCCAGCTGGTTGGCCTGGTCGCGCAGACTCTCTGCCGCTGCGGCGCTCTCCTCAACCAGCGCGGCATTTTGCTGGGTCATCTGGTCGAGGTTGCCGATCGCGCCATTGACATGCGCGATGCCGGAGCTTTGCTCATTGGCTGCTGCAGTGATCTCGCCAATCATGTCCGCTACCTTGCGTACCGATTGAACAATGTCATTCATGGTGTTGCCCGCATCAGAGACCAGTTTGGTGCCTGATGCCACTTTTTCGACTGATGTCCCGATCAGCCCCTTGATCTCTTTGGCTGCTTCAGCACTGCGCTGGGCCAAGCTGCGCACTTCACTGGCTACCACGGCAAAGCCTCGGCCCTGCTCGCCTGCACGGGCCGCCTCAACGGCGGCATTGAGCGCCAGAATATTGGTCTGGAAGGCAATGCCGTCAATCACACCGATGATGTCGGAGATTTTTCGGCTGCTGACATTGATTTCTTCCATCGTGGCGACCACTTGGCTCACTACCGCTCCGCCGCGCTCTGCGACAGATGACGCGTTGGCCGCAAGGGTGCTGGCCTGGCGGGCGTTGTCAGCGCTCTGTTGAACTGTGCTGGTCAACTGGTCCATGCTGGAGGCGGTGGACTGCAGGTTGCTTGAGGTCTGTTCTGTGCGTTGGGCCAGGTCGTTGTTGCCGCTGGCGATCTCTGCGCTGGCGGTGGCAATGCTGTCGGTACTTTGGCGAACCTGGTGCACCATGCTTCCCAGGGACTGGTTCATGCTTGCAAGGGACTTCATCAAATCGCCAAATTCATCGCCACGCGACGTGTCTATCTGCATGCTGAGGTCACCCTGGGCGATGCTGGCCGCCAGGGCGTTGGCTTGCATCAGTGGCTGACGAATGGAGCGGATCAGCCAGGCTGCCCCGAGAACAATGCTTGTAATTAATAACAACACGCCAATGGCTGCAATCGTCACCAGATCCTTGCCTCTTTGGGCATAGAACCTCCGGGTGGATTCATAAGCCCGCTCCTCCATGGCCACAAAATCGCTTTGAGATTTCTGATACGCCGCCATCGCCGGGTTGTACTGGTTGTTTAAAGTCGCAGTGACCTGGTCTGCATTGCCCTCGGCACGAAATTTCATGGCAATCGCGCGTGTCTCCAGGACCACCTTGCGGTTGGCAGCGATGACAGCCATCTGGGTTTTGTCAGCACTGGTCAGATCAGTCGCCTCAATGGCTTTTTGGATTTCTCCAATCTTGGCGGATGTGTCGGCGATGGTGCCTTTCAATTCGGCCTCAACGGCAGGGTCGCTGCTCAAGAACAGAGCTTGGGTGCGCGCGGCATTGATCTCAGTCAGTGCAGCCCATCGGGCGGTGAGTTTTGCTTTGGCACTCATGGCGTCGAGCGCGGCAGTGCTGGCAGCCCGGTCACCGGCGGAACGCACAGCTGAGAAGCCAATCACGGCACACATCCCCAACACAATGAGGCCGGTGGCAAGCCATAACTTGGCTGTAAGTCGAATGCGGTTCAGGTTCATGACGGGTGTTCTCGGAACGTTTTTGACGCTGCGATAGTAACCCCGATTTGGTGCCCTGAAATCCCGAAAAGCCCCTGCGTTACAGTTGTAATATGGCTTGACTTTGAACCGCCAAGCGCTGGGCCGCGGTCACCGCCTGGGGCGCGATCTCGGCTAGCGGCACCAAAACAAAAGCACGCTCGGTCATGCGGGGATGCGGGATGGTGAGCGCCTTGCTGTCGATGCGCGCCTCACCATAAATCAAGATATCCAGATCCAGTGTGCGGGGCGCGTTTCTGTGGGCGCGCTGGCGGCCCGCCCCTTGCTCCAGCGCCTGTAGCTGGCTCAGCAACTCGGGGGCCGTGAGGCGGGTGGAAATTTCAACCACAGCATTGACATAATCGGGCCCCGACGATTCCAGGGGGGCCGTGCGATACAGGGAAGAGCGCCTGATCAGGCTCACACCGGCCACACCGGCGAGGTCATCCATGGCTTTATACAAGGATGAAACCGGGTCACCCAGGTTGGCACCCAATGCAACATAGGCCGTGACCTCAGGCCGTGAGATGGCACTCAAGCGCCCGCATCGGTCACGCCTGCGCCGTCCTCTCTGGGGCCGCCGGTGGTCCGTCGACGACGACGGCGCTTTTTCGGGGCCTCGGATGAAGCGGTGAGTTCGTCAGGCAGACCGACCGTTTCACCCTCTGGCGCAGGATTGGTCACGTCAATGTGGGATGCGGCAACACGGGTCACGGGTAGCCTGTGCACCCGCGGCGCACGCTGCTTTTGTTGTTGCTCCTCGCGCACCTGATCGACCATGTCCTGACGCAGGTTGTCGTCTGCCAGGCTGAACTCCTGCCACCAGTCGGCTAGCACTTCGTCAATTTCGCCCGCCTCGGCACGCAAGCGCATGAAGTCAAAGGCGGCGCGAAAGCGGGGTTGCTCCACCAGACCAAAGGGCGTGCTACCCACGCGCTTCTCGAAGCGGGGTTGCATCATCCACATCTCACGCATGTCGCCGGCGAGCTTGCCCCGGCCGGATACATCACCAATTCGGGCGTTGAACACGTCGTCAATCGCATCCTGGAGCGCTGGGTGCGCGTGCTGCCGTTCATTCACACGCTTGGCCCAGCCATCACGCACATCGGCCCACAAGACGCAAGCTAGCAGAAAGCTGGCGACCACGGGTTTGCCCTCGCCGACGCGTCGGTCCGTGTCTTTCAGGGCTGCCAGCACAAAGGGCAGGTCCGCTCGCTCCACCACCACATCAAGCAAGGGATAGATGCCGCGAGCCATGCCCAGCGCCTTGAGTTGGGCAATGGAGGCCAGTGCATGGCCGGTTTGCAGCAACTTGAGCATTTCATCAAACAGTCGGCTCTGGGGCACATCCGCCAGCAACTCCTGCGACTTGATCAGCGGTGCGGCTGTTTTGGACTCCAGCTGGAAGCCCAGTGCACTGAGTTTGGCCGAGAACCGCACGGCACGGATGATGCGCACGGGGTCTTCCCGGTAGCGTGTGGCGGGGTCGCCAATCATCCGGATGACACGATTTTTGGCGTCCTTGATGCCGTTGTGGTAGTCCACCACAATCTGGGTTTGAGGGTCGTAGTACATGGCGTTGATGGTGAAATCGCGCCGGACTGCGTCCTGTTCCTGTGGCCCCCAGACGTTGTCGCGCAACACGCGGCCAGTCGAGTCAACGGCATGCTTCATGCCTGCCAGCTCACTCTTGCTGGTTTTCTCATTGCCCGCGACCTGCTCGGCTGCGGCGTTGTCCATGTAGGCGCGAAAGGTTGAGACCTCGATCACCTCGTTTTCACGGCCCCGCCCGTACACCACATGCACGATACGAAAACGCCGCCCAATGATGAATGCGCGCCGGAACAAGCCCTTGACTTGTTCCGGTGTGGCGTTGGTCGCCACGTCAAAGTCTTTGGGGCGCAGACCCACCATCAGGTCACGGACTGCCCCGCCCACGATATAAGCCTCGAAACCCGCATTTTTCAGGGTGTGCACCACATTGAGCGCTCGGTCATCTACCAGCGAGACGTCAATGCCATGCTGGGCCACCCCGACTTCCTGGCGTTTGCCGAACAGGCTCTTTTTGCTCTTTGCGGGTGACTTGCCCAGCAATTTGTCGATAAAGTTTTTAATCATTCGTTCTCAACTAGGTCCTTAAGACGTCAAAGCTCTCCAAGGGTTTCAGGCGGTCTGGATCGCACTCTAAAAAAGGTCAAGTATGCGCCACCCGCGGGTCACAGCGATGGCGCGCAGACGGTCGTCCGGGTTGGTGGCCACAGGGTATTCCACATTTTCCATCAGACTCAAATCGTTGATGGAGTCGGTATAAAAAGTGCTTTCCACATCCGCCCAGTTCAGCTGTTGGCTGGCCAGCCACTGCCCGACCCGGGTGACCTTGCCCTCACGAAAAGAAGGCGTCCCCTTGATCTCCCCCGTGAACCAGCCGCTACCGCCGAGCGCCGTGTCGCGTTCCAACTCAACCGCAATCAATTCAGGCACGCCCAGGGCTCGTGCGATCGGTCGGGTGACGAACTCGTTGGTGGCCGTGACGATGACCACAGCATCACCTGCTCGCTGATGCTTTTGCAGCAACGCCAGGGCTTGGGGCTTGATTGCGGGCTGAATCACTGACTGCATGAAATGGGCGTGTGCGGCCTCTGAAGCCACCGCACCCTGGTGTCTCATGGCTTGGGTTGCAAAGCGAACATAGTCATGCACATCCAGCGTCCCCGCCTTGTAGTGGGCATAAAACTCATCGTTGCGGCGACTGAAATCCACTGGATCGGTCCATCCCAAAGAGGTTGTGAATTGTCCCCAGGCGTGATCGGAGTCAAGCGGCAGCAGGGTGTGATCCAGGTCAAACAGGGCAAGCTTCATTCAGGTGTTTTCCATCATGGATTTGATCAAGGGAATGGTGATGCCGCGCTTGGTCTGCAAGGCGTACCTGTCAATCAGGTTCAGCAACTCCATCAGACTGCCCAAGTCGCGGCTGAAACGGGTCAGGATGTAGTCCATCACCTCGTCACCCAGAAAGATGCCACGGGCATCCGCCGCCTGGCGAAGCACGGCGCGCCGTTCAGGGTCACTCAAGGCCTGGAGCTGAAAAACATGGCCCCAGCCGAGCCGGGTTCTCAGGTCATCGCGCAGCTTCAGGTCAGCGGGCGGCAATTCGCCCGCAGCCAGCACCCCACGCTGGTGGGTCTGAGAGTTGACAAACCAGTTGAAGGCCGCGTGTTGTTGCACCGCGGAGTACAAATGAACCTCGTCCATCATGACGGCAGCCCAATCCTCACTGAACTCTGATGGTTCCAGAACGGAGGCATCCAGCCAACCCACGGACGCCCCTTGCTCTCGCAAGGCGTCGCGCGCTGCCTTGAGCAAGTGGGTTTTGCCACTGCCGGCGGTGCCCCAGAAGTAGGTTGGCACAGGTGAGCGCGCCGGGGCGCTGGATTGTTCACTCACCCACTGCCCCAGATGGCTGAGTGCTGCGGCATTGGGTCCAGTAAAGAAACTCTCCAGTGTGGGGCCTGTGGCCAATCCGATGTCAAGGGCGATTTGCTTCATTCGCTGGGGTCAACCTTGGTAAAGCTTGCTGGACAAGTAACTGGTGCGCGCACGCCGGATCGCAACCAGCAGAACGGCACTGCTGGGCAGGGCAATCAACACGCCCAAAAAGCCCAGCAACTGTCCAAATGCCAGCAAGGCAAAAATAACGGCTAGCGGATGCAGTCCAATGCGCTCCCCCACCAAGCGGGGTGTGAGGTAAAAACTCTCGACCAACTGCCCGAACCCGTAAACACCTGCAACCACCAGAATGCCGTACCACCCTCCAAACTGGAGTGCCCCGGCGAGTATGGCCAACACCATGCCCAGACCAAAACCCAGGTAAGGAATAAAGAACGCCAAGCCAGTAAACACGCCAATTGGCACGGCCAGATCAAAGCCGAACAGGGCCAGCGCTATGCTGAAATAGATGGCCAGCATGCCCATGACCAGCAGCTGACCACGCAGATATTGCCCAAGCACCATGTCAGCTTCCGCTGTGAAGCTGTCGACCTGCGGTCGCATTTTGGGGGGCACCAGCACCATCACCATGCCCACAAAACGGTCCCAGTCCTTGAGCAGGAAAAACAGCGCGACAGGAATCAGCACCACATTGCCGATGATGGCCAATGCAACGCTGCCACCGAGCTGGAGCGATGACATGACCGAACCAAAGGCGTCTTCGACATTGGCATTGAGGTACTTCAGCACAAACATCTTGATGCTGGCCACATCCAGCGACACCTTGACGCCAAACTGGGCCAACCAGGGACTCAAGGCGTCGTTGAGTCGAGCAGCCAGCAAAGGCAACTGCTCGCGCAGCAAGGGTAATTCCTTTGCAAAAATGGGAACGATCAGCAGCAGGATGGACAGCAACAGCAGGCCAAACACCGATTGCACGATCAGGACCGCGAGTACCCGCGGTAATTTGCCATTGCCCAGGTTATCCAGCTTGTTGACCATGGGCGTCAAAGCATAGGCCAGAACGGCTGCCACCACAAAAGGCGTCAACACGGCGCCCAGCAGCCACAAGGCCAACACCGCCAGAGTGGCGATCAAGGCCCAGGTGAATGTGCGTTTTTGGGTCGAAGTGA
>JBIIVW010000285.1:0-4343 GCA_044339205.1 Rhodoferax sp. | reverse complement strand
ACTCTTGTCGGATGTGATCCGGCGTTTTGGCGTGGACCTGAATATTTTGCATGGCCAGATCGACGAGGTGCAGGGGCGCCCCTTCGGCACGCTGGCGGTGCTGGCCCGGGGCGCGCAAGAGCAGCTTACGGCCTCCGTGGCGCATTTGCGCAATGCGGGCGTGTTGGTGCAGGAGGTTGCCCATGTTTGATACGTTTAGCGCGGAATTGATCGCGCTGTTTGGGCGCTCACTCTGGGAAACGGTTGTGATGGTCGGCATCTCGGGTGTGCTCGGGGCGTTCATCGGGATTCCGCTGGGCGTCTACCTGCGTCTGACGGACCGTGGCGGCGTGCTGGAGAACGGCTGGGCCAACCGGCTGGTGGGCACCACCGTGAACGCCGTGCGCTCCACGCCATTCATCATTTTGCTGGTGGCAGTGATTCCGCTTACCCGTTTGCTGACGGGTTCGTCCATCGGCACGGCTGCCGCTGTGGTGCCATTGACGCTGGCCGCCGGGCCCTTTGTGGCACGACTGGTGGAGACCGCGCTGCGCGAAGTCGACCACGGGCTGATTGAGGCCGCGCAGGCCATGGGGGCCACCACCCGGCAAATCGTCTTCAAGGTGCTGTTGCCCGAGGGCATGCCCGGCATCGTGGCCGCCCTGACCATCACCTTTGTCAGCCTGACCGGTTTCTCGGCCATGACCGGGGCCATTGGCGGCGGCGGGCTGGGTGACCTGGGCATTCGCTACGGGTATCAGCGCTTCTTGCCCGAGGTGATGGCCGCCGTGGTGTTGGTGCTGATTCTTCTGGTGCAGGCGGTGCAAAGCGCCGGCGATGCACTGGTGCGCCGCCTCAGCCACAAATAAGTGATTTTTTAGATCATTTGGGCTTCTAGCCGGCGTTTTAAATGCCACAAAACTCTCAATTTAATAGCAATTTTCCAACTCAAGGAGTCTTAATGAACAAGCGTTCCCTCATCCAAACCGCCATCGCCTTGGTGGCTGCCACTTTGCTCTCACCATCCTTCGCCCAGGACAAGCCGATCAAGATCGGCGTGACTGCCGGTCCACATGCCCAAATCCTGGAGCAGGTGAAAAAGGTGGCCGAAAAAGACGGCTTGAAGCTCCAGATCATCGAATTCACGGACTACATTCAGCCCAACGCAGCCCTGGCCTCGGGCGACCTGGATGCCAACAGCTACCAGCACAAACCGTTTCTGGACCAACAAATCAAGGACCGGGGCTACAAGCTGGTGAACGTCGGCTACACCGTCAATTTCCCCATCGGCCTGTACTCCAAGAAGGTCAAGCGTTTGGAGGACTTGAAGGAGGGCGCCAAGTTCGGCATCCCCAACGATCCGACCAATGGTGGACGTGTGCTGCTGGTGCTGCAAGACAAGGGGCTCATCAAGCTCAAGCCCGATGCCGGTCTGAAGGCCACTCCGCTCGATGTGATCGACAACCCCAAGAAACTGAAATTTGTGGAATTGGACGCGGCGCAGTTACCCCGCTCGCTGGATGACCTGGACGCGGCCGCGGTCAACACCAACTACGCGCTGCCCGCCGGTCTACACCCTGGCAAAGACGCCATTGCCCAGGAAAACGCCAAGAGCCCCTACGTCAATCTGATCGCGGTGAGTGAACAAGACCAGACCAAGCCCTGGGTAGCCAAACTGGTCAAGGCCTATCAGTCTGAAGAGATCCGCAAATTCGTCCAAACCGAATTCAAGGGGGCTGTGGTCACAGGCTTCTAAAACGGCCAGTGCACCCTACATGTCATGACAACAGGCAAACGACAACTCCATCTGGGCGCCTTCCTGCAAGGCGTGGGGCATCACCTGGCCGCCTGGCGGCACCCGGACGTAGACCCGGCGGGTGCAGTGCAACTGGCGCATTACAAAAACCTGGCCCGCATCGCCGAGGCCGGAAAGTTTGACGCGATTTTCTTCGCCGACAACGTGGGCTTGGCAGATGCGCCTGCCGGAACTCTGACCAAGGCGGCACTCCCCTATTACTTCGAGCCCTTGCTGCTGCTGTCCGCACTGGCCGGGGTGACCGAGCGCATCGGGCTGGTGGCCACCGTGTCCACCACCTATCTGCAACCCTACCATCTGGCACGCAAATTTGCCACGCTGGACCAGATCAGCGGCGGGCGCAGCGGCTGGAATCTGGTGACCTCGGGTTCTGATTTCGAGGCCCGCAATTTTGGTCTGGACCAGCAGCTCACCCACGCCTCACGCTATGAGCGAGCGCATGAGTACATGGACGTGGTCAAGGGACTGTGGGACAGCTGGGAGGACGACCCCTATTTGTTTGACAAGGCGGGCAAACAGTTTTTTGACCCCGCCAAGCTGCACCGTCTGGCGCATCAGGGGCCGCACTACTCGGTGCACGGCGCGCTGCAAACAGAGCGGCCGGTGCAAGGCTACCCGGTGCTGATTCAGGCAGGCTCTTCTGATGACGGCCAGGACCTGGCCGCCGCCACCGCCGAGGTGGTGTTCACCGCGCAGCAAACCGTGGAAGGCGCGCGTGCTTTTTACGCCAGCCTCAAGGGGCGCCTGGCCAGCCACGGCCGCAGTCCGGATGCGTTGAAGATACTGCCCGGCATCTCGCCCGTCATTGGCCGCACCCAGGCCGAGGCACAGGAGAAATACGAGCAGTTGCAATCGCTGATCGACCCCGCCGTGGGCCTGGGCCTGCTGTCAGGCTTTCTGGGTGGCTTTGATTTTTCGCCTTACCCGCTGGACGGCCCGCTGCCGGAGTTGCCCCGCATTGAGGGATGGCAGAGCCGGCAAGACCTGTTTGTCTCGCTGGCCCGGCGGGAGAACCTGTCAATCCGCCAGTTGTATGAGCGCATTGCATCGGCCCGCGGTCACCTGACCGTGGTGGGCACGCCGCAGTCGATTGCCGACCAGATGGAACACTGGTTCTTCACGGGCGCGGCTGACGGTTTCAACGTGCTGGCGCCCACGCTACCGCACGGGCTGACCGAGTTTGTAGAGGGCGTGATCCCCGAGTTGCAACGCCGTGGGCTGTTTCGCACCGAGTACACCGGCACCACCTTGCGTGAGCACTTGGGGCTGGCGCGCCCGGCGCACCCGCAGGCGCGGGATGTAAAGCATTTTTAGCATCTGTCCGTCGTATTTATTGCCTATAACGCTATCAAAAAAAGTGGGTTGAGTACACCAAAGCGCTGTCCACAGTTCACCTCGCGCAAAGCGGCACGCAAACAAAACAACAAGCCCGCGGGACAAAGAAGGTGGGGGATCAAGGACTGTGGAGATGATCTCTAAAAATCTTTATGCATTTATAGAGATAAGCAAATTGGAAATAAGTAGTTTGGGTTTTAAGTTGTAGCCTTCAAAATTCGATCACACCCAAGGCATTGCACTTCTCATGACACGCATTCTCATCATCCCCGGCTGGCGCGACTCCGGCCCCGGCCACTGGCAAAGCCTGTGGGCCCAGGCCTTGCCTGGCGCGGTGCGGGTGCAGCAAGACGACTGGATCACCCCCTCGCGCAGCGCTTGGGTGGCCTCCATCACCCAAACGATTCTGGCGCAAAGCGGCCAAGTAGTCGTGGTCGCCCACAGCCTGGGCTGTATTGCGACCACCCATTTACCGCCCGAGGCCACCGTGCGCATTCAGGGTGCGTTGTTGGTGGCGCCCGCCGACCCGGAGCGCCGTGGCGTGCTTGCCGACTTTGCGCCCGCGCCTTACCAAGCCCTGCCTTACCGCAGCATCATTGTGGCCAGCAGCAACGACCCTTTTTGCCCGGTGCGCACCGCAGGCGCCTATGCCCGGGCCTGGGGCAGCGAATTTGTGCGGCTACAAAAAGCTGGCCACATCAACGTGGAATCCGGCTTTGGTGCTTGGCCGCTGGGGCTGGCGCTCCTGCAATCCTTGATGGGGGAGAGCTTGGCTCGCCCCCCGCCTGCTGATCCAAAAAACCCCCTTCTTTCGACCTTTTCACTGGAAATTTCATGAAATTCAAGCAAAAACTGACTCTGGCCGGCGCTTTTATTGCTCTTGCAGCTAGTAATTTGGTAGCAGCTCAAACCACGCTGCTCAACGCGTCTTATGACGTGGCGCGGGAGTTCTACAAAGACTACAACGGGGCGTTTGTCGCGCACTACAAAAAAACCACCGGCAAAGACGTCAAGATCGACCAGGCCCATGGCGGCTCCAGCGCCCAGGCCCGCGCCGTCAATGACGGGCTGGAGGCGGACGTGGTGACCATGAACACCACCACCGACGTCGACTTTCTGGCCGGCACCGGTGTGGTGGCCAAAGACTGGGCCAAGCGCTTCCCCAACAACGCCGCGCCCACCACCTCCACCATGCTGTTCCTCACCCGCAACG
>JBIIVW010000284.1:0-4350 GCA_044339205.1 Rhodoferax sp. | reverse complement strand
CCCATCACGGCAAAGATACCGGCCGCGATGGAGTGAACCAATTTCATGGGTATCTTGGCTGCAAACTTGTTGCCCACAAACACGGCTGGCACGTCCGCAACCAGCATGCCCAGCGTGGTTCCCATGATCACCAAAAATGGTGCGGCATAGTGCGCCGCCATGGCGACCGTGGCAATCTGGGTTTTGTCTCCCATTTCAGCCAGAAAGAACGTGACGAAGGTGGCGCCAAACACGCCCAGCTTGCTGGCAATCTGCGTTTCTTCTTCTTCAATTTTGTCCGGAATGAGCGTCCAGATGGCCATGCCGAGAAACGAGCCGCCTAGCACCCAGCGCATCACATCCGGGCTGATGACCGTGGTGATCCAGGCCCCAAAGGCACCTGCCAGACCGTGATTGAGCAAGGTGGCCACCAAGATGCCCGCAATGATGGGCAAGGGCTTTTTGAATCGGGCGGCCAGGATGAAGGCCAGAAGTTGGGTTTTGTCGCCGATTTCAGCGAGGGCGATGACGCCGGTAGAGACGAAGAGTGCTTCCATGAGGAGTTCCGAGGCCGGACAAAAAACAATGACCACAGGGCCTCCCCGGCCAAACCGGAGGCAATGTGGTCAAAGGTCTTGTCAAGTTTCAACCGCTTACGCCATGGTCAAACGATGACCAAGTATGTTGACGTAAGCCCCTTCGAATGGCTCGAAGGGAGACTACTCCCCAGTGACGTTTTAATTCTAACCGTCCTCACCTGGGGGCCAGGGCCGCCAGGCTGGACACGGGGCGGCGCAAGGTTGGGTCAAAGGGGTTGATCCTGGGTCCGATGGCTTGCGCTTCGCGCTTCAGAAGGGCCACCACGGTCGGCAGGCGTTCGGGGCTCAGGCGGGCCGAGATCGTGCCCACACTCAGGGCGGCCACAGCGCGGCCTTGCTGGTCACACACTGGTACGGCGACCCCGGCCATGCCTTCGAGTAGACCGGTGTTGGGCGCAGCGTAACCCCGTTCCCGGACCAGTTCAATTTCGGTGCGCAGGTAGACCTCGTCAAAGACCCCCAGTTCGCGCACCCGGGGCAGGTTGAAGCGGATGACTTCTTCCCGTTCTGCCTCGGGCAAAAAAGCCAGAATCGCCAGGCTGCCTTGCCCGATCCCCAGCGCCACGCGTCCGCCAATGTCGCCCGTGAAGGATCGGATCGGAAACGGCCCCTCGCTGCGGTCCAGGCACACGGCGTCAAAACCCGTGCGGGCCAGCAAAAAGATGGTGTCGCCCAGACTGGCGCACAGGCGCAGCAGCGCCGGACGACACAGATCGCGCAGGCCAGCCGGGTTGCCGGCGCGAGCAGCCAGCACAAAAAAGCCGACGCTCAGACGGTAATGCTTGCTGCGTTCGTCCTGCTCCACCACGTCTTGGGCCATCAGGGCCTGCAAGGTGCGGTGCACCGTGGCTTGAGTCAAACCCACATCTTTTGCAATCTGGGTGACTCGCACGCCTTCAGTCGGGGCCTGCGTCAAGAGCCGGATGATGGCAAAGGCGCGTTGCAGGCCGCCTGCACCCGGACCATCGGTGGGAATTGCTTCTTTGGATGAAATCATGGCTTTAAATTTACTATAAATATTCCGTTGAATGAAATAGATTGGAAATTTATCTCGTCTAATGGAATACCTCATTGACGCACGCTGCGCGATAAAACATCATTTGTCATCTGGCACCGCAAGGCAGTACGGCTGGCTGGCCCCGTTGGCCAAAAGATGACAAGGAGTCTGAGATGTCTTTTCTAACGCTCACGAATGTGTCCAAGTTCTATGGACCGAACTGCGTGGTGGACAGCATGAACCTGAGCGTGCAAAAGGGTGAATTCGTATCGCTCCTGGGGCCCTCGGGCTGTGGCAAGACCACCACCTTGCAAATGATTGCCGGCTTTGTGGACGCCACCAGCGGGCAGATTCAGCTTGATGGGCGCGACATCACCCATGCCAAACCCAACTCGCGTGGTCTGGGCATTGTTTTTCAGAGCTACGCGCTGTTCCCCCACATGACCGTGTCTGACAACGTGAGCTTTGGCTTGGAGATGCGAAAAATGCCCAAAGTCGAGCGGCAGGAGCGGGTCGAGGCGGCGCTGGCGCTGGTGCATCTCGAGGCGCAGGCAGAACGCTACCCGCGCGAGTTGTCGGGCGGCCAACGCCAGCGAGTCGCCCTGGCCCGGGCGCTGGTCATTGAGCCCCCGGTGTTGCTGCTGGACGAGCCGCTGTCCAACCTGGACGCCAAGCTGCGCGAAGAAATGCAGTTTGAGTTGCGCCAGATCCAGCGCAAGGTCGGTACCACCACGATCATGGTCACGCACGACCAGACCGAGGCGATGTCGATCAGCGACCGCGTGGTGGTGATGGAGGGTGGGCGTGTGACGCAGATCGACGCGCCCTACCAGTTGTACGAACAGCCGCAAACGCGCTTTATTTCCACCTTTGTGGGCAAAGCCAATCTGCTGCCCGGTCGTGTGAGTCGCGCCGGCCCACAGGCGCAGATTGATCTTGGCAGCCTGCAAGTCGAGGTGGATGGCCAGGGTCTGCATGACGGCGCAGAGGTGGTTCTGAGTTTGCGGCCGGAAAAAATCAGCTTTGTGCCGCGCGGGCAGGGTCTGATTGATGGTGTCGTGCGCGAACGCTTCTTTTTGGGCAGCCAGTGGCTTTACCACCTCAGTACGCCGATGGGCGAGTTGACGGTGGCTTGTCCGAACAGCGATGTGGTTCCATTGCAAGAGCAGGGCGGCACGGGTCTGACCTGGTCCGGGCGCTCGCTTCGGGTGCTGTCATGAGCACACGCGCCACGACGCCCTGGGCGCTGTCGGCGCCGGCAGTGTTGTTGTTTACCTGCCTGCTGCTGGTGCCGCTGGTGCTGACGGCGGTGTTGTCATTTAACGTGTTTGACCACGCGACTGGCGTCAAAAACGAGTACACGCTCGCGCACTATGTGGCGGTGTTCACCGATGAGTATTACTACGGCATCTTTTGGCGCACTTTCTGGATTGCCGGACTCACCACCATTATTTGCTTGCTCATCGGCGTGCCCGAGGCGTATGTCTTGAGCCGCATGGGCAACCCCTGGCGCTCCATTTTCTTGCTGGTGGTGCTGGCGCCGTTGCTGGTGTCGGTGGTGGTTCGGGCCTTTGGCTGGAGCATGCTGCTCGGTCCGCAGGGCGTGGTGAATCACGCGCTGCAAGCGGTCGGGCTCGGGCCGGTGCGTATTCTCTACACCGAGGCGGCAGTCATCATTGCGCTGGTGCATGTGATGTTGCCGTTCATGGTGATTCCGGTGTGGACTTCGTTGCAAAAGCTTGATCCCGGCGTGGAAAACGCGGCGCTGTCGCTGTCGGCTTCGCCCTCCACCACCCTGCGCCGCGTGGTGCTGCCGCAGGTGATGCCCGGCATTTTGTCGGGCAGCCTGATTGTGTTTGGTCTGAGCGCCAGTGCGTTTGCCATTCCCGGTTTGCTGGGGGGGCGGCGGCTCAAGATGGTGTCTACCGTGGTGTATGACGAGTACCTGCATGAGTTGAACTGGCCGCTGGGTGCGGCATTGGCGCTTATCCTGTTGGTGGCCAATCTGGTGGTGATGTTGAGTTACAACCGCGTGCTCGAAGGCCGCTACAAGAAAGCGATGGGCTAAGGCCATGGCCAGGAACGGACCTCTCGCCCTATTGTTCAATGCGCTGGTGATCAGCTTTATGCTGGCGCCGCTGCTGATCGTGTGCATTGTGGCGTTCACGCCAGAAAACACGCTTACCATTCCCACCACGCATTTTTCGTTGCGTTGGTTCAAAGCGGTGTTTGCGCACCCGGACTTTGTCACCTCGTTCTGGAACAGTCTGTGGCTGGCACTGGCATCTGCCACGCTGGCCACGTTGCTGGCGGTGCCGGCAGGGCTGGCCATCACGCGCTACAGCTTTGCCGGGCGGGATGCGCTCAATGCCTTGTTTCTGTCACCGCTCATCATTCCGCACCTGGTGCTGGGTGTGGCGCTGCTGCGGCTGTTTTCCCTGACCGGGGCCAGCGGCAGCTTCTTCTGGCTGGTGCTGGCGCATGTGGTGATCGTCACGCCTTATGTGTTGCGGCTGGTGGTGGCAGCTTCCAGCGGGGCCGATTTGAGCTGCGAGCAGGCGGCCCGCTCCCTGGGGGCCAGTGATCTGACTGTGTTTTGGCGCGTGACGCTGCCCATGATCTTGCCAGGGGTGAGCGGCGGCTGGTTACTGGCCTTCATCAACAGTTTTGACGAGGTGACCATGTCGATTTTCATCACCGCGCCGTCTACGGTGACTTTGCCGGTGCGCATGTACATGTACGCCACCGAGTCGATTGATCCACTGATGGCGGCCG
>JBIIVW010000075.1:0-14728 GCA_044339205.1 Rhodoferax sp. | reverse complement strand
CCGTGGCAGTTCAGAGTTCCGTCGCTCTCGACCGAACATGAAGCATCTGGAGCCCTTACAGCCTCCTTGCTAAAAACACAGGCAATACCCAGATTCTTGCCTTCACGGGGAGCATCGTGATTCCTGCGCAATTGTTGGCGCACCTGCGCCAACAAGGGGTCGTGGGTTGCACGCGAGAGGTCGTCTATATCGACAAGGTGCGCATGACGTTTTCCGCCTGCCGCGCCGACCGAAATAAAGAGAGTTGATCTTTCGCGAGCCCAAGAAGCCATGGCCGTCTTTGCCCTGACTTGATCACAAGCATCAATTACAGCATCAACGCCTTCAGGAAGCAGAGACGGCCAATTTCCAGGTTCAACAAAACCCTCAATACAAGTGACATCACAAGCTGGACTGAATGAACCGATGCGTTCCTGCATAGCGAGAACCTTGGACTGACCCAAACTTGCATCAACCGCGTGGATTTGGCGGTTGATATTTGACTCTGACACGTGATCCAGATCGATCAGGGTCAATCGCTTCACGCCGCTTCTTGCCAAAGCCTCTGCAGCCCACGAACCAACACCCCCCAAACCGACAACAGCAACATGGGCGTTCCCAATTCGACTCGCGCCATTCACGCCATACAGCCGAGAAAGGCCAGAAAAGCGACGATCTGAACCTGTAAGTCCCGATTCTTCGATGTCGATTAACGGAGTTAGATCCGGCATAGTTACCTGCATTGACAACGCTTTTTGCATTGAGGTTCGGTTACTTGAGACGTGCAATACGTTCTTTGGCAGCCCCTGCAGCCTCAGACTGTGGGTAAGCCTTCACCAAGTCTTCGAGTGTTTTGCGAGCACCCTTAGAATCTTTTAGTTCTATTTGACAATTGGCAATAGATAGCACGGCCTCTGGCGCTCGCAAGTGCTCGGGGTCTTGAGCAATCAGCGCACGAAAATTGCTCAAGGCCTCTTTGTAGTCGCGGGTAGCGTACTGCGAATTACCAAGCCAAAACAAGGCAGGCACTCTATACCCACTGGTGCCATATCTTTTGATGAAATCAACAAAAACAGTCTGCGCAGAAGAAAAGTCACCACGCCGAAAAATCAATAGCGCGGCTTCGAAATCCCGTTTCTCCACCGGTTCAGCCAGAAATTCCCGACCATCCACAGTTACCTTTACCGGCTCAAATTGCCTGAACCGCTCATCAACCTTCTGCAAACTGTCTTTTTGCAGCCTCTGGGAATCTGATACATCACGAGTGAGTTGCTCGTTCATTCCACGCAGCTTCGCGACTTCCGCACGCAACATTTCAATCTGATTTTGCAACTCAAGCAAACTGCGACGCAACAACATGCCGTCTTCACTGGCGCGGGCGATTGCCGCCTCAGAGGCCATTCGGGAAGCTTCTATACGCTGGCGCAGATCGAGTATTGCGGTGCGCGCCTCGTCGTCCTCGAACAGTGCGGCCTGTGCTGAAGCTGCGGACAGAATCATCAAGCCAGAAATGGCCGCTTGCCGGATGCTCGTAACAACCTGAAACTTCATGGCGACTATCGGTAGTGAATTTCAGCACGACGGTTTTTTGCCATCGCTGCTTCATCAGCCCCCAGTATCAATGGCTTTTCTTTGCCAAAGCTGACGGCCTCTATTTGGGCATCCGCTACGCCAAGAAGAGCCAATGCATTGCGTACTGACTCGGCACGCTTTTGTCCCAAAGCCAGGTTGTACTCGCGTCCACCACGCTCATCCGTGTGCCCCTCTACGGCAACTCTGCGGCTTTTGTCAGCACGTATGTAACGCGCATTGGCCTCAATGACGGCTTGGAATTCCGGCTTCACAACAAAACTATCGTAATCGAAATACACAATCCGCGGGCCAGCAGGTGAATCGGCTGAAGGACTTTTTTGTCCGATATCGACGCCTGTGACGCCACCCTTGCCAACACTGCTCCCACTGGCATCACCTGCGGGCTGCTGGACCGCCATGCCGGACTTGTCCTCAACAGGGACATCATCAAGTTTGACTGACGAGCCACATCCGGCCAATAAAGCCACCACACCAAGAATCAAGAAAAATTTCTTCAAAAGTTACTCCTAAGTAATTTGTTATTTCTGGAATGGGCCCCAATCGGGCTCACGTATATCGCCAATTTGACCGTTAAGCCGTGCCTTGACTTTTCCATCCAGGGTTGTTGTCATCAGCGCCTCTCGGCCCTGACTTTGCGTTGCATACACAATCAGTCGGCTGTTGGCTGCGAAGCTCGGACTCTCATCCATCGCTGTGTCAGTGATGGCAGTTGCTGTGCCGGCCGACAGGTCCATCACATGCAACTTGAAGGCTCCACCAATGCGGGAAATGTAAGCCATCCACCGCCCATCAGGACTTGTAGACGGGGATATATTGTAATTACCCGTAAAGGTCACTCGCTCAGCGTTGCCGCCGGTCGAGGGCATCTTATAAATTTGGGGCGCACCGCCGCGGTCGCTGACAAAATATATGCTTTTCCCGTCTGGCGTGTAAACAGGCTCGGTGTCGATGCTTCCCGACTGGGTTAATCGGCGAGGTTCGCCGCCATTGGCATCTATCGTGTACAGCTGGGAGCCGCCGTCCTTGCTGAGCGTCAAAGCGATCGAACGACCGTCAGGCGACCAGGCTGGTGCGCTGTTGGACCCCCTGAAATTTGCAATCAAACGGCGCTTGCCAGTTGCAACGTCATGGACATACACCACAGGCTTGCGTGACTCAAATGAAACATACGCTAACTGCCCCCCACTGGGTGACCAAGCGGGCGAGATAATCGGCTCGGGGCTGGCGAGCGCTGACTGGGAGTTTTCGCCATCGGCATCGGCTACCCAAAGCTGATGCCTCTGTGCGCCCTTGGTAACGTATGAAATTCGCGTTGAAAAGATGCCTTTGTCGCCAGTCAATTTTTCGTAAACAAAATCAGCAATCCGGTGCGAGGCCAAACGCAAATCAGCTGCTGTTACCGGGTAGCTTTGCCCACCCAAGTCTTGTCCTCGAACAACATCCCACAACCGAAATCGAACGTCATATCGCCCATCGGCCAAGCGGGTAACACTGCCAAAAACCAAAGAATCGGCACCTTTCTGGCGCCAAAGAGCAAGATCCGGACGGGAAATTTCGTCGAAACCAGATCCTACTGAATCGACCCCGCGAAACTGCCCACTGCGCTCAAGGTCCGCCTGGATGATGGAGGATATTTTTTGAGGTGCGCTGTCTTGACCTCTAAATACAGCCACTGCAATCGGCAACTGGGTCATGCCCACACCGGAAACCTCCACACGAAACTGCGCGAATGCAGGCAATACAAGTGCAACAAAGAAAAGTAGCGCTGAGATTCTCTTGAAATTTATATTCATCGTAGTTCGATTATCTTGACTGTCTTCAGTTGAGCCGTTGCACTTCGACGTCTTCGGCTAAGCCAGGGTCGTCTACGCCGATCGTGGCGCGTACCAGTCCCGAATACAAACGTTGAGTGACTGTGAGCCGGTTGGCTTTTTCGTTATTACGGCTGTTTTCCATGTGCCACAAATGATAAACCTCTGTGGCGCAGAAACCATTTTTTCGATGTAGACCTGCATTATGAAGACGTAACACCATGTCAGCATCTTCATGCCCCCAGCCTTGAAATGACTCGTCGAAGCCATTCACTGCAAAAAAGTCTTTACGCCAAACCCCGAAATTGCAGCTCCGAATTTTTTTCCAATAGAAATGCCGATGTCTGCGCCATGGTGCTCCAGGCCAGTCAAGTAAGTGAACAAGCTTATTGACGTCGCCACTCCAACGCCACCTCAACCATTCGCCCCAGCCAGCCCTGCCGATCTGGACATTACCCTCAAGAACACGTTCGCTCAACTTCTTGCTGAGCAACACACGGCTCCCATTGACGAAAAATCCTTGTTCCATCAGAGTCAAGTGAGACGCTACAAAGTGTGGATTCGGTATGCAGTCTCCGTCTAAAAAAACGAAGTAATCTGCAGAGGACTTCGAGGCAGCCAGATTGCGGGCGCGTGATGCGGTAAAACCCGTGTCAGCGTGCCAAACATGGGTCACCGGACATTTGAAGTGAGGCAGCCCTCTCTTGAGAGCCTCAACTTCTTCTTTGGTTGAACCATCGTCGGCGATGATGACCTCATGGAATTCATCACACTGCCGCGCCAGAGCGTCAAGAACCTTCAACAGGGTGTCTGAACGGTTGTAAGTCAGAACGATAAAAGCTGTTTTCAAAGGGTCGACTCGCTGCCGTTCGTTAAACGATTGCGCTTCAGAAGCCAAAGTTTTGCGTACCTGTAGTACGTTCCTTCGGCGTTTGAGATGGCAAGCGCAAGACCCAATTGCCCATCAAGAAATCCCAGGCGTAAAACATAGGTTCGAAAAAAAGCCCACATACCCCGTACCAAAGCGCCCCAAAGAGTCGAGGATCTTCCTTTCATGGACAAACTGACTGCACCCGCGGTCGAATAACGATTGACTTTGTCCAGCACAGATTCAAAATCCGGAAAACTCAAGTGGATTAACGGGGACTTGAGCTTGGCGCTCGGCCCTATAGTCAACAGGCGTTCATGGACAAGATCGTCTGTGAATCGGGCTTTACCCCGACGAAAAAGACGAACAACATAGTCCGGGTGCCAACCTGAATGCAAGATGTACTGCCCGCAGTAGCTGGACAATCGTGGCACAGCAAAAGATTGATGGGAGGTCACAGCGATGATTGAAAGAATCTCCTCCCTCAATTCGGGCGTCACACGCTCGTCGGCATCAATGGAAAGCACCCAGTCGCCCTTGGCGAGGTTAAGAACCCGATTCTTTTGAGGTCCGAAGCCAGGCCAATGCTCACTTGTGGAGACCTGAGCGCCCAATTTTCTCGCTAGCTCGGCAGTGCCATCTGTACTTGCGTTGTCCAGCACGAGCACCTCATCCGCAAAAGCGAGACTTTCCAGACAGTTGGCGATATTGACGATTTCATTTCGGGTGATAACGATGACGGATAACTGCATATGATGCATTGAAGTGTAGCAAGGCGCCGTCATAATATGGTGCTGCGTGCGCACCATTTAAATGCACTTACCGTCGCCGGATTGGGGCAGCTGCATTCATCAAGGCCCCTTTCGTCACTCGGGCTTCGTCGACGACGGCTTTTGACTTTGCGAATACTGGGTCAAACAGGTACGAGGATCCGGGCTTATTCAATGCTCGAATGGCTTATGTTTGTCGATCCAGAAAAGACTGTCTTTCTAACTCGGTTAATCGGCGTGAGATTTTCAACCAATCCGAAAGTAGCAACTTGACGCCCCAACCAACTTCTGTTGAGACAGCCACTGAAAACCAATTTTCAGGCAGTATCTTTCAGCGTTTGAAACGCTTTTTACCCTATTTCGGCCAATTGCCTGCGGTTTGGGCGCTTGTTGCTGTTGGGGCACTCGTAGGCGCAGCGACTGAGCCTCTGATTCCTGCGCTACTGAAACCTTTGCTGGATCGCGGATTTCAACAAGGGTCACTTGAAATCTGGACTGTTCCTGTAGCACTCCTGATGCTGTTCGGTGTGCGCGGCCTGGCAGGCTATGTCTCGCAAATTGGACTCACCAAAATTACCCACCATGGCTTGCTGGGTATGCGCAGAGCCATGTTTCAAAAAATACTTGAAGCGGATTTAAAGCTATTCTCCAACCAGAGTTCAAGTGCTTTATCGAACACCGTGGTGTATGAGGTGCAAAACGGCTCAGTGATGCTGGTCAACTCGTTGCTCAGCCTCACACGCAACGGTCTGACCTTGCTGGCACTGACCAGTTATCTGTTTTACCTGAATTGGCAATTGACGTTGATTGTTGCGGCCGTCTTTCCGGCAGTGGCATTGGTTATGCGTGTTTTAACGCGTCGATTGCACGTGCTGACAAAGGCCAGCCTCACTGCGACGGACAGCTTGGCCTATGTCGTGGAAGAAAATGTCCTGGCGCATCGGGATATCCGCTTGTACGCTGCCCAACGGTCACAAGCGGATCGATTTGAAGAACTCAGCCAGTCACTTCGCCACCTGGCCATGAAATCCACCGTCGCGGGGGCAGCCATGACGCCTCTCACTCAAATGCTGGCTGCAGTGGCACTATCGGCCGTTATTTCTGTTGCCTTGTATCAAAGCGCAAGTAGCGGTACGTCCGTTGGTGAATTTGTGGCGTTTGTCACAGCCATGCTCATGATCATCGCGCCCATTCGCCAGTTGTCAGAAGTGTCGAGCCCCATCACACGGGGTCTCGTGGCACTGGAGCGGGGCCTCAGTCTGATCGAATCTACACCCAGTGAAGCTGAAGGACTGTTCTCCAAGCCAAGAGCTGATGGCAATATTGACCTGAAGCAGGCATCCGTCTCCTACTCATCAGAGGCTGCGCTTGCGCTGAAAGCCGTTGATCTGTCAGTGAAATCTGGCGAAACCGTTGCATTGGTCGGCACCTCCGGTTCCGGCAAGACGACGTTGGTGAACTTGCTGACCCGTTTTGTAGACGCCACATCAGGCAGCGTTTTACTGGATGGACATGAAGTTCGTGATTGGTCGCTCAAATCATTGCGGGCTCAATTTGCATTTGTCAGCCAAAACGTGGTCATGATAAACAGCAGCATTGCCGCCAATGTGGCGCTCGGTCTGGACATTGAACGCAATAAGGTTGAGCAATGCCTTCGTGCGGCCAACCTGACGCGCCTGATTGACGAGTTGCCTCGCGGGATGGACACATTGGTCGGGCACAACGCCATGCAGCTATCCGGAGGGCAACGTCAACGCCTCGCCATTGCAAGAGCTTTGTACAAAGATGCGCCTATCTTGATACTTGACGAAGCGACATCGGCGCTGGATGCCGAGTCTGAACGCGCAGTGCAGGATGCACTGGAACGGTTGATGCAGAACCGAACTACTTTAGTCATAGCGCACAGGTTGTCTACGGTGCATCATGCGGACCGAATTGTGGTCATGGATGCAGGGAAAATCGTAGAGACTGGGACCCATTCTGAATTGATGCAGCAGGGAGGTCAATACGCGCGCCTTTACCGATTGGGACTGCATGATGCAGCGGCGTAATATATTTCCTCCTGATGCGAGGCAACCGAAGACCATTGATGTTGCCTAACGAATTCGAGGCCAGCATCAACCAAACGTTGACGCAGCAATGGTTCAAAGAGCAAGCGCCGTAATTCGCTTGCCAGAGCGCTTGCATCATGGGGATCTCCAAGAATCAAGGCATGGACTTCGTGGGTCAGCAAGCCCGAAATGCCGCAATACTGCTCTGCACTCAGGGTAACGGGTAGCCCATGAGCCATGGCCTCCAGCGCCACCATGGCAAATGTGTCTTCACGGGTCGGATGCGCAAAGCAGTCAGCCGCTTCATAAGCATCGCTGACGTCGTTCATGGCGCCAACAAAAAAAACCCGATCCGACACACCGGCTAATTGCGCTTGAGAACGAAATACGGGTTCCTGTGCGCTACTACCCACAATCGCCAGCCAAACGTTGGCCGGGAGCTGCCCCATCGCTTTGATCAGTGTTTCCAGACCCTTTTTGCGGTAGTCATTGCCAACGAAGAGGATCCCGCTGCCAAGCGCAGGCAAAGCCAGCCGCTGACGGGCCGCCAACTGAGCCGTATACCCCCCCCGTCTTGCCAACTTGACACCGGGTGTCAGCACCTGCAGAGAAGACTTCACACCTGGATAGGTGCCCGACAGACGAGACATCAGACTGGGAGAGGTCACCACGATGCAGCGTTGCTGAGAGCCAGAAAATCGCAATCGTTCCAGCCCGAGGTACGCCAGCAGACGTGGACTGGTCACGACATGGATCCAGCGCCCGAAAAGAGGCCACCCCGCCAAGCCATGGAACAGCGTGTATTTGACCGGCAAAACATGCACGGTTTGTACCTGCCCATGCCATGTGGTTTCATGTGAATGCACCACATCGAAGCCGCGGCGGGTTGCCCACCATGTCGCGATAGCAAACCACCACTGATTGATCCATCTCGGCCTTTTTAGAGGCGTCGGCACAATGTGATATGTCACGCCACTCCAATGGTGTTCAACCGTTTGTGCGAAAACGTGAATATCGTGGCGTTCAGCCAAGTTTTCAACCAGAGCGATCGAGTAACGCTCCGCGCCGCCCGCTGTAGGCAAAAAATTCCGACTCAGGACAGCGATTTTCAAACGCTTGCCAGCGCCCAACTCACTGTTGAATTCAGATGAACTATTGAAGATGGCCAAGGGATTGCAACAAATTGACTATTGAGCGAGATCAATACACGGTAATCCGTGCGACTCACAACAAAACTATGTCGTATTGCTCCTGAGCCATTGCACCTTCGCTCTGAAGGGAAACCGGTTTGCCAATGAACTCACTCAAGCCGGCCAAATGCTGGCTTTCCTCATCCAGCAGCAGCTCAATGACCTTGGGCGATGCAATGACCCGAAATTCCCGGGGATTAAACTGGCGCGCCTCGCGCAGTATCTCGCGAAAAATATCGTAGGCCACACTGGACGCCGTCTTGACAATTCCTTTGCCTTGGCAAGTGGGGCAAGGCTCGCACAACATATGGGCAAGCGACTCCCGGGTCCGTTTGCGCGTCATCTCGACCAGGCCCAACTGCGAAAAACTTCCTGCATTGGTCTTCACCCGGTCACGCAGCAGCTGTTTTTTGAACTCTGCCAACACCGATTGGCGGTGGTCCTCACGCACCATGTCGATGAAATCAACAATGACGATGCCTCCCAGGTTTCGCAAACGCAACTGACGGGCAATGGCCTGCGCGGCTTCCAGATTGGTCTTGAAAATTGTGTCGTCGAAATTTCGGGCGCCAACATAACCACCCGTATTGACATCCACCGTCGTCAAGGCCTCGGTCTGATCCACAATCAAATATCCACCCGACTTCAAGTCCACGCGACGACCCAGCGCCTTGGCGATTTCTTCGTCGATGGAATTCAGATCAAAAATGGGCCGTTCGCCCTTGTAGTGCTGCAGTTTTTCTGCTGCAGCGGGCATGAACTCTTGTCCAAATGTTTTAAGCAACTCGAATTGCTCCCGCGAGTCGACCCTGATAGTCTGTGTATTGTCTCCAACAAGGTCCCTCAAAACCCGCTGCAACAAGTTCAAATCCTGGTGCAACAAGGACAGCGGAGGCATGCGCAGCGATGCGCCCTTGATGCGTGCCCAAGCCTTGCGTAAATAGCTGATGTCCTCAGATAACTCGACATCAGAGGCCTCTTCCCCATTGGTCCGCAGGATAAAGCCACCCCCTTCGTTTCCTGCCAGGCCCTGCAGACGCGAGCGCAGTTCGTCGCGCTGGTTTTGCGGGATTTTCTGCGACACACCAATATGATCGTCCTGCGGCAAAAAAACCAGCATGCGCCCCGCAATGCTGATTTGGGTAGACAGTCTGGCACCTTTGGTCCCGAGCGGGTCCTTGATGACCTGCACCATGAGGGACTGCCCCTCAAAAATCTGCTTTTCTATCGGTGTGACGGGTTGCGTGTTACGCACCATGCTGGGTGGTTCGCCATCCGGTTGCCGATGCCACACGTCCGCCACATGCAAAAAGGCGGCGCGTTCCAGCCCGATATCAATGAACGCAGACTGCATACCCGGCAGGACACGAGCCACCTTGCCAAGATACACATTGCCCACCAAGCCTCGCTCCAGCGTCCGCTCGACGTGCAATTCCTGAAGGGCGCCGTTTTCAACAATGGCCACACGCGTCTCCTGCGGCGACCAGTTGATCAAAATATCTTCTTGCATAGGGCTTCTTTTACAACGGATAAGCTAAAGACCGCAGTAGCTGGGCGGTCTCAAACAGGGGGAGGCCCATGATGCCAGAGTAGCTTCCACTCAGGTGCGAAATATAAGCCGCAGCCCGGCCTTGCACTGCGTAGGCACCCGCCTTGCCCATGGGTTCACCCGAGGCCACATAGGCTTGAATTTGACCGGCACTCATCTGGGCAAACGTGACCCTTGACTCAGACAATGCCTGATGTCGTTCAATCAACGTGCCCAGAGTTACACCTGTCAACACGCGATGCGTTTTGCCTGAAAGCGCCGTCAACATCCGGTCAGCATCTGCAGCATCGGCAGGCTTGCCATAGATCAAACGCCCCATCGCAACCGTGGTGTCGGAGCACAGCACAGGCGCCTCTGGCAGGCCCCGACTCGCAAGGCGATTGAGCGCGGCGTCCAGCTTCAATTGCGTCACACGCCGAACATAGGCCGCCGGAGCTTCATTGTCCAGAACCGCTTCCAGTGCCTCAGCATCTTCGTCAGGGCCGGGTAGCAGCAATTCATGGCGTACACCCAATTGATCCAGCAATTGGCTTCGCCGGGGACTTTGCGAGGCCAGGTAAATAAAATCATTCACGGTGGTAAGGGTGGTTGGCGTTGATCGACCAGGCTCGGTAGAGTTGCTCGATCAACAAAACACGCACCATGGCATGGGGTAGTGTCAAGTCCGATAGGCGTATGCGCTCATGAGCCGCCTGCCTGAACGCGGGGTCCAGACCATCCGGTCCGCCGATCACCAGCGCCACATCGTCACTGGCCAATTGCCAGCCAGTGAGTTTGCTGGCCAACGCTACCGTCGTCAACGTGGTTCCACGTTCGTCAAGCGCCACGATACGGCAACCCTTGGGTATGACGGCCTCGATGCGAGCACGCTCGGCGGCGAACAGATTCTCAAGTGTTTTGGAGCCGCGTGGCTCGGTCTTGACCGTCTTGAGTTCGACTTTGAGCTCATAAGGAAATCGCTTGGCGTAATCGTCCCAAGCGGTTTGTGCCCAGTCAGGGACACGCTGCCCCACGGCAACAATGAGCAGCCGCACGGGTCAACGCGCTCAGGCTTTGCGGTCAGCCGGCTTGCGGGCTGGCGCCTTTTTGGCTGCTACCTTTTTGGCAGGCGCGGCTTTTGTCGCGACAACGGCAGACGCCTTTTTTGCAGGCACTTTAGCGGGCGCGTTGATCGTCACTTTGGTGATGACAGACTTTTCGGCCGATGTCTTTGCGGGCACTTTCTTGGCTGCTGGTTTTTTGGCGGGCGCCTTGGCCGCAGCAGACTTGGCTGCCATGGTCTTTTTGACTTGGGCTTTGGATGGAAATGCCTCTGCCACGCCCTTCTTGGCAGCATTCGAACGCCTGAGGTTGCCCTCTACCGGAGCCGCTTCCTTGCTGGCTTTGGCGGGCTTCACAGGTTCAGCTTCCTCGGCAACCGCCGGCTTGGCCGAGCCGAACTTGAGCCGCACAGGCTTCTCGCCCCACAACTCTTCCAAGTTGTAATACTGCCGAAAGGTGGGTTGCATGACATGCACCACAGCTGCACCACAATCCACGATGATCCACTCACCGTTGGCCTCACCCTCGACGCGAGGCTTGGGAAAACCAGCATCGCGCACCGCGTCACGGACACTGCCGGCCAGCGCTTTGGTCTGCCGATTGGACGTGCCCGAGGCAATAATCACCCTCTCAAACAGGGCCGAGAGGTGCTCGGTATCGAACACCTGAATGTCCTGTGCCTTCACGTCTTCCAAGCCATCAACAATGGCCCGCTGAAGTTTCTGGATGTCTTTTTTTGCAACGGTAGTGGTAGTCATCAAATAGTCTGGTAAAGATGGTGTCGATCAATATAACGCGCAACCGGCTCGAAAACCAGCGGAACAACGCTCATGTGCGCTGAAATTCGGGCTCGGATGTCGGTTGCACTGATGGGCATGGCTGGTAGGTGCAGCCGTCGGAATCGGGATTCCAGTGCCCTTGGAGCGATGAAGCCGGGTTTGGAACCCGCCGTATTTTCACGCTCAGCTACACAAATTATAGCTAATCGGACAATCTCCTGCCATTTGTGCCAACTTGGCAGCGCGTGGGCCTGGTCTTCACCCACAACCAGGAACAATTCGTCCTCTGGCCATTGCGCCTTCAACTCACGCAACGTGTCCACCGTGTAAGTGGGGCCGGACCGCAAGATTTCGCGAGGGTCAATGAGCGCCCGGGAGACCTTGGAAAAAGCCAGTTGCGCCATCGCCAAACGGTGATGGGGCGCGCTCAAAGGTCGGGATTTATGCCAGGCCTGCCCGGTCGGAATAATGCGCAGTTCATCCAACTGCAACTGATCAACAGCCGCTTGGGCCAGTGCCACATGAGCCGCATGAGGCGGGTCGAAAGCACCGCCAAACACACCCATGCGTCGGGCCAGCGGGGGATTCTCAATCAAATCCAGTCCTTGCGAACGAGAAAATCTGTGGTCAAGGCGGCTTCCGGCGAGCCCGCCTCGGGCACCTGCTGGTAAGACCAGCTCACCAGCGGCGGCATGGACAACAGAATAGATTCAGTGCGCCCGCCCGACTGCAGGCCAAAATGCGTGCCCCGATCCCACACCAGGTTGAATTCCACGTAACGCCCCCGACGATAGAGCTGAAACGCGCGCTCGCGTTCACCATACACAAGGCCCTGACGTCGCTCAACAATCGGAAGGTAGGCCGCCAGAAACGAATCGCCTACCGACTGCATCATGGCCTGGCTGGCATCAAAACCAAGCTCTGAGAAATCATCAAAAAAGATGCCGCCCACGCCCCGCTGCTCCGCCCGGTGTTTCAAATAGAAATACTCATCACACCAAGTCTTGAAGCGCGGGTATTTGTCATCTCCAAAAGGCCCAAGCGCCGCTTTGCAGGTGGCGTGAAAGTGCTCTGCGTCTTCCTTAAAACCGTAATACGGCGTCAAGTCCATTCCACCGCCGAACCAGCAGACGTCCTGGCCGTCGCGTCCCTTGGCCGCCAACATGCGCACATTCATGTGAACCGTCGGCACGTAGGGATTGCGGGGATGAAAGACCAGCGACACGCCCATGGCCTCAAACGGCGCGCCAGAGAGTTCGGGCCGGTGTTGCGTGGCCGAAGGCGGCAAACTGGGACCACGAACATGCGAGAAACCACACCCCGCGCGCTCAAACACCACACCACCCTCAAGAATCTGGGTGATGCCCTGGCCTTGCAGCGTTTCATGGGGCTCTTTGTCCCAGGCGTCCACTGCAAAAGCAACACCATCCAGCGTGGCAATGCTGGCAACAATGCTCGCCTGCAAGCCCAGGAGATAACTGCGCACCGTCTCGGTGCGGGAGGTGGTGAGTTCCGACGTACTCATGATGCCTCAGCTTTTGATGGCACGGTGGCCAATGTCGGTCCGGTACTGACGGCCCTCAAATTGAATACCAGCAGCCACCTCATAGGCTCGCTGCTGGGCCTGTCGGACGTTGTCCGCCAACACCGTGACACAAAACACGCGCCCACCTGAAGTGGTCAGGTTGCCATCCACCAGCGTGGTACCAGCATGAAACACAACGGCATCGTCGGCGTCTTTGGGCAGGCCGGTCACGACATCGCCCTTGCGCGGATTCAGGGGGTAGCCGTGCGCGGCAATCACCACGCCTAAAGCCGTGCGACGATCCCACTGCAATTCGATCTGGTCAAGATGTCCATGAGGTCCGGGCTCCGTGGCGGCCATCATCACGTCCACCAGATCGGTTTTCAGACGCATCATGATCGGCTGGGTTTCCGGATCTCCCATGCGGCAATTGAACTCAAGCGTCTTGGGATGGCCCGCCGCATCAATCATCAACCCAGCGTACAAAAATCCGGTGTAGGGAATACCGTCTTTTTCCATGCCCCTGATGGTGGGCAAAATGATCTCGCGCATCGCTCGGGCATGCACATCCGGCGTCACCACGAGTGCGGGCGAATACGCGCCCATGCCTCCGGTGTTGGGACCCAGATCGCCGTTGAGCAGCCTCTTGTGATCCTGGCTTGTCGCCAGGGGCAGCACGTTTTTACCGTCGCACATGACGATAAAGCTGGCTTCCTCGCCGACCAGAAACTCCTCAATGACCACACGGGCACCGCCCTCGTTGTGGGTCACGCCCAGGGTGTTGTCAACCAGCATGAAGTCCACGGCTTCGTGTGCCTCGGCCAAGGTCATGGCCACCACCACGCCTTTGCCGGCGGCCAGACCATCGGCCTTGACCACAATCGGCGCGCCCTTCAAGTCCAGGTAAGCGTGCGCCGCCACCGGGTCTGTGAACGTCTCGTATTCGGCCGTAGGAATGCCATGGCGCTTCATGAATGCCTTGGAAAAAGCTTTGGAGCTCTCCAACTGCGCCGCCGCCTGGGTAGGGCCAAACACACGCAGACCATGAGTGCGAAATTCATTGACCACACCCGCCGCCAGCGGGCCTTCAGGTCCGACTACGGTCAATGTGATCTTGCTGGCAACCGCCCATTCCCGCAACTCCCGTACGTCTGTGATGTTGACGTTCTCAAACCGGGCGTCCAGCTCGGTACCACCATTGCCTGGCGCCACGTACAGAGCCTGCACCTTGGGCGACTGAGACAGCTTCCAGGCGAGGGCATGTTCCCGGCCCCCTCCGCCAATAACCAAAACATTCATAAAGCCTCGCTGTCAATGTGTGCGTTGTGATAGACCGCCTGCACGTCGTCCAGGTCCTCCAGCACATCCAATAATTTCTGCATTCGGACAGCATCTTCGCCGGCGAGTTCGATCGGGTTTTCGGGCCGCATGGTGACTTCGGCCAACTCGGGCACCAGGCCAGCCGCCTCCAGGGCATTCTTGACGGCTTCAAAATCGGCATAAGCCGTCAAGACCTCAATGGCGCCATCGTCATGCGTAATGACGTCTTCGGCACCGGCTTCCAGCGCCACC
>JBIIVW010000283.1:0-4366 GCA_044339205.1 Rhodoferax sp. | reverse complement strand
ACCAGCGCCTCTCGGACCTTCACCAGCGTCACAGAGGGCATTCCGTTGGGATCGTCCCGAGATACCACTTTGACCCGACGCTCGCCAGCGCCGGCAGCGCCCACCTTGGTTTCCAGCAGATACTTGAATAACGGTTTGTCCAGCACCTTTTTGTTGGCGGGCCATTGACCGGACACCATGGCGAGATACGTCTTACCGGTTTCGCGCTCCCGGAACTGATCTTGCAAGCGGGTCAAGGCGCTTCTTTTCTTGGCAATCAGCAAGATCCCGCTGGTATCCCGATCCAACCGGTGGACCAGCTCCAGAAACTTGGCTTGGGGCCGTGCCATGCGCAATTGTTCAATGACACCAAAACTGACACCAGAGCCGCCATGTACGGCAACGCCCGCGGGCTTGTCGATGGCAATCAGCCAATCATCTTCCAGCAAAACCGTGAAATCGCGAGCAGGCACACCACGCGCCAACTCGTCGACCATGGCCTGGGTCTTCTCTGCGACCCGTTCGGAGATCCGAACCGGTGGCAAACGCACCATGTCTCCCAATTCCACACGGGTGTCAGCGGCGGCGCGCCCCTTGTTGAGTCGAACCTCGCCACTGCGAATGATGCGATAAATGTGGGTCTTGGGCACACCCTTGAGGTGGCGCATCAAAAAGTTATCCAGACGCTGCCCCGCCGCGTTTTCGTCGACGACCAGCATTTTGACTTGAGGTGGCAGTGGGGTTGGATTGACCCCTATAATGTGTTTCACTAGCGAAGGGCCGTAAGTGGTTGATTTAACTGAAAGTTAATTCGTAAATGAAGGTGAGTTTAGTTCACCCGCCGCCCGCCCCGCCAGTAAGTCGGTACCGCCAGCCAGTTTTCATGCAGACCTCAAGCCAGTTGTTTGAAGTGGCACACAAATTGTCTGGTCAAAACGACGCATTGAACCACTGATACGGAATACCCAAACCTCACAGCCAATCAAGCTGTGAGCGGAATGAAGCAATATGTTTGTGTTAATGAGCCAGATTTACGCATGCCTGCGGGACGTTTTTGTCCCGTTGTTTGGTATGGGCCGGCCATTGACGCGTTTCAAATTGGCGCAGCCAGCTATCCGACCCATAGCGAACACCCGGCCAAACCTATTTGCTCCCCTCCATGCGCCCACATCGAAACTTGTCATTTAAGTTTCGGTTCTCCGGCAATTCCTCCTCAATTCAAAGCGTCAGTTCCGGTATCAATAGCTCGTCAAGAGCGGTTTGCTAATTTGAATTGAAGGACTGCGACCATGAAACGGATGTTGATCAACGCCACCCAGGCAGAAGAACGCCGGCTGGCCATCGTTGACGGGCAAAAATTGCTCGATTACGAAATCGAAATTGAAGGGCGCGAACAGCGCAAGGGCAACATCTATAAGGCGATCGTCACACGGGTCGAACCATCCCTTGAGGCCTGTTTTATCGACTACGGCGAAGACCGCCATGGCTTCCTGCCCTTCAAGGAAATCTCCAGGCAATATTTTCAGGCAGGCGTGTCGGTGGGGCAGGCCCGCATCCAGGACGTGATCCGTGAAGGCCAGGAACTTCTGGTCCAGGTCGAAAAGGAAGAACGCGGCAACAAAGGCGCAGCCCTCACCACGTTTGTCTCTTTGGCCGGCCGGTATGTGGTGCTGATGCCCAACAACCCCCGCGGTGGCGGTGTATCTCGCCGCATCGAAGGCGAGGACCGGGCTGACCTCAAAGAAGCGCTGGACCAGCTTGAATACCCCAACGGCATGAGCATCATTGCCCGCACCGCCGGCATTGGACGCAGCGCGCCTGAACTCCAGTGGGATTTGAATTACCTCTTGAAGCTTTGGAGTGCCATCGACGGCGCGGCCAAGGGTGGCAAGGGTGCCTACCTGATTTATCAGGAATCGTCCCTGGTGATTCGCGCGATCCGCGATTACTTCAACAACGACATTGGCGATATCCTGATCGACACCGATGACGTATACGAGCAGGCACAACAATTCATGGCGCACGTGATGCCGGAGCATGCTGCCCGTGTGAAGCGCTACCGCGACGATGCGCCCCTGTTCAGTCGCTTCCAGATTGAGCACCAGATCGAGTCCGCTTACGCCCGCACCGTGCAACTGCCCAGCGGCGGCGCCATCGTGATTGATCACACTGAGGCACTGGTCTCAGTTGACGTGAATTCGGCCCGCGCCATCAAGGGAAGCGATATCGAAGAGACTGCCACCCGTACCAACCTGGAGGCCGCCGACGAAGTGGCCCGCCAGATGCGTCTGCGTGACTTGGGTGGCCTGATCGTGATCGACTTCATCGACATGGAAGAAAGCCGCAACCGCCGCGATGTCGAAAACCGCCTGCGCGATGCTCTCCGACAAGACCGGGCGCGCGTGCAGTTCGGAACCATCAGCAAATTTGGCTTGATGGAGATGAGCCGCCAGCGCCTGCGACCTGCGCTGAATGAAGGTGCCTCCATCCCCTGCCCGCGTTGTGGTGGTTCCGGCCACATCCGTGACACCGAATCCAGCGCACTGCAAATCCTGCGCATCATCCAGGAAGAGTCGCTCAAGGACAACACCGCCTCCGTGCTGTGCCAGGTGCCAGTCGATGTGGCCTCGTTCCTGCTCAACGAGAAGCGGGCCGAGATCGCCAAGATCGAATTGAAGCAGCGCATTAACGTGCTGATGGTGCCCAACAAAACACTGGAGACACCCAATTACAGGCTCGAGCGGCTCAAGCACGACGATCCTCGCCTGGACAACATTGAAGCCAGCTACAAGATGGCCGACGAAATGGAAGATCCCACGTCGGTCACTCGCCGCTCGCAAGAGCCCACCAACAAGCAAACGCCCATCATCAAAGGCGTGCTGCCTGACGCGCCAGCGCCAGTGGCTGTGCCAAAACCTGAGCCTGTGGCGTCCGTGGCGATGGTCACGCGCGCGGCACCCGTCATTGCACCAGCTCCTGTAGAAACGGGCTTTTTTGCATGGATCAAAAGCTTGTTCAGCCCTGCACCAGCGACTGCACCAACGCCCACCGCAGTTCAGCAACCCAAATCTGACATGCCTGTTGGCACGGAAGAGAAGCGTGACGGACGCCCGGGCAGAGATGGCGCCCGCCGCAATGAACCTCGCGGTGACGGCCGCACTGAAGAAGGCCGCACAAGCCGTGGCGGACGGGGTGGTCGCGGAGGCCGAGGTGGCCGTGGCGAGCGCCCACCGCAGGGACAACGCGAACGTTTTGATGCTGAAGGCAAGCCCATGGCCGCAGACATGGACGCCGGCTTTGCAGCGGCACCAGCCCATGGTGCCAATCAGGAGGCTCCAAGATCCGAGCCTGGGCAGGACCGCGCACCGCGTTCGTCTGAACGCGGTGGTCGTGGTGGTCGCTCTGAACGCAGTCGCGGCGAGCGCCCGGCCAACGCCGAGCAAACTCCCATGGGAGACCGGTCCGAGCCAAGGACGGACAACCGCAATGAGCGCCGACCTGATCGCAATCGTCACCCAAGCGAAGGCAGTAGAAGCGATATGCCGAACCAGGGAGAGACCAGCACAGTGGAACGCGCCATGTCACCTGTTGCAGCGGTCACGGAGCAAAACCAGGAACCGGGCCGAGGTGCCAATGACGCTGTCATGCGTCCTGAAGGTGCCGAGACCCGCGAACGGCGCCCACGTGGTCGCGCACCGCGCGAACGCGGCGAGCGAAGCGAGCGCGTGGAACAGGGTGAGCGTCAGGAACGGCCTGTTCGTGAGGCTCAGCCGGTTACCGAAACGACTTCCGAGGAACCACGGCGGTCTTACTTCACCACCAGCCAGGAGGTCGCTGCGCCAGTGGAAATTGCGGCGCAAGAAGTGCCAGCGGTTGTGATTCAGACACCCGAGGCAACCTCAAAGCCGGTGCTGACTTCTGAAGTGCCGGCAACGCCCGAAACAGCGCCTTTATCCGTCATTGTTGTCGAGCCGTTGCCAACGCCGGTGGTCGCACCTGCAGCAACTATCCCGGCGGCACCGGCTCTTGTGGCAGCGCCCGCTCCATTGCCTACCGAGATCGTCACCGGCATGCCCAAAGTTCAGTCCTTTGTGCTGCCCTTAGGCGAGTTGGCCCAGGTTGCTGAAAGTTCCGGCCTGAGTTGGATTAACTCAGATGCAACGAAAATTGCGGCGGTTCAAGCCGGGATTGCAGCCGAGCCCAAGGCGATTCATGTCCCGCGGGTGCGACCTGCCGTGACGCAGATCCAGGAGGAGCCTCTGGTGTTGGTGGAAACCAAACGTGACTTGAAAGACCTGACGCTGCCTTTTGAAGAAAAAGGCGTTCAATAAGTTGAAAAGAGGCCCGCGAGGGCCCGTAAAAAAGGGCAACTCAGTTGCCCTTTTTT
>JBIIVW010000282.1:0-4399 GCA_044339205.1 Rhodoferax sp. | reverse complement strand
GCTTTGGGTGTTGAGTGTGTTGCGGCGCTCCTGGGCTCGCGTGGCATCACCGATCCACTGTTCGGCCTGGAGTATCAGGGCGCTCAACTTGTCCGGGCCGGCCTCTGGTGCAGCCGGCTCAGTTGGCGAAGCAGCCCGCAAGGTCTGTTTCAGATTCGACGTCACCTGCGCCACCAAGCGGCAAAAATCTGCCTGCAAGGCCGTGGATTCGGTGAGCGCGTCTGTTGTCGATAGCACCCGTTCCCGGGTGGCGCGCCACTCATTCATCTGGACCAGGGCCATGCCCGGCAGGCCAAGCACCTCCAACCGTTGGCGCCAGTCCTCATCGAACGCGAACAGCAGGGCCAAGGTGGTCTGCTCACGCTCAGCCAAGTCGGCCAGATGGAGTTGCAGGCGCTGCACCTGGTCAAGGCGGGACTGCAGCTCGGTTTCTTCTTGCGCCTTGCTGTGGCGCACATCAGCCAAATGGTCAGCTTGAGTCACCGTGCGCTCATACCCTGCGGCTCCGTCCAGGAGCACCAGTTCACCCGACTTGATGGCCTGCCAGCTCGCATCGCGCTGGTCCCGAAGCGCCATCACCTCGGTCTGAGTCACAGGCTGGTGCGCGGCGCGAAAATGCAGGAGGCCCAAGGCCAGCATTTTTTCCTCGATACGGATCTCCGTCTGACGAGCCTGAACGGCCTGCAGGTCAGCTTGCAGGGCAGCCCGGTGTGCCATGAGGACGCTGCATTCTTCTTGCCCGGGCAAGGCCAGTGCGCACAGCTGATCGCTGGTCAGTGGCCAGGGCCCCAAGTCACGCTGCGCGGCTTTGAGTTCACGTTCCCCCCGGGCGATCTGTGTTTCAAGGCGGTGCATTTGCGCCAGCACATCTCCCAAACTGCGCGCCTCAGCCAGCGCATCTACCAGAGCCACCGGTAGGGTGCTGGCGGGCAACAGCGCAATTTCTGACTTCACGGCCTTGATTTCTTCTTGTCGGCTGGTGAGCACCTCATCCGCTGCAGATTGGGTCTGCTGCAAGGCACCGTGACGGCGCAGCAGGTTCTCCAGATCGGCACGAACCAATAGCCCCGGCAAGCGCCGTGCGGTGGCGGCCTCATCTTCTGCGGGCCAGGACAACTGGCGCACGGATTCCTGCACCTCCAACCATTGCATCCGTATTTCGGCCTCCCGTTTGGCGATATCGGCATCGTGCTGGCTCACCTTTTGCCGAAAAGCACTCAGAGCCTCGATGTCCGGAGCGCGCGCCAAGAGGACCGTGTCAGGCGTGAGGCCGGCCAGCTGGCCCTTCAACTCCAGCACCTGGTTCTCAAACAAGGTCAGCGACTGGGTTGCCATCGCCGTGTCATGCTCGGCAAGGGCCACTTGCTCTGCGGCGTGGGCTGGCAGCAAGGCCACCGGACCCAATTCAAGCAGCTGCGCGTCGATCAGGGCCAGGCGGGACAACAAGGGAGCGACGCGCCGCACGCGCTCCAGTTGAAAACGTTGCTGCGCCAGGGCGTCATACCTGACGCGTGCGGATTGCAACTGGGCCGAAAGCGCCTGCACGGCGTCGGAGGCGTCCTGCCAGTCCCGTGTGCGAACCGTGGCGTGCTTCAGAGCGGCATCGGCCTGCTCCAGGGCGTTAGCGGCCAGGTAGTACGCACGCTTGTCTGACTTGCGTGGGCCCCAAAGACCGTCTGCTTCTTGTTCCATTTGGTCACGAACAGCACCCAGGCTGCCAATGCCCGCCGCCGCTTGAAAAAGGATCTGCCCCATGTTGTTGGAGGCGCTCAGGATGTCTTGCCCGCCTTTGACCAGCCGGTCGTGGTTCAAACCGAACATTTGATCAAAAAAGATGCGGTCTACCGTGCCCAGAAAAGGGATGAGCGCCTCTTCCGGCAACGCCGTGCCGTCGGGCCGTTGCAGCGTCCTGGCCCTGGCCTTGATACGCACAAAGTCCAGCTCAAGGCTGCCCTGTTGGATGAAGGCACCCAGGCGCATGTCGGTGTGCGCGTGAAGAAAGTTGTAGCGGGAGCGGGTCTCGATGCCGAACAACAGATCCTGGATAGCGCTGCGCAAGGTCGACTTGCCCGCCTCGTTGGGGCCGACGATCAGGTGGAAATCCCGGGTGGACGCCGGGAGAGAGATGCTTTTGTCGGTGAATTTACCGAAGCGCAGAAGGTCAAGGCGGGTGAGTCGCATGGGGGCCTTAACTGGCTTGTGCCAGATAGGCCAACAGGCCCGGACTCACGGCCCTCACCAGCTCACCTGCCTGCCCCTGGCGTATCGCCTCCAGCTCGGGCAAGCGCCGGATCAACTCCAGGGGCGCTTTATCCACCATCGGTCGCAAGTCGTCCATGAGCGATTGGAGGAAATCGGGATCGGTTGGGGCCTGCTCCAGCAGACGCTGCAGGTCAGCCAGGGCATCGGTGCGCAGGGCCAACGCGACGCCATCGATCAGGGGCAGGGTTTCAAGGCGGACCTTCTCCACCCACAGGCGATCACTCCCCTGCCCGGCGGCCTGGCCCAGGATTTCTTCCCGCAGCTGCGACTCCAAACCAAAGAGTTCACCATGCGCTCTGGTGTGGCCCTGGATGCAAACACGGACCGACAAAAACAAATGCTCGGGCGTCGCTGCCAACAAGCGCTCAAACGCCCCGCCCACCAGCCGGATAACGTCTTGCAGGGTGCCGGCGTCGCTGGCATCCACCGTCACCACTTCCCAGCGCAGTGAATCCACCAGCACGCGCTCCACCGCGCGAATGCCTGTGCCGTCGGCATTGACCATCACGGCGCCACGGGGCCCGGTCTCACGGATGTGGCGCCCCTGCAGGTTGCCGGGGAACACGATCCACGGCGAGGTTTGAATCACGGCATGTTCATGCACATGACCCAAAGCCCAGTAGTCATAACCTTTGGCACTGAGTTCAGCGACCGAGCAGGGCGCGTAGTTGGCGTGGGCCGCGTAGCCCTCGAGTGCTGTGTGCAGCACGCCGATATTGAGCCAGCCCGCCAGCGGCTCCGGGTAGGTGCTGGCCAGGTTGTCCACCGTGGCGGCCTCTTTGTAGCTGCGCCCATGGAGCGCCACCCTCAAGGCGTCAATCCGGAAGGTACTGGCTTTGCGGGACTCAAACGTGTGCACATTGGCAGGCAGCGTGAGTTTTTTGGTCATCTCGCTGTCGGCATCGTGGTTGCCAAACAGCAGGTACACCGGAATGTTGGCCAGGTTGAGGCGGCCCATCTCACGGCAAAAAAAGTGGCCTGTGTTGTAGTCTTTCCAGCTGCCGTCATACAAGTCGCCGGCAATTACCATGAAGTCAACCGCTTCCTCAATGGCCAGGTCCACCAGCCGGGTAAACGCATCGCGGGTGACATTGCGCAGCAAATCAACCGGGGCGTCCTTGTAAGCGGCCAGCCCGGACAAGGGGCTGTCCAGGTGAATGTCTGCGGTGTGGATAAATTTCAAACTGAACTCCTGAGTGCGATCCCGAACCTTGAGTAAAAACGCTATTTCAACGCACCAAAGACCTTTTTGAGGATGGCGCTGCCCGAGCCGACCGGGTCCTGGCGGATCTTCTTCTCTTCTTCGCCTATCATGAAATACAGTCCATCCAGGGTTTTTCCGGTCACGTAGCCCTGCAGGTTGGCATCTTCTATTTTCAGCAGCCCCATGCCGGCGGCCTTGCTGGCCACGCGGTTGTATTTTTCAGCCAGTCCGACTTTCTCGGTCGCTTGGGTGACGACCGGCAGAAACTTGACGGCCAGCGGCTCACGGGTTTTCTCGGCAAAAAAACCGGTGACGGACGTCTCTCCGCCTGACAGTATTTTTTTGGCATCGCTCACGCTCATGGATTTCACGGCCGCCACCAGCAGGTCTTTGGCCAGGGGCACCGCGGCCTCGGCCGCGCGGTTCATGCTGGTTACGAGTTCGTCCACCCGCTTGCCCTGGCCCAAGGTCTTGAGCAATTTCGCAGCGTCGTCCAGAAACCCGGGCAAGGGGATGCGCACTTTGTCATTGCCCAGAAATCCATCGGTCTTGCCCAGCAGGTTGACCGCCGCCAGGGCACCTTTCTCCAGCGCGGTCTTGAGACCCGAGGATGCCTCGGCGTTGGTGAGGTCGCCCAAGGACAAGGCCTGGGCGCGGGCATGCACCGCCAGCAGCAAGGCGCCCACGGATGACCCTGAAAAACGATTGAACAGTCGACGATCCATGGCAAACCCCCTTGAAAAGCCCGAAGTTTACTCAAGTGAAACCACTTCACCCAGGCGTCGGCTAAAGTGGGACAGCCTTGGCGTCTTCATGTCAGGGCGGCTCACCAAGGATTTTTCTCATGCCCGAACCTATCACCTCGCCTGTACCCAGCGGGCGCTGGTCACGCCTGGCCCGCTTGGGCTCGCTGGCCACAGGCGTGGCCGGCGG
>JBIIVW010000281.1:0-4400 GCA_044339205.1 Rhodoferax sp. | reverse complement strand
CTATGAAATAAGTAGCATAAATGGCCTGATTCACGCCCACGCAGTAGTGATCGCAACGGGCGGCCTGTCCATCCCCAAGATTGGGGCCACAGATTACGGCTACCGGATTGCTCGCCAATTTGGGTTGCGGCTGATTGAGCCACGCCCCGCTTTGGTGCCACTGACTTTTGACGGTGACGCCTGGGAACCCTACGCCCAGTTGGCGGGCTTGTCCCTGCCGGTGCGCATGGAAACCGGCGCAAAAAAGGACAAGGCCAGCTTCCTGGAAGATCTGCTGTTCACGCACCGGGGCCTGAGCGGACCGGCTGTGCTCCAGATTTCAAGCTACTGGCAAGTGGGCGCGCCCATCCGACTCAACCTCGCACCGGACGCAGACCTGCTGCCGGCCCTCACCCGAGCCAAGGCCAGTTCACGCAAGCTCCTGGCCAACGAGTTGGCAGGCATGGTGCCATCTCGCCTGGCTGAGGCCTGGGTGACCCAAGGTGAAGCGCTGGGACACAACTGGCAGCGCCCGGCCAGTGACGTCACAGACAAATCCCTGGCGACGCTGGCGCAGCGCCTGGCGCAATGGGAACTCACCCCCACCGGAACCGAGGGCTACAAAAAGGCCGAAGTCACAGCGGGCGGCGTCGACACGCGGGATCTCTCCTCTCAAACCCTGGAGTCCAAACAACCCGGCTTGTATTTCATTGGGGAGGTCGTCGACGTGACCGGTTGGCTGGGGGGTTACAACTTTCAATGGGCCTGGGCCAGCGGCTTTGCCTGCGCCCACGGCCTCGCAGCCAGGCTTCAGGCACCTTGAAAAATTAGCTTTACAAAAAAGCTATAATCCAAGACTTTTCTGGCATACCCCCGCTGCCTAAATTTTTTATTAGCGGGGAACACCGCACGATATTCGTCACATGGCCCGATCTTCCATTGGCTGAAATCTGCATATTTTGGACACCATTCATTAATGACAACCATCCGTGTAAAAGAGAACGAGCCGTTTGACGTAGCCCTTCGCCGCTTCAAGCGCACGATCGAAAAATTGGGTCTTTTGACTGACTTGCGCGCACGCGAGTTCTACGAAAAGCCCACAGCCGAGCGCAAGCGCAAAAAGGCTGCAGCTGTCAAGCGCAACTACAAGCGCATTCGCGCGATGCAGTTGCCTAAAAAGATGTACTAAGTTGAGTCATCTGATCAGGCACTTAGCTTACGTTAAGGCCTGAGAAAAGCCCACCAGACCAGTTCAGGTGGGCTTTTTGCATTGGTACATCAAATAGCCGCCCCACCCTGCACACCCCTCATCAACTCAAGGAAACCTGACCATGACGCTCAAAGAACAAATCACCGAAGACATGAAAAACGCCATGCGCGCCAAAGACAGCGTACGCCTGGGCACCATTCGCCTGCTGCTCTCAGCCGCCAAGCAACGTGAAGTGGACGAGCGTATTGAGCTGGACGACACCGCCATGATTGCCATCGTGGACAAGCTCATCAAGCAGCGTAAAGACTCCATTGCTGCCTTCACCCAGGCTGATCGCCTGGATCTGGCCAACATTGAGGCCGCGGAAGTGACGGTGTTGGCAGCCTACCTGCCCCAGCGCCTGAGCGCTGAGGAAGTCACCACAGAAGTCAAGGCGATCGTGACCGAATTAGGTGCCAGCGGCCCTGGCGACATGGGCAAGGTCATGGCGGCCGTCAAGACTCGACTGGCGGGCAAAGCCGACATGGGGCAGGTGTCTGCAGCCGTCAAGGCCGCGCTGGCGCCTTAAACAGCCTTAGCTTAGCTGCCGGCCACTTTCATGCGGTTCACCAGGATGGAGCCCACCGTCTTGGAGCCGTAGTTGTAGGTGTCGGCCCCCACGGCCTGAATGCCTTTGAGCATGGCTTTCATGTTGCCAGCAATGGTGATCTCATGCACGGGATAGGCAATGCAGCCGTTTTCCACCCAGAAACCGCTGGCACCGCGTGAATAATCGCCGGTGACGTAGTTCACGCCGCTGCCCATCAACTCCGTCACCAACAAACCGGTTCCGAGCTTTTTCAGCATCGCGTCCAGGTCGTCCCCTGCGCAGGTCAAACGCGAACTTAAAGTGAGGTTGTGCGAGCCGCCGGCGTTGCCGGTCGTCTTCATGCCCAACTTGCGTGCCGAGTAGCTCCCCAGGAAGTAGCCCTGCACCTCGCCAGCCTCCACCACCTGGCGTGCCTTGACCTTGACACCCTCGTCATCAAACGGTGAGCTGCCCTTGCCTCGTTTGACAAACGGGTCCTCGAAAATATCGATGTGTTTGGGCAGCACCCGCTTGCCCAGAGAATCGAGCAGAAAGGTACTCTTGCGGTACAGGGCGCCGCCACTGATGGCCTGCACAAAACTGCCCAACAGGCCTGCCGCCAACGGCGACTCAAACAACACTGCGCATTCAGTAGTGGCGATCTTGCGCGCCTTCAAGCGACTCAAGGCGCGCTCTGCGGCGTAGCGTCCGATGGCCTCGGGCGCCGCCAAATCATCCGGGTGACGCATGGAGCTGTACCAGGCATCGCGCTGCATGTCACGGCCCTTACCGGCAATGGGCGACACCGAGATCGAATGCCTGGAACTGGCATAACCGCCCCGAAAACCATGGGTGTGAGCGCTGAAAAAATGCGACTGCTGGGCCGACACCGCCGCGCCCTCGCTGTTGGTGATGCGCTTGCTGGTGGCAAAGGCGGCGGCCTCGATGACCAGCGCCAATTGGGCGGCCTGCTCACTGTTGATGGCCCAGGGCTGGAATAGGTCCAGATCGGCGCGCTGCTTGGACTGCGGCGCCACATCGCGCGCATCCGGCAAGGCGGCAAAAGGGTCCTGGGCCGTGAAACGGGCAATGTCATACGCTGCCTGCACGGTCTGCTCAATGGCAGCCCGGGAAAAATCCGAGGTGCTGGCGTTGCCACGGCGCTTGCCAACATAGACCGTCACGCCCAGCGACTTGTCCCGGTTGCGCTCCACGTTCTCCAATTCCCCCTTGCGAACCGACACGCTCAGGCCACTGCCCTCAGAGGCTTCTGCACCGGCATCGGTGGCGCCGAGCTTCTTGGCATGGGCCAGCGCGGTGTCAACCAATTCCTCAAAATAGGGGCGGCTGTAGCTGAAGCCGGTGTCAGCAGTCGACGGGGCAGCAGATGGGGCGGGGGACAGGTTGGGTTTCTTCATATCGGCAGCTATGATACTTGGCTATGTCACGTAAACTAAAAAAAGGCTATTTCGTCAGAGGTGAGTTTGTTGCTGAAGGCAGCGAACGCGATCTGGAGCTCAAACGCGAGCTCAAGGGCACCGACGACCAAAGCCGCACCGATCTCAAACGCGAAAGCCTCGAACTCCAGAAGCTGGGTGAAGACCTGATCACCCTCCGCGCCGACCTGCTCACCCGACTTGGCTTGACCGACAAGCTCAAGGACGCCATCGTCGAGGTCAAGCGCATCACCAACTTCGAGGGCCGGCGTCGCCAGATGCAATTCATCGGCAAACAGATGCGTCTGATTGACGACACCGGCATCTACAACATCCGCGCCGCGCTGGCCGAGCAAAGCAACGGCTCACCCCGCGAAAACTACGCATTGCACCAGGCCGAAACCTGGCGCGACCGCCTGATTGCCGAAGAAGACGCGTTTGGCGAATGGGTCACCCAGTATCCCGGCACGGACACCCAGCAATTGCGAGCCCTGATTCGTCAGGCGCGCAAGGATGCCAAACCGGAGGTGCCCGGTGAAGCCCTGCGCCATGGCCGCGCGTACCGTGACATTTTCCAGATCGCACGGGCACAGTTGCTCGATGACAGCAGTGCCGCCAAGGCGCCGGCGCCAGAAAGCGATTCGGACGGCGAGGACGCACCATGACCGGAGCCCAAGCGATGGCGCTCGACCCGGTGAAAATCGGCATCGTCTCGATCAGCGACCGCGCATCAGCAGGGGTGTATGTGGATAAAGGCCTGCCTGCACTGCAGGACTGGCTGACTGGGGCGCTGAAGAACCCGCTGCAGTTCGAGTCCCGACTCATCCCCGACGAGCAGAGTGGCATCAGTGCCGCCCTGATCGAGTTGGTGCAGGCCGGTTGCGCACTGGTGCTGACCACCGGCGGCACGGGCCCGGCCCTGCGCGATGTGACTCCAGAGGCAACGCTGGCTGTGGCGCACAAGGAAATGCCGGGGTTTGGGGAGCAAATGCGCCAGATCAGCCTGAAGTTTGTACCCACCGCGATTCTGTCGCGCCAGGTAGCGGTGATTCGGGACCAAAGCCTGATCATCAACCTGCCAGGCCAGCCCAAAGCAATCCAGGAAACTCTGGAGGGCCTGCGGGACAAGGACGGCACTTTGTTGATGGCGGGCATCTTTGCCGCCGTGCCCTATTGCATCGACCTGATTGGCGGGCCCTACCTGGAG
>JBIIVW010000280.1:0-4429 GCA_044339205.1 Rhodoferax sp. | reverse complement strand
GCCATCACCCAAACGGCGCTGACCCGGCAGCAGGAATAAGCTCGGGCCGCCACAAAAGACTCCATGCCCGATCCCCAACCCTCAACCACACGCCCGGCCGAGCCGGATGACAACGACCTCTCGCCCCTGGCACCGTTTCGCCATCCGGTGTTTCGCATGCTCTGGAGCACCTGGCTGATCGCCAACATCTGCCTGTGGATGAGCGATGTCGCGGCGGCCTGGATGATGACCTCGCTGACCGCCACACCCCTGTGGGTGGCGCTGGTGCAAACGGCGGCGAGTTTGCCGGTGTTTTTGCTCGGGCTACCCAGTGGCGCCCTGGCCGACATCCTGGACCGGCGGCGATTTTTATTGATGACCCAGATCTGGGTAGCGGTGGTGGCCAGTGTGCTGAGCCTGACGGTATTTTTGGGCGTGCTGTCACCGCCCTTGCTGCTCGCGCTGGTGTTTGCCAATGGGGTGGGGCTGGCTTTGCGCTGGCCTGTGTTCTCGGCCATCGTGCCGGAACTGGTGCCGCGCCCACAACTGCCGGCGGCGCTGGCGCTCAACGGCGTGTCGATGAACGCCTCCCGGATTGTGGGGCCCCTGGTGGCCGGCGCCCTGATTGCCAGTGTGGGCAGTGCCTGGGTTTTCCTGCTCAATGCGGTCTTGTCACTGTCTGCTGCAGTGGTGATTTTTCGCTGGAAGCGGCCGCACAAGCCTGACCCGCTGGGGCGGGAACGCCTGGGCAGTGCAATCCGGATCGGGATTCAGTATGTCTCCCAGTCGTCCCATCTCAAGGGCGTTTTGCTGCGCATCTCGATCTTCTTTTTTGCCTCCACCGGGCTGCTGGCTTTGCTGCCGTTGGTGGCGCGCGGCCTGCGGGGAGGTGATGCCGCCACTTTTACCCTGCTGCTTGCCGCCATGGGCGCGGGGGCGATTGGGTCCACGGCATTTTTGCCACAGCTCCGTCGCAACTTCTCGCGTGACATGGTCGTTCTGGGCGGTGCCGTCATTCAGTCGGTTTCCATGCTGGTGATTGCGTTCACGCCTTATACCTGGGTGGCGGTGCCCGCCATGCTGCTAGTGGGTGCCGCCTGGATCACCACCGCCAACACGCTCAGTGTGTCAGCCCAAATGGGTTTGCCGGACTGGGTGCGCGCGCGCGGCATGTCAATGTACCAAATGGCCATCATGGGCGCCAGTGCGTCTGGCGCCGCCGTGTGGGGGCAGGTTGCCACGCTCACCAGTGTGCAGACCAGTGTGATGTTGGCGGCCGGGGTGGGCTTGCTGGCCATGGCGGCGGTCAATCGCCTGATGCCGGCCCAGGGCATGGTCGAGGACCTCACACCATCCCGCGTTTTCAAGGCACCCCAAGCCGATGCACCGCCGCCCAGCGGGCATGTGATGGTGCTGATTGAGTACCTGATCGACCCGGTGCGTGCCTCGGAGTTTCGCGCCCTGATGCAGGAAAGCCGGCGCAGCCGCTTGCGCCACGGCGCCTTGTCCTGGGAACTGCTGCAGGACATCGCCGAGCCCGGCCGCTTCGTCGAGATGATCGAAGATGCCTCGTGGACCGATCACCTGCGCCGGTTTGATCGGGTCACCGCAGGCGATGTGGCACTGCGCGACCGCAAGCTGGCTTTTCACATCGGAGAGTCACCACCGAGCGTCACCCGCAGCGTGATGGACAGCACAGTCAAGCCAGGCGAGAGTGCTCGTAGCCGTGGCCGACACCCCCGCACCGACAAGGATCAGACGTAAAAAAGCCGACTTGCGTCGGCTTTTGAATCAGGCAACAGGTGCCGATTACTTGAGGTGCTTGCCGATCAGGCCGGCCATCTCGAACATGGAGACCTGCACCTTGCCGAAGACTTCCTTCAGCTTGGCATCGGCGTTGATCATGCGCTTGTTGATGGCGTCTTGCAGCTTGTGCTTCTTGATGTAGACCCACAATTGTTTGACCACCTCGGTGCGTGGCAGCGGGCTGGCGCCAACCACAGCGGCCAGTGCGGCGCTGGGAGTGAGTGCCTTCATGAACGCGGCGTTGGCCGTGCGTTTTTTGGCGGGAGCCTTGGTTGCAGCGACTGTTTTCGCGGGTGCAGCGGCTTTGGCGGGCGCTGCTTTTTTAGCAGGCGCGGCCTTGACGGCTACTGTCTTGGCTGGTGCTGCAGCCTTTGCGGGCGCCGCTTTAACAGCTGGGGCGACTTTCTTTGCTGGAGCAGCTTTTTTTGCCGGGGCTTTTTTTGCAGTTGCCATGATTTATTGTCCTTCTACAAGTTGATTAATCACCAGCAAAAAACTGCTTCTTCACTGGCATGGCGGATGCTACTGGAGAAAACAGGTGTTTCATAGGCAAAACCTGTTTATTTCACTGGAGAGTGTTGTTTTTTGTGGCTCATTCAAGGGGTCTTGCGCGGCAGAGGCTGTCCGGGTGGCTCTACAATTTTTACAACTTAAGGAGTAGGCCATGTCCGCTGTATTTGCGACCTGTGATTTGTGTGATGCGCAACGGGATGATTCATCCGGTAATTTTCGGGTTTTGCCACCTGTTTTTCGGGACTTTGGTGCGGTGCACAAGTTCTGCGGACCGGTGGTCACGGTCAAATGTTTTGAGGACAACACGCTGGTCAAGGCCGCCGTGGATTCTGTGGGCTTCGATGACACGCCGGCCGGACGCGTGGGCCGTGTGCTGGTAGTGGACGGGGGGGCGTCCCTGCGCCGGGCGCTGCTGGGCGGCAACCTCGGTGCAGCGGCAGCACGCAACGGTTGGGCGGGTGTGGTGATTGACGGTTGTGTGCGCGATGTGGCCGAGCTGGCCACCATGAACGTCGGTATTCGGGCCCTGGCCAGCATGCCGCTGCCCACCGAAAAACGCAACGAGGGCCAGCGGGACGTGGCAGTGCAGATCCAGGGCCAGTGGGTTCGCCCCGGCGACTGGCTCTATGCCGATGAAGACGGCATCGTCGTCAGTTCGACTCCGCTGGTTTGACAGTTGAGCGGCTGGGCCAGGTGGCCAGCAGCACACCCAGCAGTGCAATGGCGAAGGCCAGCAGTTGCACGCCGCTCAGGCGCTCGCCCAATACGATCACACCCACGGCGGCGGCCGATATCGGCAGCATCACCGTGAACACCCCGGCCTTGGCCGCGGGCACGGTTTGCAGCCCGGTCATCCACAGCCACACGGTCCACACACTGGCGGCCAGCGCATAAAAAACCAGCAGCAACCAGGTGCTGACTGCCACCGCCCCAAAATCAAACGACCAGGCCAAAAAGAGGCCCATGGGTGTCATGAGCACAAAGCCCCAGAGGTTGATCAACGAAGTGATGCGTTTGGCGCCCAGCGCGCCCGTGAGCTTTTTGCCGATGACCGCGTAAGCGGCTTCGCACAGAACGGCGCCAAACACCAGTAAATTGCCCCAAAAGGCCTGGTTATTAGCCAAATCACCCTCTAGCCGGCGTGTTACTTCAGTTGAGTGCTCTGATTTAAATAGTGAGAATAAAGCGATCCCCAGCGCAGCGCAGGCAATGGCCGCCCAGATGCGCGGGCCAATCCGCTCCTTCAGGAAGAACCAGCTCATCAGGGCCACCACCGCCGGAATGGCAGACAGAATCACCCCCGCCGAGACCGCGCTGGTCATGCTGACTCCGTACAACATGCAAATGGAAAACAGAAAATTGCCCAGCAAGGACTCCAGGAAAACCAGGCGCTTGGTGGCAAGGGTCATCACGGGCTCGCCGGGTGGGGCCTTGAGCCAGTGCAGCATGGCCACCCCGCCAATGCCAAAACGCATCCAGGCCAGCAAAAACACCGGAAGGGCGGCCACCAGCGGCTTGGAGAGTGCGACGTAGCTGCCCACCAGCGCCATGCTGAGCGCCAGGAGCAAATAGGCCTTCAAGCGGCTGGGAGCGAATTGGGGGGAGGGTGCCAAGGGGTATCGGTCCGGTAAAGAGTTGCAGCCTTGAATCATGCCTGATGGAATGCAGGCAATCGGGCCGGAAAATTCGCACGCCCCGTCATGGGGCGCTGCGCTTAATCTAAACTCGCGGCTAGTTTTTTTCAGTCTCTGAACGGAGTGACAGCCATGATAAAGAAGGTTTTTTGGGTGCTTGCCTTGACGAGCGTGATGTTGGTGGCCTGCGGTAAAAAAGACGAGCCACCTGTGGTGGCCGTGCCTGCCGGGACGGCCTCTGCGCCTGCGGCGGCGCTTGCCAATACCGAAGAGAAGGTGCTCAACATCTACAACTGGCCTGATTACGTGCCAGCGGGGCTGATTGCCGCCTTCGAGAAAGAGTCGGGCATCAAAGTCAATTACGACACCTTCGAGACCAACGAAGCCTTGCAGGCCAAGCTGGTGGCGGGCAATACGGGGTACGACATCGTGGTGCCCGGCACCGTGTTTGCCAAGACCCAGATCGAGGGCGGCTTGTTGCAGCCCCTGGACAAGTC
>JBIIVW010000278.1:0-4450 GCA_044339205.1 Rhodoferax sp. | reverse complement strand
GTCTATGCCTTGCGCTGCTTGGTTTGGGCATATCCACGCCGAGCCTGTCTGGCCAGGCGCACATTGCTGTGGCCGCCAACTTTTTCGAGCCGATGAAAGCGGTGGCTGCTGTCCTCGAAAAAACTACGGGCCACACGCTCAACATCACCGTTGGCGCCACCGGCAAGCTGTATGCCCAGATCAAAAACGGCGCCCCCTTTGACGTGCTGTTGGCCGCCGACACCAAAACCCCTGCCCAACTAGAGGCCGACGGCCTGGCCCAGGCAGGCAGTCGCTTCACTTACGCCATCGGCAAACTGGTGCTGTGGTCCGCTGATGCGGCCAAAGTTGATGCCCAGGGCGCGGTGCTGAAGGCCGGCACCTTCCGCAAGCTCGCCTACGCCTCCCCCAAAGTGGCGCCCTATGGCGCCGCCGCAGTGCAAGTGATCGACCAGCTCGGTCTCACCGCCGCCCTTGGCCCGAAGCTGGTGCAGGGTGAAAGCATTGGCCAAACCTTTGGTTTTGTCTTTACTGGCAACGCCGAGATAGGCTTTGTGGCGATGTCCCAAGTGCTGCAAGGCGGCAAACTGAAAAGCGGCTCGATGTGGGTCATTCCACAAAACCTGTACCAACCCGTCCAGCAAGATGCCGTCTTGCTGCAGCGCGCCGCCAACAACCCGGCAGCCCAGGCTCTGATGGTGCTACTGAAAAGCCCCAACATCAAAGATCTGATTCGCTCCTACGGTTACGACATCTAGCATGCTGCTGACCGCCTCCGACCTGCAAGCCATTGGCCTCACCCTGAAGGTGGCCACGCTGACCACCGTCATCTTGCTGGTTCTTGGCACACCCCTGGCCTGGTGGCTGGCACGCACGCGCTCCCGGCTGAAAACACCTTTGAGCGCCATGGTGTCCATGCCGCTGGTGCTGCCGCCCTCGGTGCTAGGGTTTTACCTGCTGGTGCTGATGGGGCCGCAGGGGCAGGTCGGCGAGTGGACACAAGCACTCGGGCTGGGACTGCTGCCGTTTACCTTTAGCGGTTTGGTGGTGGCATCAACCTTGTATTCCCTGCCCTTCATGGTGCAGCCGGTCCAAAACGCGATGGAGGCGTTGGGCGAGCGACCGCTGGAGGTAGCCGCCAGTTTGCGGGCCTCGCCGCTGGACACTTTTTTCAGCGTGGTGCTGCCCCTGTGCAAGCCAGGCTTGATCACTGGCGCCATCATGAGCTTTGCCCACACGGTGGGTGAATTTGGCGTGGTGCTGATGGTGGGTGGCAACATTCCGGGCGAGACCCGCATGGTGTCGGTGCTGATCTATGACCACGTGGAGGCGATGGAGTACGGCGCTGCACACCGGTTGGCTGCCGTGATGCTGGGCTTCTCGTTTGTGGTGCTGCTGGCCTTGCACCTGTACAACGGCAAGCATCGCAAGGACATCGCGCAATGACTCAGGCTACAACCCAATACCATGAAACGGACGCGGGGCTCGTACTGCAAGTCGTTTTGGAACGCCGGGAGTTCACGCTGGATGTGGCCCTGCAGCTGCCGGGTCGTGGCATCACCGCGCTGTTTGGCGCGTCCGGCTCGGGTAAAACCACCTGCCTGCGGATTTTGGCCGGGCTGGAGCAACAGGCCAAAGGCCGGGTCAGCGTGGCAGAAGAGTTGTGGCAAGACAGTGCGAAGGGCATTTTTAGACCCGTGCACCAGCGCGCGCTGGGCTATGTGTTTCAGGAAGCCAGCTTGTTCGGCCACCTGAACGTGCAAGACAACCTGAAATTCGGCTTCAAGCGAACGCCAGTCAAAGAGCGCCGGCACGGCTGGGACCACGCGGTGGCGCTGCTGGGCATTGAGCACCTGCTGCAGCACTGGCCGCATGAACTCTCGGGCGGTGAGCGCCAGCGCGTGGCCGTTGGCCGCGCCCTGGCCAGCAGCCCGCGCCTGCTGCTGATGGACGAGCCCTTGGCCGCGCTCGATGCCCCCCGCAAGGCCGACATACTGCCCTACCTGGAGCGCTTGCACACTGAGTTGTCGATTCCAATTATTTATGTGAGCCACGCCATTGACGAAGTGGCGCGGCTGGCCGACCACCTGGTGCTGCTGGCGGCCGGCCGCGTCCTGGCCAGTGGCCCCACAGCGAAGATACTGACGAGGCTCGACCTGCCATTGGCCCATGGCGACACCGCCAGCGCGGTCATTCAGGCCCGGGTGAGCGGGCATGAGCCGGCCTACCATTTGACGGTGGCCCAATTTGCCGGTGGGTGCTTGCGCGTGCCCCAACAAGCGCTGGCTATCGGGCAGGCGCTGCGCATCAGGGTTCAGGCGCGGGATGTGAGCCTGACGCTGAGCCCGCAAATCGACACCAGCATTCTCAACATCCTGCCCGCGCGGGTGACCGCTTGGTCCGCCGACGGGCCGGGGCAAATGGTGGTCGGGCTGGATGCTGCGGGCACGTCGCTTTTGGCACGGGTCACGCGCAAGTCGTTTGATGCATTAGGCTTGAAAGAAGGCTTGCAGGTGTACGCCCAAATCAAAGGCGTCGCCATTTTGGGCGGCTAAGCACCGCTGGGAATACTCCGGCAGAGCTTTTTTGCATCAAAATTCACAGCCATGAAATCCACGACAAACATCACCCCCTTGGCCCTTCATTCACCTAGTGGCGAAGAACTCAAAACAACCCGCCTGAACGCCGGCCTCAGCCAGGTCGAGGCCGCCACGTTGATGGGCTACCCCTTGCAAACCGGCAGCCGGGGCAGCCTGCAGTCCCGCACCTGGCAAGCCCTGGAGAGCCCCACCGATGCGCGCAACATGCCGGCGCCTGTGTTTGCGCTGTTTCAACTGCTCACGGGCCAACATGCTGAGTGGACTCTCATCAAGAAAGACTCTGTGCTGCCAGATCAGGCGCAGACAGCGGATAAAAAGCTATTAAATTAGCTAAAGAAACCCAATAAATACGCCGGCCAGAGGCCGGAACGATCAAAAAATCTAAAAAAAAGCCCTCCGCTGAACGAGGCCCGCTTTCCCCCTCAAGCGCTGAGCTTTCGATACAAAGTTTGCCGGCTGATGCCCAGCCGGCGGGCGGCCTGGGACAAGTTGCCACCGGCATCCTGCATCGCTTGGCGGATGGCAAGCTGCGAGATGTCGTGCAGATTGTGGACAGGCGCCAGAGCTGGCGCAGGGGTCAGCGCCGCACCAGGCGGGGCCGGTGCAGACAGCGCCGGGGCAGCCAACTCCTCCAGCAAATCGTCGGCCAGATGTACCCAGTCCAGCACCGTTTCTCCGGGCTCCAGCATCGCGCTGGCGGTTCGCAGTGCGTTGGCGTACTGGCGCAGATTGCCCGGCCAGGCATACGCTTTCAAGCGGGTCAACAGGCCGGGCGCCACCGCCACAGGATCCTGCGGGTTGATGTCTTGCAGCAGATGCCGGGTTAGCACATCAAAATCCGAGCGCTCGCGCAGCGCGGGCAAGTGCACCGTCAAACCGTTGATGCGGTAATACAGGTCACTGCGAAACTGCCCCGCCTCGGCGGCCTGGCGCAGCTTGCAGTGGGTGGCACAGATCAGGGCGAAATCCACCGCTACGGCAGGCCCGCCCCCCAGCGGGCTGACCTCGCGCTCCTGCAGCACCCGAAGCAGACGCGCCTGCAAGCTCAAGGGCATGTCGCCAATTTCATCCAGAAACAAGGTGCCGCCATGGGCTTCCCGCAGGCGTCCGGGGCTGCCCTCGCGCCGTGCCCCGGTGAAGGCCCCCGGGCTGTAGCCAAACAGTTCGGCCTCAATCAGGTTCTCAGGAACGGACGCGCAATTGATGGCGACAAAAGGCTGGTGGCAACGTGGCCCGCTTTGGTGGGCCGCACGTGCAAACATCTCTTTGCCCACGCCAGACTCGCCCTGAATCAACAACGGGATCGGTTTGTCCAGCACCCGGCGGGCTTTGTCGGACGCATTGCGCCAACGCAAATCACCGGTGTCGAGCCGGGCCAGGGCATCGGCACCCGCCGCATCAACGCTGACCACCGGCGCCCTGGAGGCCCCGACCGCCACACCGGATGCGGCCACGGTAGCGCCATCTTGCCGAACTACAGCAAACACCAGCTCACCACCCCTCAGGCGCACCTGTTGGGCTTGCCCCGGACGGCGTTTGTGCAGGGACAGCAAGGCATCCAGCGACATGTCCAGCACACTGCGGATCTGCACCGCGCCCAGGTCTGACTTGGACAAGCCCAGCAGCGCCAGCCCGGCCCCATTGCCCCCTATCACCCAGCCGTCGCCCGACAGCACCACAATGCCTTCGGCCACGGTGCCCAGGCCCGCGCGCTGTGGATGCAGGTGCAAAAGAATGTGCTGCTGGCAGGTGGCGCCGATCAGCCGGTTTTCGATCATGCGGGCGGCCATGCTCACCAGCCCGAAGGTGTGCAATTGGCCCGTTCGCTGGTCACTGGAGATGTCGAGCACGCCCATCAGCTCGCCCTTGGC
>JBIIVW010000276.1:0-4485 GCA_044339205.1 Rhodoferax sp. | reverse complement strand
TCGCCCGTTGGCACACACTGCGCGTGATGTGTTGCAAGCATCTACCAAAATCTGATCCAGAGGGCCGGCTCTGACCGGTGGTGGGGGTTAGCGCAATGAAAGGAGACAGCATGGGTCATCGACTCGGCACGATCAGTTTGACAGGGGCGCGGCGAATCCAGTTGTTGGTGGCCTTGAAGTGGGGCGTGCTGGTGCTGCCCACACTGGGCGCTTTCAAACTCACCGGCGTTGGCTTACAGATGTTCTTGGTGCTGGTGACCAGCCTGCTCGCCTTTGGGGCCCTGCGGGCCTGGGAGATGAGTCGGCGGCGCCAATACATTCGCGAGTCCCGTTTGCCGCCCTTTTTGGTCGCCAAACTGCAAGCCGTGTACCCGCAATTGAGCGCGGGCGATGCAGACCTGGTGCTGCGCGGTTTGCGCCAGTTCTTTGTGGCCCACCTGCGCAGTGAACGCAAATTTGTGGCTATGCCTTCCAAGGTGGTGGACTTTGCCTGGCACGAATTCATTTTGCACACACGGGCTTATGGCCTGTGGTGCGATGTTGCTTTTGGCAAACTGCTGCATCACACACCGGCCGAGGTGCTGGGCCGCAACCCTCAGCGCAACGATGGCTTGCGCCGCACCTGGTACTGGGCCTGCAAGGAGGAGAGCATCGATCCGCGCCAACCCAGGCGCTTGCCCTTGTTGTTTGCCCTGGACAAGAAATACAACATTCCCGGAGGCTACACCTATGTGCCCGATTGCCGCGACATTGACCGGCAAAGCGGCTCGGATGCCTATTGCGGCACGAGTTTTGGCGAGGGCGGTGGCGGGGGAGGCGATGCGGATGGCTTTGGTGGTAGCGAGTCTTCCGGCGGGGAAGGTGGTTCAGATGGCGGTGGATGCGGCGGCGGAGGGGATTAACGCTGCGGGGCTGTGGCCTCGTCCAACCGAGCCAGCCACAGCATGGCTTGTGCGCGGGAGTCACCGCACATGTCCACTGCGGGCTGCAGGCCTGAGCAGCAAGCCGGGCGCTCCGGTTGCCCGAAGATGCGGCAGCGGTTGGCATCAGACAGCTGAATGCACCGGACGCCCGCCGGCTTGCCCTGCGGCATGCCGGGGATGGGGCTGGAAATCGAGGGTGCTATGCAGCAGGCGCCACAATCGGGCCGGCAGTTCACAGGCTGATCTTCATGCTATGAAAATAAATACTCTGGAGTAATAAAAGCGCCGGCTACGGGGCTTTTTGATCATTAAACCGCTGGCTGGCCCATAAAACCTGATCCACCACGGCTTGCACGCCCTGGCGCTGGGCTGGCACCTGTAGCTCGCCATTGGCATCAAAGGCCTGCCCCGCATGGGCCAAGGCGTATTGGCGCGGCGTGACCCAGCTTTGCAGCGTGAGCAGCAGGGGCGTCAGGTGGCTCAGGGAGCGCAAGCCGCCCAGTCCGCCGGGCGAGGCGCTGAGCAGGCCCACCACCTTGCCTTCAAACGCCTTGGTGCCTTGCGCCCAGGCGGGGTTGCCCTTGACCGGGCTGGAGGCCCAGTCAATGGTGTTTTTGAGCAGGGCGGTGTAGCTGCCGTTGTATTCGGGTGAGCAGATGATCCAGGCCGGGTGCGCATGCATCAGCTCTTTCAGGCGGATGACATCGGGCGGTGTGCCCTGGGCCTCCAGATCGGCGTTGTACAGCGGGATGTCCAGGCTGGCCAGCTCCAGTTGGGTGACTGTGGCGCCGCCCGCGCGGGCCATGGCAGAGGCTGCGGTGGCGAGCTGCCGGTTGAAGGACTGTTGGCGTGTGCTGCCGGCAAAAATCAGAATGTTCATGGCCCTGATTGTCCCCAGTTTACGGGTCGCCCGGTAAAATCGGGGCTTGCCTTACAGGCGCAGGGCGTGCGCTTTTCTTCAGCGCCCACACTCCAATTTCCAGCCATGCTTTATCCTGAACATTTTGACGTCATCGTTGTTGGCGGCGGCCATGCCGGAACCGAGGCTGCCCTGGCGGCAGCCCGCATGGGTTGCAAGACCTTGCTGCTCAGTCACAACATCGAGACCCTGGGCCAGATGAGTTGCAACCCGTCCATTGGCGGCATCGGCAAGGGCCACCTCGTTAAAGAGGTGGACGCCATGGGCGGCGCCATGGCCGTGGCCACCGACGAGGGCGGCATCCAGTTCCGCATTCTCAATTCATCCAAGGGGCCCGCCGTGCGCGCCACGCGCGCCCAGGCTGACCGGGTGTTGTACAAGGCCGCCATTCGTCGCATGCTGGAGAACCAGCCCAACCTGTGGCTCTTTCAGCAGGCCGTGGATGACCTGATGGTGGAGGGCGACCGCGTGGTGGGGGCGGTGACGCAGGTGGGCATCCAGTTTCGTGCCACAACCGTGGTGCTGACGGCGGGCACGTTTCTGGACGGCAAGATCCATGTGGGCCTGAACAACTATTCGGCTGGCCGCGCGGGCGACCCGCCAGCGATGTCTTTGAGCGCGCGCCTGAAAGAGTTGAAGTTGCCACAAGGGCGTCTCAAGACCGGCACGCCGCCGCGTCTGGATGGCCGCTCGATTGACTTCAGCAAATGCACCGAGCAGCCGGGGGATGGCATGCCTGGCGGCATGAGCCCCAACATGCCGGTGTTCAGCTTCATGGGACGGGTGGCGCAGCACCCAAAGCAAATGTCGTGCTGGATGACCCACACCAACGAGCGCACCCACGACATCATTCGCAGCGGCTTCGATCGCAGCCCCATGTTCATGGGCAAGATTGAGGGCGTAGGCCCGCGCTATTGCCCGAGCGTGGAAGACAAGATCAACCGCTTTGCGGACAAGGACAGTCACCAGATTTTTCTGGAGCCCGAGGGCCTGACCACGCACGAGTACTACCCCAACGGCATCTCGACGTCGCTGCCGTTTGATATTCAGTACGCGCTGGTGCGCTCGATGGCGGGGCTGGAAAACGCCCACATTTTGCGTCCTGGCTACGCGATTGAATACGACTACTTTGACCCGCAGCAGCTCAAGAGCAGCTTTGAGACCCGGGCCATCAACGGCTTGTTTTTTGCCGGGCAAATCAACGGCACCACCGGTTACGAAGAGGCGGCTGCCCAAGGCATGTTCGCTGGCATCAACGCCGCGCTGCAAGCCGGCGCCAAAACCGCCTGGACGCAAGACACCTGGGTGCCAGGGCGTGACGAAGCCTATTTGGGCGTGCTGGTGGATGACCTGATCACCAAGGGCGTGACTGAGCCTTACCGCATGTTCACCAGCCGGGCTGAGTTCCGGTTGCAGCTGCGTGAAGACAATGCCGACCTGCGCCTGACCGAAACTGGCCGCAAGCTGGGGCTGGTGGATGACGCCCGCTGGGACGCTTTTTGCCGAAAACGCGATGCTGTTTCACGTGAAACAGAGCGACTGAAATCACTTTGGGTCAGCCCTAAAAACCTGGCGCTGGCAGAGGCTGAGCGTGTGCTGGGCAAAGCCATCGAGCATGAGTACAGCCTGGCCGACTTGTTGCGTCGGCCGGACGTGACTTACTCTGGCTTGATGTCGCTGAGCGGAGGCAAATACGCGGGGCCTGAATTGGGTGCTGGCGTGGCCGCCGAGGCACCTGATGCGGTGGCATTGGATGAGGCCGTGTTCAAGGCGGTGGTCATTGAGCAGGTAGAAATTGTGGCCAAGTACTCCGGCTACATCGAGCGCCAGCAAGATGAAGTGAGCCGCGCAGCCCATTACGAACACCTCAAGCTGCCACTCGATCTGGATTACTTGCAGGTGCACGCTTTGAGTATTGAGGCACGCCAAAAGCTGAGCAAGCAGCGCCCGGAGACGCTGGGCATGGCGTCGCGCATTTCGGGCATCACGCCGGCCAGCATTTCCTTGCTGCTGATTCACCTGAAGAGAAGCCGGGTCAAGGGGTTTGTCTCGCCGGGCAAAGGTGTGCCGGAGGCGGTTGAAAACGATGGTGTTACCGCCTGATGCGCCCGCTGGAAGCCGCCCTGCGCGGGGGTTTGAACGATCTGGCCTTGGCGCTCGGCGACCGCCAAGTGGGCCAGTTGCTGGATTATCTGGATCTGATTCAAAAGTGGACCAAGGTCTACAACCTGACGGCGGTGCGCAACCCCGCAGAAATGCTGACCCACCACCTGCTGGACAGCTTGGCCATCATGGCGCCACTGCGTGCCAAGCTGGCTGAGTTGCAAGGTGTGACGGCTGCAGCCGTAGCCAAGCCGCAGCGCTTGCTGGATGTAGGGTCTGGCGCGGGTCTGCCCGGCGTGGTGATTGCGATCTGCTGCCCGGAGTTGCGGGTGGACTGTGTGGATACCGTTGCCAAAAAAGCTGCCTTCATTCGCCAGGTGGCTGCCACTTTGCGTCTGACTAACCTGCAGGGCTTGCACGCGCGGGTGGAGAGTTTGACCGAGCCCTATGACGTGATCAGTTCCCGTGCTTTTGCTTCTTTGGTGGATTTCACCAACTGGTCGTCGTCGGCTTTGGCGGAGCAGGGGGTTTGGATGGCTA
>JBIIVW010000277.1:0-4485 GCA_044339205.1 Rhodoferax sp. | reverse complement strand
CGTCCGCGTCAGCTGTTTACCGGCTCTGAACGGCGTGACGTTGTGCCAATTTCACAGCGCTGATCGTTGCTAATTAAAACGCCCGCCGGATGGCAACATCGGCGGGCGTTTTGCTTTGGAGGAAGCCTCCTCCATGCCGCTTAAAATAGCCATTCCTCAAGGAAATATCAAATGAGCCGCACTGATCCACAAGCATACGGGCGTACGCTGTACGACAAACTCTGGGATGAACATGTTGTTCACACCGAAGAAGATGGCACGGCCATTTTGTACATCGACCGCCATTTGGTCCATGAAGTCACCAGCCCACAAGCCTTCGAAGGCCTTCGCCAAGCCGGGAGAAAAGTCTGGCGTGTCAGCTCCATTGTGGCCACGGCAGATCACAATACACCGACCACTGGTTGGGAGCGGGGCTATGACGGCATTACCGACCCCACAAGCAAAGAACAAGTGATCACCCTTGACACCAACATCAAGGAATTCGGATCAGCTGCTTACTTTCCATTTTTGTCCAAGCGCCAGGGCATCGTGCATGTTATCGGACCTGAAAATGGCGCAACGCTTCCGGGGATGACGGTTGTCTGCGGTGACTCGCACACCTCCACACACGGCGCCTTCGGTGCTTTGGCGCATGGGATTGGCACGAGTGAGGTCGAGCACGTGATGGCCACGCAAACCTTGCTCGCCAAAAAAGCCAAGAATATGCTGGTCCGCGTAGACGGCACTCTGCCTCGCGGATGCGGTGGCAAAGATATCGTCCTGGCCATCATCGGCAAAATCGGTACCGCTGGCGGCACCGGTTATACGATCGAATTTAGTGGCTCTGCCATCCGTGCGCTGAGCATGGAGGGTCGAATGACCGTCTGTAACATGGCGATTGAGGCCGGCGCCCGTGCCGGATTGGTCGCTGTTGACGAAAAAACCATTGATTACGTGAAGGGCCGTCCTCTGGCACCTGGCCATAACGCAATCGACAGCAGCGCTGCGGACGTGGAATGGGATCAGGCTGTAGCCTATTGGAAAGGCTTGCATTCCGACGCTGACGCCCACTTTGACACCATCGTCGAACTTGATGCCACCCAGATCATCCCTCAAGTCACCTGGGGTACATCCCCCGAAATGGTATTGGGTATTGACAGTCGTGTACCTGACCCTGACAAAGAAATAGACGCCAACAAGCGCAGCGCGATTGAACGCGCGTTGGTTTACATGGGACTTGAGCCCGGTAAGGCGTTGAATGACCTGTACGTAGACAAAGTGTTCATTGGTTCTTGCACCAATAGCCGCATTGAAGACATGCGTGAAGCGGCTGCTGTTGTCAAGAAATTAGGTCAAAAAGTGGCCGGGAATATCAAGTTGGCCATGGTCGTCCCTGGCTCTGGTCTGGTCAAAGATCAGGCAGAGCGGGAAGGTCTGCATGAGATTTTCAAATCAGCAGGCTTCGAATGGCGTGAGCCGGGTTGCTCCATGTGTTTGGCCATGAATGCTGACCGACTGGAGCCTGGTGAGCGATGTGCATCCACCAGCAATCGCAATTTTGAAGGGCGTCAGGGAGCCGGCGGAAGAACCCATCTGGTCAGCCCAGCCATGGCGGCGGCGGCGGCGATCCACGGGCATTTTGTGGATGTCAGGAAGTTTGTCTAAGACCATCACCCATCAATACCCTATGAAAAAAATCATCGTGCTCGTTGTCGCATCCTTAACCGTGAGCTTGACGATATCGGGATGCAATACGGTCAAAGGCGTGGGCCAGGACCTGCAAAAGGCAGGCGAGAGAATTGAAGACGTCGCTAAAAAGAAGTAATACGACTATGCAAAAATTTAACTTGCTCAAGGGACTGGTGGCTCCCATGGATCGCGAAAACGTCGATACAGATGCCATCATTCCAAAGCAGTTTCTCAAATCCATTCGCAAAACAGGCTTTGGTCAGAACCTGTTCGACGAGTGGCGTTATCTGGACCCTGGTTACCCGGGCCAAGACCCTGAAACACGCAAACCAAATCCGGATTTTGTGCTGAACCAGCCCCGCTACGAGGGTGCATCCATCCTGCTTGCACGCAAGAACTTTGGCTGCGGCTCCTCACGTGAACATGCACCCTGGGCCCTGGACCAGTACGGATTCAGAGCGATCATTGCACCGAGCTACGCGGATATTTTCTTCAACAACAGCTTCAAAAATGGGCTGCTGCCGATCGTGCTGAGCGAGGATCAAGTCAGCCAGCTGTTTGCTGACGCCTTGGCATTCCCCGGCTATACATTGACCATTGACCTTGAAAGACAGGTTGTGGTCAAGCCAGACGGAGAAGAACTGCCTTTTGAGGTCCAGGCGTTTCGCAAATACTGCTTGCTCAATGGATTTGACGACATTGGCCTGACGCTTCGCCATGCCGATAAAATCAAAATATTTGAAGCCGAACGTTTGGCGAACAAACCATGGCTAGCCCGCACGATATCTACCTAGGGCGCTATTTATTTTGAATACTCACACGTGTCACTGTTAACGCCGTAGCATGTGCTGCCCACCCCTGAACCGGCACGAAGTTCCTAGCAGAACGGACCCCAGCCTTTGTCAAGCGGCCCTTGTGGTGCAAACTTTAACTAGAAGGTCAAGATGAAAATTGCAGTTTTGCCAGGCGATGGCATCGGAACAGAAATTGTCGCTGAAGCGGTGAATGTATTGAATGTTCTCGGTCTGGATCTGGAGATGGAAACAGCTCTGGTTGGTGGCGCCGCCTATGAGGCTTACGGGCATCCCCTGCCAGAGGCCACACTCAAGCTGGCCAAGGAAGCCGATGCCATTTTGTTTGGCGCCGTGGGCGACTGGAAGTACGACAAACTGGACCGCCCTTTACGCCCGGAGCAGGCCATTTTGGGACTGCGCAAGAGCCTCGGTCTCTTTGCCAACTTCCGCCCGGCCATTTGTTACGAGCAATTAGTTGACGCGTCCAGTCTCAAGCCGGAGCTCATTGCCGGCCTGGACATCCTGATCATTCGCGAGTTGACCGGCGACATTTACTTTGGCCAGCCACGGGGCCGCCGCATCGCGACCGACGGGCACTTCCCCGGCGCGGAAGAGGCGTTTGACACCATGCGCTACAGCCGCCCGGAGATCGAACGAATTGCGCATGTCGCCTTTCAGGCTGCACGCAAGCGCAAGGCGGCAGGTTCTGAAGGACGGGTTACCAGCGTTGACAAAGCCAATGTGCTTGAAACCTTCCAGTTCTGGAAAGACGTGGTGACCGATGTCGGCCTGCAATACCCCGACATTCAGCTCGATCACATGTATGTGGACAACGCAGCCATGCAGTTGGTCCGCGCACCCAAACGGTTTGATGTCGTCGTTACAGGCAATATGTTTGGTGATATTCTGAGCGACGAGGCGTCCATGCTCACCGGGTCCATCGGCATGCTGCCGTCTGCATCGCTCAATGCCAGCAACCAGGGTTTGTACGAGCCCAGCCATGGCAGTGCGCCGGACATCGCCGGCAAAGGTATCGCGAATCCGTTGGCAACCATTTTGAGCGCGGCGATGATGTTGCGTTTCAGTCTCGGCCAGGAAACTGCGGCGCAGCGAATTGAAGCTGCTGTCAAGGCCGTGCTGGACCAAGGACTGCGTACGGCAGACATTTACAGCGCAGGCACGACCCGAGTCAGCACGGCACAAATGGGCGCAGCCGTAGTCAAGGCTTTGTAAGCAAAAAATATCTCAATCTTTAAAAGGACAGTATTGTGAAAATTGGCAATCTGGTAGGTTTGGTGGGTTGGCGCGGCATGGTGGGGTCTGTTTTGATGGACCGCATGCAGACGGAAGGTGACTTTGACCTGATTGAGCCCGTGTTCTTTTCTACTTCCAACTCAGGCGGCAAAGCCCCTGCCCTGGCCAAAAACGAAACCACGCTCAAAGACGCCTTCGACATTGAGGCGCTAAAGAAATGCGACATCATCATGAGCGCGCAAGGTGGCGACTACACCAGTGACGTATTTCCCAAGCTGCGCGCCGCGGGGTGGAACGGTCACTGGATTGATGCGGCCTCCACCCTGCGCATGGAAGCCAATGCGGTCATCGTACTGGACCCTGTCAACATGCCCGTCATTCAACAAGCGCTTGCCAAGGGCGGCAACAACTGGGTGGGTGGCAACTGCACCGTGAGTTGCATGCTGATGGGCGTCGGGGCGCTCTATAAAGCGGGTCTGGTGGAGTGGATGAGCACCCAAACCTACCAGGCGGCCAGCGGCGGTGGTGCCCAGCACATGCGCGAGTTGCTCACTCAGTACGGCACGCTCAATGCCGAGGTCAAAGCCCTGCTGGATGACCCCAAAAGCGCCATCCTGGAAATTGACCGCAAGGTGATCGCCAAACAGCGGAGCTTGACTGCGGTTGAGACCACCAACTTTGGCGTGCCACTGGGCGGCTCCTTGATTCCCTGGATCGACAAAGACCTCGGGAATGGCGTGAGCAAAGAGGAATGGAAAGGCATGGCCGA
>JBIIVW010000275.1:0-4496 GCA_044339205.1 Rhodoferax sp. | reverse complement strand
GGTGGCCAAACCCGTAATGCGACAGGCTGAGGATCAGCAAGTTCACACAAGTGAAGACCACAGCGTGCGCGTACCAGCCCAGTTTGGCGCCAGCGCGTTTGCGGGCCAGCCGGTCAAGGTCGTCGGGGGCGATGGGTTGTTGGTTCATGGTCAGTTGGATTTTAGGTGGCGGGTTGGGCGTTGTAGTTGACGGATTCATGCCTTGCAGGCCTGGGCAACCGCGCGCACGGCCCCCGCGTCCAGCGTGAGCTGGATGTGGCTGATGCCAGGCAGCAGCGTCACAGGCACCGGTTTGCCTGCCTGGGCGTATACCTCGGCAAAGCGGTCGGCAAAGAAAAGCTCGTCGTCCTGCCCGGCCACGATGCAGACAGTGCCCCGGGCGTTTTTAATGTTTTGCTGGTAGTTGTCATCAGGTCGGAAGTTGCTCATGAGTGTGAACGAATAACTGGGTGTGAGCAGGCGGCGTGCCTCATCGTTGAGGGCAAAGCGCAGCACCGGCAGATGATTCCACTGCGTGATGCCCACTTGGTTCAGCATCGTCAACGCCACGATGCGGGGCAGGCCTACCGAGGCCCAGTCGCTGCCGCTGCTGGGGCGGGACGTGGGGCCGCTGTAGTGCAAAAAGGGTGATAGCAACACGTACCGCTCAAAGAGCGCTTGCCGCTCGCTGCCGGCAAAGCGCAAGGCAAAGCCCCCGCCTGACGAGAATCCCATCAACGTCTGGGGGCCGGAGTGGGGCACTGCGCGCAAGAAGTCTTCCAGGTCGTCTTCAAGCTGGCCTACATAGGCGGCCTGCCCGCGCGTGCCGGAGGCGCCATGGCCCCGCATGTCCAGGGCCGCCACGGCGAAGCCTTCAGCCGCTAGCGCTTGGGCCAGCACATGCATGGATTGCCCGCGGGCCGAAGAGCCATGCACCAGAACCACGCGGCGCGGCGCGATGCCTGCTACCGGGTTGGCCGGGCTGTAGGCATGCCACGTCAGAGCTGTACCGTCGCGGGCAGCGTACTGTTGCGCGGGTGGCAACTGGCTGTTGTCGACCTTGCGAAACGGGTCGTTGATGCTGGGCAGCGGCGCAATGTCTTTGGGGCCGCCCCAGGTGATGGCGGCTGCGAGGCCTGCCAGGAGCGTGAGCAGGACCAGGGCGGTGGTGTTCACGGCTTTGGTGCGGCGTGACATGGGGTGAGCGTTTTTTTTCATGATGGCGAATTCACTCAAAGCAGTCCAAGCCACTGTCCCCACACCACCTGCCCCAGGTAACGGCTGGGTAGCAGCGTGAAGCCACCAGCCACCAGGCAAGCACCCACGTACAGACCCTGCATGGTCTTGCGGTGCCCTACGATGTTGCCCCGCGCCAGGTAGACAAAGGCCCCCACCAAGCTGAACAGTGTGAACGGAATGAGAAGGTGAATGGGCGTGTAGCCGGCGATATTGGGGAGGTTGAAATCACGAATAAAGAGCGCAGACACGGCGGTCACGATCATCAAGGTGACCCAGGCATAGCCAAAGGCCCGGTGCAACTTGGGGCGCTGCGTGCGTCCTTTTCGGGCCCACAGGGCAATCGGGCCGGTGGCGAGGGCGCCCAAGGCGGCGGTCAGGTGAACGGCGATGAGGGGAGTGAGTTGCATGGGGCGTCATCCGGCGTGTGGCGATGGATGAACTGTGCCGAAAGCTGCGCCCGGCCGCCATGGCGGTGCGACCAAACGCATCAAAATACCCGCCAAATGCTCAAGTTCGAGTGCGAGTTGCAGCGTTTGCTCGCTTGTTTATGCCTGATTGCTATTAATTGGTGAGCAATTAGGGCAGATAATGTGCCGGCTACAGTCACTTTTAAGGGAGATATCGTTGGATATTGAATTGCTGATCAAAGCAGCCATCATGGGCATCGTCGAGGGGCTGACCGAGTTTTTGCCCATTTCTTCAACAGGCCATCTGATCCTGGCCGGTTCGCTGCTGAACTTCACGGGTGAAAAAGCCAAGGTGTTCGAAATTGCCATCCAGACCGGGGCGATGTTTTCGGTCATGTGGGAGTACCGCGCTCGCCTGCTGCGCACGGTTGCCGGTATCACCCACGATCCGGTGGCGCAGCGTTTTGCGCTCAATGTGCTTATTGCCTTTATTCCTGCCGTGGTGTTGGGGCTGTCATTTGGGGCCGTGATCAAGGCCCACCTGTTTCACCCGGTACCTGTGGCGCTGGCTTTTATTGCAGGCGGCTTCATTATTCTGATTGTCGAGCGCCGTCATCGCCGTTTGTATGGGGATCTGGATTTGGTAGGCAAGCGCCTGGCCCGGGTGGAGACGGTGGACGACATGAGTTACACGGATGCGCTCAAGGTCGGGCTCTTGCAGTGTCTGGCGCTGATACCCGGCACCAGCCGCAGCGGCGCCACCATCATTGGGGGTCTGGTGCTGGGGCTGTCACGCAAGGCGTCTACCGAATTCAGCTTTTTTCTGGGCATTCCCACCCTCATGGGAGCGGGCGCCTATTCGGTGTGGAAGCAGCGCGACTTGTTGCGCTGGGAAGACCTGCCGATGTTTGCGGTGGGCACTGTCACGGCCTTCATTTCAGCGCTGCTGTGCATTCGCTGGCTGGTGCGCTACGTGTCCACCCACGACTTTGTGCCCTTTGCCTGGTATCGCATCATTTTTGGCGTGGTGGTGTTGGCCACCGCATGGAGCGGTGTGGTGACCTGGGCTGCGTAGCCCAGAACCGGCTAAACCAGACTTTGCAAATTCAGGAGGGCCGCCTCCATAGCCGCTGCCGTCACCAGGGGTTTCTCCATGGGGAACAAGTGGCTGCCATCCACAATGGTCAGTCGGCCTCTGGTGATCTTCTCGGTCATCGCCATGCCGACCTGCTTCATCTCGGCTGAGCCTCGCGCACCGATGAAGGCCACCGGGCACTTCAGGGGGTGGCGTTTGAGCAGGTTGTCCAGGTTGTTGGGCAGGGTGTTGTAGATCGCGGTTTCCACATCGCGGTCAAAGCTGAGTACCCGTTTTTTGTCCAGGCCCCGACCTTCATCATGGGTGCCATGGGCAATGTAGTCTTGCAGCACCTGGGGGTCCCACTTGGCGAACGCTTTTTTGTGCCGAAAGTGCTCCAGCGCCGCCTCCTGGCTGGGCCAGCTGTTGCGCCGGCGCCGGCTCACCGCCCCTGGCGACACCGAGCCTACCAGTTGGGCCGACTTGATGACGCCCAAGGTGGTTGCCCGCCAGCCACCCAAAATGGGGGAGTCCAGCAGCAGCACACCGCGCGCCAGTTCAGGCGCGTGCGCAGCCGCCATCAGGCTGACAAACCCCCCGAAGGAGTGGCCCACCAAAAACACGGGCTCACCGGTTTTCTCCACAATAGGTCGTGTGAAGTCGATCAACTGATCGACCAGGCACGGCCAGTTGTTGGTGACCGGGTACTCAGGCGTGTGGCCAAATTTTTCAATGGCTTTGACGGTGAAGCCGCGCGATTTGAGGTGCTTGAACAAAACGCCATAAGTGCTGGCGCCAAAACTGTTGGCATGGGAGAAGATGATCATCGGGTCAAATCAGCTTTTCTTGTGGGGTGCTGATTTTTCTGAGGGGCAGGCTGCGGCCAGACTGGGTCATCAGCGGCACCTGGGTTTGCTCGCCGTTCCACATCGGGTCTTCAATGCTGTCAAAGACTTCGCGCAGCTTTTGTCCCCAGCTGTTGTGCATCATCTTGAAATAGGGGTTGTATTCGTCAATGCACACCACCTTGTCGGTTTGAAACTGGTCGGCTTCATAAACCACCAGGTCCAGCGGCAGGCCCACCGACAAATTCGACTTGAGCGTGGAGTCCATGGACACCAGCGCGCACTTGGCGGCCTCGTCCAGCGGAGTTTCGGGGGTGATCACGCGGTCCAGCACCGGCTTGCCGTATTTGGACTCACCCACCTGAAAGTAAGGCGTCTCGGGCGTGGCTTCAATGAAGTTGCCCGCGGAATACACCTGAAAAAGGCGCATGCCCTCGCCCTTGATCTGGCCGCCAAAAATCAGCGATACATTGAAGTCCACCCCGGCGTGCTTGAGCGAGGCGGCATCGCGGTCATGCACATGGCGAATGGCCGAGCCCAGTACGCGGGCGGCGTCAAACATACTTTTGGCGTTCCAGATGGTGATGGGCTCGCTGTCGGGGTGTTCCTTGAGCTGCTCAATCTGCAAAATCTCGCGCACCGACTGCGAAATGCTCAGGTTGCCCGCCGAGAGCAGCACCATGAATCGGTCCTCAGGGCGCTCATAAACAATCATTTTGCGAAAGGTGCTGATCTGGTCCAGCCCGGCATTGGTGCGGGAGTCAGAGAGGAAAACCAGGCCGGCGTTGAGTTTGATGGCGACGCAATATGTCATGTTGTTTGGTTTGAAAAGAAAAAAATGGGTGAGAGGTCGGGTTTGGCAGTCACGCCTGCCGGCGGTGTTCGGCTTCCCAGCCTTTGCAGGCGAGTGCGACATAGCGCGGCACGGGGCGAGATCCGGTGCCGTAGGCG
>JBIIVW010000074.1:0-15290 GCA_044339205.1 Rhodoferax sp. | reverse complement strand
CCAGGCGCCCCATCAGCATGGCCACGGTACACACCCAGGTCTGAAAATCGGTGAGCACGCCAAAGTTGCTTGCCGGGCCCACCTGCCCCAGCCCCGGCCCGATGTTGTTGACCGTGGCCACCACGGCCGAAAAAGCGGTGACGATGTCCAAGCCTGAAAGCAGCATCAGCATGGTCAGGCCAATGGTGGTGGCGCCATAAATCAGCATGTAGGCCATGATGGCCGCAATCACCGTGGCGGGCACCATGGCCCGGCCCATGCTCACCGGGTTGACCACGCGCGGATGCAAGGCGCGCACCAGCTCCCGGCGTGCCTGCTTGAGAAGCAGCACCATGCGCACCATCTTGATACCGCCCCCGGTTGAGCCGGCACACGACATAAAAGTCCCCAAAAACATCAGAAACACCGGAGCAAACACCGGCCACAAGGCGTAGTCGGTGGAGGCATAGCCGGTCGTCGTTGCCACCGACACCACATGAAAAGCAGCCGACCTCAGGGCGTCGCCAAAGTCGGCGTACACGCCATGCGACAGCAACAGCAGGCACAGGCCGGCAATCGAGGCGATCAGCACCAGCCCATAGGCGCGCACCTCGGCATCGCGTATCAACGAGATACCCGAGCGCGAGCGCCAGACGATGAAATAGCGCGCAAAGCTGATGCCGGCCAGCGCCATGAACACCGTGGCCACCATCTCCATGGACGCCGAATTCCAGTAACCAAAGCTGGCGTCGTGCGACGAAAACCCCCCCAGGCCCATGGTGGTACACATGTGCATGAAGGCGTCCGGCCAGGACATGCCGGCCCAGCGGTAGGCCAGCAGGCAAGCCGCCGAGAATGCAAAGTAAATGCCCCACAGCCCGCGCGCCGTCTCGGCGATGCGAGGCGTCAGCCGGGCGTCTTTCATGGGGCCGGGCGTCTCTGCCTTGTAGAGCTGCACGCCACCCAGACCCAATAATGGCAGCACAGCCACCACCAGCAGCATGATGCCCAGGCCACCAATGAGCTGCAAAAAACAGCGCCAGACGTTGACGGAGGTCGGCAAATTATCCAGGCCGCTGAGCGCCGTCGCCCCGGTGGCGGTCAAGGCACTCATGGACTCAAAGTACGCATCGGTCCAGCTCAAGTCCGGCATAGCCAGCATCAAGGGAACGGCGGCAAAGGCCGGCAGCACCACCCACACCAGATTGACCAGCAAAAAACCGTCTCGCGGTTGCAATTCGCGCCGGTGTTTGGTCGTCAACAGCAGGATCAGCACGCCCACCCCCAGCGTGAGCGCCAGGCACTTGAGCCAGATCTCACGCAAGGCCACCGCGTCCAGCGTCCAGGCCCAGGCCAGGGGCACCAAAAACATGAAAGAAAAACCCACCATCACACGGGCGAGCACATTTAAAGCCGGCGCAAAACTCGTCATGGCGAATCAGAAAAATGTAGCACTGACCTGGAACAGCTTTTCCACGGCCCGCAGTTGACGTTTGCTTGGCACGAAGATGATGACGTGGTCACCGTCGTGAATGACCAGGTCGTGGTAGGGCATCATGACCTTGCAATCGTCGCCCTCCCCCCGCACGATGGCGCCAAACCGGGCACCTTCAGGCAGCTTGATCTCCTCGATACGGCGCCCCACCAGACGGGAGGTGCGCAAGTCGCCCCGCGCCACGCCCTCAATAGCCTCGGCCGCGCCCCGGCGCAGGCTGTGCACCGCCGCAATGTCGCCCCGGCGCACATGCACCAGCAATTCGCCAATCACCGTTTGCGCGGGGGAGATGGCAATGTCGATGGCGCTGCCCTGCATCATCTCGGCATAAATGCGCCGGTTGATCAGGGCAATGACACGCCGCGCACCCAGCCGCTTGGCCAGCATGGCCGACAGGATGTTGTCCTCGTCGTCGCTGGTCAGGGCGATGAAGAGGTCCATCTCGCCCACGTTTTCATCAATCAGCACGTCCTCGTCCGTGGAGTCACCCGCCAGCACCAGGGTGTCGCCCGGCAACTCGCTGGCCAAGTACTCGCAGCGCTTGCGGTTGGACTCGATGAGCTTGACCTCGCACTGCCCGACCAGGCTGCGCGCCAGGCGCAAGCCCACCTTGCCGCCGCCGGCGATCATCACCCGGCGCACCGGCCGGTCATCTTTGTGGATGGCGCCCAGCACCTGGCGGATTTTTTCCTTGTCGGCCAGCACAAACACCTCGTCGCCGGGCTGAATGCGCGTGGTGGGCTCCACATGCAACTCATCGTCCAGCCGGTACACCGCCACCACCCGCATGGGCGTGGTCGGAAACAGGGCCTTGAACTCGCTGATGGTGCGGTTGGCCAGCGCACTGCCCACCTCCACCCGCACCGCAATCAGGTGCGCCCGCCCTTGCGAGAACTCCAGCACCTGCAGCGCCTCGGGGTAGTCAATGAGCTGGTGGATGTATCGCATCACCGACTCTTCAGGGCAAATCACATGGTCCACCGCAAAGCCGCTCTTGCCCAGCAGCGCATCGCCTTCCTCAAACTCGGGTGAGCGCAGGCGGGCCACCGTGGTGGCAATGCCAAACACGTCATGTACGACCTTGCAGGCGGTCAGGTTGGTCTCATCCAGCGAGGCACAGGCAATGAACAGGTCGGCATCCTCCGCCCCTGCACGGCGCAGAACCGAGGGCTGAATGCCGTTACCGGCCACACCCCGCAGGTCCAACCGGTCTTCCAGCTCGCGCAGGCGCTCTGGATCGGGGTCGATCATGGTGATGTCGTTTTGCTCGGAAACCAGACTCTCGGCGACGCTTTCGCCAACCCGCCCGGCCCCCAGAATGATGATGCGCATGAGGAAACCTTTTGATTGCGGGAATCATAGCGGGGCAAGGTGCTTCGGGACTCAGGCCGACGCCGCGCTCAACTCCGCGGCTGTCCCCCGTCCTTCGTCCTCCTCCTTGATGCCGCTGCGCTGAGCGCGGCGGCGACCTGAGTCCGCCAGAATGGTGTGGCGCAAGGAAATTCACGCTTGGCGTGCCTACATCGCTGGCCGCCGATGACGCTGGGGTGAATGGCGTAGCGAAATCAAGGAGGAGACCGAAGGGCGGGGGACATTCGCGGAACCATTTACCCCAGCGTCACCGGCATGCACAAACAGCCCCGAAAACTAAGCCAAAGCCCGCTGAATAATGATCTTCTGCACATCACTGGTGCCCTCATAAATCTGGCACACGCGCACATCGCGGTAAATCCGCTCCACCGGAAAATCGCTCACATACCCATACCCGCCCAGCGTCTGGAGGGCCGCGCTGCACACCTGCTCGGCCATCTCGCTGGCAAAGAGCTTGGCCATGGCTGCCTCTTTCAGGCAGGGCCGGCCAGCATCCCGCAGGGCGGCGGCGTGCCAGATGAGTTGGCGGGCGGCCTCCAGCTGCGTGGCGCAGTCGGCCAACCGGAAACCCACGGCCTGATGGTTAAAAATGGCCGTGCCAAAGCTCTGGCGGTCCTTGGCGTAGGCCAGGGCAAAGTCAAATGCGCTGCGCGCCATGCCCACGCTTTGCGCGGCAATGCCGATGCGCCCGCCCTCCAGCGCGCCCAGGGCTATTTTGTAGCCCTCACCCTCCTGCCCAATCAGGTTTTCCACGGGCACGCGGCAGTCGTCAAAATTGATTTGCGCGGTGTCACTGCTGTGCTGGCCCAGCTTGTCTTCCAGGCGCGCCACCTGGTAGCCCGGCGCGCTGGTGGGCACCAGAAAAGCGCTCATGCCTTTCTTGCCCGCGCCCTTGTCGGTCACGGCAATGACGATGGCCACGTCGCCATTTTTGCCACTGGTAATGAACTGCTTGACGCCGTTGATCACGTACTCATCACCCACTTTGGCGGCTATGGTGCGCAAGCTGGAGGCGTCGGACCCCACATGCGGCTCGGTCAGGCAAAAGGCGCCCAGCATCTGGCCCTGCGCCAGCGGCGTGAGCCATTGCTTCTTTTGTGCGGCGTTGCCATAAGCCATCAAAATGGCATTGACCGGGCAGTTGGTCACGCTGATGGCGGTGCTGGTGCCGCCGTCGCCCGCGGCAATTTCCTCCAGCACCAGGGCCACCGAGAGGTAGTCGAGGTTGGCGCCGCCAAACTCCTCGGGCACGCAAATGCCATAGGCGCCCAGCGCAGCCAGACCCTGGTGCGCCGCTTTGGGAAAGGTGTGCTCCTTGTCCCAGCGGGCGGCGTGGGGCCACAGCTCGGTTTGGGCAAAGTCGCGCACGGCGTCGCGGATCATTTCCTGGTCTTGGGTTAGCAGCATGGCAAGTCTCGGTTGGGTCAGGGGGTATCGGTTTGGCACTGATCTTATCGGGCCGCCGCCAGAACGCCCAGGGCGTCGGACGCCATAGGCTGCGGCAATCGATAGATTTAGTTTATTGACATTAAATATCAATAGATGAAAGTTATAATTAACGCTGGACCCAACGTTCACCCTTTAAAAAGCCGATATGACACCCCAGCCCACCGGCACCGCCCCCTGGCATCAATTGATGATCTTGCAGACCCGCGCCCACCCCGCCATTGCGCTGGGTTTGGGCCTGGCCTTGCTGGCGGTGGGCGGCCTGTGGCTGCAGGCAAGCCTGCAGCCTGCCAGCGAGGCTGATGCCTTCACCCGCTGGGCGCTGTGGGGCGGCGCGGCTGGCTTTGCCGCCACCACGCTGGGCGCCCTGCCCGCCCTGTTTTTTGGCAACTTGCGCCAAAAAACCGAAGATGTATTGCTGGGCACGGCCGCCGGCATGATGCTCGCCGCCTCGGCGTTCTCGCTCTTGCTGCCTGGCATTGAAGCCGGCACCCGACTCACCGGCCATGCCGGCTGGGGTGCTGCCCTGGTGGTGGCGGGTATGGCCCTGGGCGTGATGCTGATGTTGGGACTGGACGCTTTCACCCCCCACGAACACGACAAAACCGGCCCCTGCGGTCCCGGTCATGACCGCTGCGACCGGGTCTGGTTGTTTGTGATGGCTGTGGCCATTCACAACCTGCCAGAAGGTATGGCGGTGGGGGTCGGCTTTGCCCAGGGCGACCTGAGCGTGGGTATGCCCCTGGCGATTGCGATTGCCTTGCAAGACATTCCCGAGGGGCTGGCTGTGGCCCTGAGCCTGCGCGCCATTGGCACGCCGGCCTGGAAAGCCGTAGGTGTGGCCGCACTGGGTGGCTTGCTGGAGCCGCTGGGGGCCTGGATCGGCGTGAGCCTGGTCGGCGGCTCAGCGCTGGCGTATCCTGTGGGGCTGGGCCTGGCCGCCGGTGCCATGCTGTTTGTGGTGTCGCATGAGGTCATCCCCGAAACCCACCGCAACGGTCACCAAACCGCGGCCACCCTGGGCCTCATGGCCGGCTTTGCACTCATGATGGTGCTGGACACCGGCCTGGGCTAACTTGCTTTTTTACCCTGTTTTTTCATCCAAAGGAATTCCCATGAAAATCGACATCGGCATCACCGAACAAGACCGCAGCGCCATTGCCCAAGGCTTGAGCCACCTGCTGGCCGACACCTACACGCTGTACCTCACCACGCACAACTTTCACTGGAATGTGACTGGCCCCATGTTCAACAGCCTGCACAACATGTTCATGCTGCAGTACACCGAGCTTTGGAACGCGGTCGACCCAGTGGCAGAGCGCATCCGCTCGCTGGGCCACGCCGCGCCGGGCTCCTATGCCCAGTTTGGTCAGCTCACCTCACTGCCCGATGCGCCCACCACGCCGCCCAAAGCCATGGAGATGATCGGCATCCTGGCGCAAGGCCATGAAGCCGTGGCGCGCACCGCCCGCAGCCTGTACCCGGCCGTGGAGCAAGCCCACGACGAGCCCACTGCCGACCTCCTGACCCAGCGCATTGGCGTGCACGAGCAAGCCGCCTGGATGCTGCGAGCCATGCTGGAGACCTGAAAAAATGGCTGGGCGATGTCAAAACAACGCGCCCAGCCATTTTTTACAAGACACCAGCCTCTAGCCGGCGTCTTGATTGGCTTGAACAGCCTAAATCTATAGCATCTCCAGCGCCACAGCCGTGCCTTCGCCCCCGCCAATACACAGCGTGGCCACGCCTTTCTTGAGGCCACGGGCCTGCAAGGCATACATCAAGGTCACCATGATGCGGGCACCGGACGCGCCAATCGGGTGACCCAACGCGCAGGCGCCGCCGTTCACGTTCACGATATCGTGGCTCAGACCCAGGTCATGCATCAGCGCCATGGGCACCACGGCAAAGGCTTCGTTCACCTCCCACAAGTCCACCTCCCCCACGCTCCAGCCCGCCTTGGCCAGCGCCTTGTTCACGGCGCCCACCGGCGCGGTGGCAAACCAGTTGGGTTCTTGCGCGTGCACGGCGTGGCTGACGATGCGCGCCAGGGGTTTGAGGCCCAGCTTGGCAGCCGTGGAGGCCCGCATCATCACCAGCGCGGCCGCGCCGTCGCTGATGCTGGAGCTGCTGGCGGCGGTGATCGTCCCGTCTTTCTTGAAAGCGGGTTTGAGGGTGGGGATTTTGTCGAGTTTGACTTTGCCGGGCGCCTCATCGGTGCTGATCACGGTGTCACCCGCGCGGCCCTTGACCGTGACCGGAGTGATCTCGGCGGCAAACGCGCCAGATTGGGTGGCCGCCTGGGCGCGCATCACGCTGGTGGTGGCGAACTGGTCTTGTTGCTCCCGGGTAAAGCTGTATTTGGCTGCGCAGTCTTCACCAAAGGTGCCCATGGAGCGGCCCGCCTCGTAGGCGTCTTCCAGGCCGTCGAGCATCATGTGGTCAAACATGCGGTCATGGCCAATGCGGTAACCACCCCGGGCTTTTTGCAGCAAATACGGGGCGTTGGTCATGCTCTCCATGCCGCCAGCCACCACCACATCGGCACTGCCCGCGAGCAGCATGTCATGGCCAAACATGGCCGCGCGCATGCCGGAGCCGCACATTTTGGACAGCGTCACCGCGCCCGCGCTGATCGGCAAGCCGCCCTTGAAGCCCGCTTGCCGGGCCGGCGCCTGGCCCTGGCCGGCCATCAGGCAATTGCCAAACAGCACTTCATTGACGGCATCCGGCGCAATGCCGGCGCGCTCAACAGCCGCCTTGATGGCAAAGCCCCCCAGGTCGTTGGCCGAAAGTGAAGAAAAATCACCCTGAAAACTCCCCATGGGGGTGCGGGCGGCGCTGACGATAACGACTGAGTCGGTCATGGTGTGTTACTCCTAAAAAATGATGAAAGAAAATTTGTCACCGCGATCCCCTGTGCCCGATCATGGCCAGCGCAGCGCGGCCATTCATGCGGTCATACAGGGCAGCTCACTCGCCCTGCCCGGGGTGAAAACGCTTGTCCTGGTCATACGGAAACACATCAAACACGTAGCCTGATTGAATGCGCTCCTTGTGGCCTTGCCAAAAGGCAACGTCGAGCAGGTCCGCATGGTGTTGCATGAACACCTTTCGCACGGCCGGATTGCCCAGCAAGAACGGCGCAAAGGTCTCCGGGAACACATCCCTGGGGCCCACGCTGTACCAGACCTCGCCCGACATCTCGTCTTCCTCGTTGCGCGGCGCGGGCACCCGGCGAAAGTTGCAGTCGGTGATGTACTCGATCTCGTCGTAGTCATAAAACACCACCTTGCCGTGGCGGGTGATACCAAAGTTCTTCCAGAGCATGTCGCCAGGAAAGATGTTGGCCGCCACCAGGTCCTTGATGGCGTTGCCGTACTCCACCACGCCACGCTCAATCTGCTCGCGGGCGCGCTCAGCCGCCGGGCTGGTATCCGTCGCGTTGGCGCCGCCGGCGTCAAAGGCCTCCTGCAGGTAGATATTGAGCGGGATCATACGCCGCTCAATATAGACATGCTTGATGATGACCTCCACTTTTCCGTCCCCATCCCGGTCGCTGATTTCCAGCTGGCTGGGGGCGAATTTCTCAATCTCGGCTATCAGCGCGTCATCAAAGCGCTCACGCGGAAAACCGACCTCGCTGTACTCCAGCGTGTCGGCCATGCGCCCCACCCGGTCATGCTGCTTGACGAGCAGGTATTTGCCCTTGATCTGCTCCCGTGTGGTGTCTTTTTGCGGCGGGTAATAGTCTTTGATCACCTTGAATACATACGGAAAACTGGGCAAGTCAAACACCAGCATCACCATGCCCTTGATGCCGGGCGCAATGCGGAACTTGTCGCTGGAGTGGCGCAGGTGGTGCAAAAAGTCACGGTAAAACAGCGTCTTGCCCTGCTTGGCCAGGCCCAGCGCGTTGTAAATCTCGTTGCGCGGCTTGCGCGGCATCATGCTGCGCAAGTACTGCACGTAGGCGCTCGGTATCTCCATGTCCACCATGAAGTAGGCCCGCGCAAAGCTGAACAGCATCAGCAGGTCGTCTTCACCAAACAGCGCGGCGTCAATTTCCAGCAGGCCAGCGCGGTTGTGCAACACCGGCAGGGCAAAACCAAACTCGTTGAAGCCGTTGATCAGCTTGCCCACGATGTAACAGCCCTTGTTGCGAAAAAACAAGCCGCTGAGCACCTGAATCTGGAAATTGGCGCGCAGCTTGGCATCCCCCAGGCGCTGGGTCATGGCCGCGCCCACCAGGGCCACATCGCGCTCCAGGTTGTCAAACGCCAGACGCAAGTCAAAGTCCTGCACCAGGCGCAACAGCACCGCGTCCATGGTGTCGCGGGTGGGGTAATAGCAGTGGTAACTGGGCTGCTTTTCGGACTCGTCGTTTTCAATGTACTCGGTGCTGACTGCCGGGCGCACAAAGATAAAGTCGTTCTGGAAATAACTGCGGTGCAGGATCTTGGTGGTGACCGAGTTGAAAAAAGTCTCGGCCAGCTCGGGCTGATGGTGGTTCACCAGCAAGCCAATGTAGTGCAGCTTGACCTGCTGCCAGATGTCCATGGGCTGCTCACCGGCCTTGAACTCGCGCTCCAGCCGCGTGGACGCCTCGCGCACGCGCAAGTCATAAAACTCGATGCGCTCTCGCTGGGCGCGCTGCTGGCCATGCCAGTCGGCCGTCTCAAACCTGTGCTTGGCGCGGGCCGACTCGGTGCGAAACAGGCGGTAATGGCGGTTAAAGCCATCCATCATGGCCTTGGCAATGTCGTACGCGACCGTGGAGTCAAGACGCTGTGGAAACATGAGAGCCTCGGGTTCTAAGCGACCGCAATGTAACTATGACCGCCGGGTGGTCGCCACCCCGGCAACGGCGGCGCGGTACAGCGATGCCATGCCGGCCTCGCCATCGAGCGTGATGTGCAGGTCCTGCAGCAAGCCGTCTTTCAGACCATACACCCAACCATGCAAGGCCACCTTCTGGCCCCGTGCCCAGGCATCCTGCATCACGTTGGTGTGCGCCACATTCATGACCTGCTCGATCACATTGAGCTCGCACAGCATATCCAGACGCGCATCCGCAACCGCCTGGTCCAGAATTGTCTGGTGCCGGTCGCGCACATCCTTGATATGGCGCAACCAGTTGTCAGCCAGCCCCACACGGATATTGTTGAGGGCCGCTTTCACGCCCCCGCAGCCATAGTGCCCCACCACCATCAGGTGCTCGATCTTGAGCTGGTCCACCGCAAACTGAATGGTCGACAGGCAATTCAGGTCACTCGGCACCACCACATTGGCCACATTGCGGTGCACAAACACCTCACCCGGCTCCAGCCCGGTGATCTGGTTGGCCGGCACCCGGCTGTCAGAGCAACCAATCCACATGTATTTGGGGTTCTGCTGGCTTTTCAGGCTGGTAAAAAAGCCCGGGCGGTCCCGCTCCATCTGCGCAGCCCAGGCGCGATTGTGGGTGAAGAGGTCTTGAAGGCAGGTTGTCATGGGGGGCCATCTTAAAGGCGTTTGAGCGGCTGCCATCCCCCTGACCGGCCGCTTCAGCGCGGCTTACACTCCTGCCCATGAATCTTTCAGGCCGCCGCACGCTCGATAGCGCCATTCAGACGCATGACAATGGGTTTAATCTGGTTCGCCTCGGCGCTGCCCTTTTGGTTGTGTTTTACCACGCCTACCAGCTCAACACCGCCAACGCCATCACCATGGACCCCCTCAGCGGCCTGGTCGCACCGGTGGCCAACCTGGGCAGCATCGCGGTGAGCATTTTCTTCATGGTCAGCGGCCTGTTTGTGGCTCAGAGTTGGTTGCGCGACCCCAGCCTCCTGCGCTTCACCCTGCGGCGGATCGCCCGCATCGTGCCAGGGCTGTTCGCCTGCCTGTTGCTTACCACCACCGTCGCTGTCAACTTTTTTTCGGACACGGGCTGGCGCGGATTATTCACCCCTGCGCCTTGGCAATACATCTTTAACAACACCGCGCTGCACGGCCTGCCCTACATCATCCCCCCAGAGCATCTTTTTTTGCCGGGCGTCCTGAACGGACAAGCCCTCAACGGCCCGCTCTGGACGTTGTACTGGGAAGCGCGCATGTACGTCGTGCTAGCGCTCATCGGATGCAGTGCCATGTTGCCAATGCGCGACTGGATTCGGGGTTGCGCCATTTTTCTGTTGCTTGCGGCCAACCTGATTCCGCAAGTGCTTGTGGGCTACATTTGGGAAGTGGAGCTGTGGTCCATGTTCCTCGTGGGCGTCCTGCTCACCACCTTTGCCACCCAAGTGCGCATTGGCCCGGCGCATCTGGTCTGCGCCACGGTCCTCATCGCCCTCAACTAGACCCGATACCTCGCCACCAGCCCGTCTGGCTTCACCTGGTTTGGCATTGCCTTGGCCAGTTGCGCGCTAGCCCTCTGGGTGGGCACATCACGCCCCAAAGGCTGCTCACACCTGCAGCGCCACGACTACTCACTTGGTATTTACATTTACCACTGGCCCGTGCTGCTGATGCTCAGGGCAGCACTGCCTCCCATGGACGGACCGTCCTTGTTTATGGCGGCCGTGGTGGTGATCGTGCCCCTGGCCATGCTCAGCTGGCATCTGGTCGAGGCGCCTGCACTCAAATTCTCAAGAGCACGGCTGCGGGCTTAGGCTCCTGCTGCAGGCCTGGCCCGGAACCCCGTCGCGCCGCACCCACCAAGCTACGCCAACAGCAGCACATTCATGCCTGCCATCCCCGCCTCAGGAACACCCACCACATGGATGACGCCCCCATCTTCATCGGCATCACCCCGGTGCAGATAAGCGCCCTGCCCCAAAGGCTGCCAGCCCACGGCCTCTGAGGCCAGCGCCTGCACGTCGGTTCGGCTGGCGGCGTCCAGGGCCAGAAGGTCCTTCTCGGAAAACATCAGGTAGGCCGGCATGCTCAATGTCAGTTGAATTTGAGCGTTTCACCGGCCTGGGCCAGCGCCAGGGAGGTGGGCAAAGCCGCTTGCAGGGCTTTGGCGTAGGCCATGCGCGCAGTTTGCAACACCGACGCCTGGGCTTGCAGGCGGGCCAGTTCGGAATCGACGAATTGCAGACTTTGCAGCTGTGCCTTGGCGTCGGCCGAGAGAGTGTCGAGGTCGTAATCCTGATTGTCTATTTTCACCATGCTCATGGGGAGTGTCCTTTTCAATTGAATGTCGAAAACCCCGCCGGCTTACGCGCAGTGGGGCTGTGAGGCGAGTTTACCCAAACCCATGGGCAACAAACCCGGCCTGGCCTGGGCCGCAATGCCTTATTGCAACAAGGTGGACGAGCGGCTGGCGGGCAGGGACGCTTCACGCACCCAGTCCGGCCACACCTCCACCGGCCAGTCGGCCACGCCGCACTGCTCAAACACGATGCTGAGCCACTGGCGAAGTGGCTGCTCGTGCAGAGTCAATCGGGATCGAACGCCAGGCTGGCTACCCATGAAGGTCAGCGTGGTCTTGTCTGCCGCACGGCTTATATCTACCGAGGCCACCAGCCACTGCTGGCTTGCCTGGCTCGCCTGCACCGCAGGCTGGGCGGCCAACTGCGCCCGGGCCGCCTGCTGGGCAAAGCTCTGGATCACATCGGCTTGCAACGCCCGGCTCTGCGACAGGTGCGGCGATTGATCGTCCAGGCAACAGCACAAGTGCTCCATCAGGCGATGAATCAGCCGCTGGGTCAGCCACAAAACGACAATTTCGCCAGGGGCAAGTTCACCGGTAATGCGAAGGCGGTCTTCGGCGTCAATGTATTCAGTCGTGATTCGATAGAGGTCAGGCATACGGTGAATTTATCCTATTTGGCACCGCTCAGGCCACAGCCGCCAGCGGCCCCTCCGGTTATTCATGTACTCATGGCGAGTCAAAAACGGATTTTTTTCACCGAGTTACACGTAGTTTCGCGGGTGCCATGTCAGTGTTCTGTTCGCTTCAAATCTCGATAGAAATTGTCGTGCGACCCCAATGTCAGAAGTTTGATGCTGCCTTCATCCAGGATTCGATAGGACAACAGCCACAACTGGTTGCTCATGCGGAACTTGTAGACACGAATCCCAGCAAGGTCACCTACCTTTTCCTCGCCAATTTGCGCATCACCAGCAACGGTTTTCACTGCCACGTCGAGTTCGGCTTTTTGCGGACGATGTAGCTTCTTTGCTGCTCGGTCAAAAGTCGGCGTAGCGAAAATTCGCATCAGCTGAAGACGTACTCGCCCACAGGCGCTTCTTGATCTGCAATCAAAATATCGCGGATCATGGAAAAGGGCAAGTCGGGATTTTCTTCTGCGATTTTGCCAATCTGCGACCAATACTCAATTTGCTTGGGTACGGAGCGATGCTGAATCAAGGCGTAACGCTTAGCCTGCTCGACCAGTGATTCAGCAAGTTTTACATTGACAGACATGATGGGCTCCTAAATACAAAATTTTAACAAGGAATGGAGTAAAAGGTACCTTATGGGAACCCACCCGCATCACAAACACCCCATCCAACAGACAAGTCCATTGGGCGGGGCTGCCGCTTACGCCTCGACCAAAGCCAGATTCTCACCAGCCTTTGCCTTTTGCACTGGCCCCCAGTCCGCCCCGGTTTTGCAATAGGAGCGGTCTTTGCCCAAGTCGATGGCCATAGCCTCACCCACTGCCCACCCAACCTGCCGATGGATGGCATTGTGGGCGGGTGTGGCCGGGGTGTTTTCTCAGGCCGCCAGCAGGGGCAAATTGTCACCAGTTTTGCCGGGGTGCGCTGGACCTTTGGGTCAATGCGCGGATACAGCGAACTTCAGTCCGGTTGCTTTCAGAACAGCAGACAAAGTTTTGATGGTTGGGTTGCCACGGGTTGAGAGTGTCCGGTAGAGCGTCTCGCGGGAAAGTTCCGCCTTTCCAGCCACATCAGCCATGCCGCCTCTGGCCTCAACGACCTTTCGAAGAGCTGTGAGGTAGGTCTTGGGGTCGTCATCTTCACTGGCAGCGTTCAGGTACTCAGCCGCAAAGTCTGCATCGGCCAGCTTCGCCATTAACCAATCATCGTGTCGAGCGCTAGTTTTCATTTTTACTCCTTTGTTGCCATTCATTCCAGCGGCCAATGGCACGGCCAATATCCTGCTCCTGAGTACGCTTATCCCCACCCAACAGACAAGTCCACTGGGCGGGGCTGCCGTTTACGCGTCTACCAAAGCCAGATTCTCACCAGCCTTTGCGTTTTGCGCTGGCCCCCAGTCCGCCCCGGTTTTGCAATAGGATCGGTCTTTGCCCAAGTCGTTGGCCCTAGCCTCACCCACTGCCCACCCAACCCACCGATGGATGGCATTGTGGCGGGTGTGGTCGGGGTGTTTTTTAGGCTGCGGTCGAAAGCAAATGGTCACCAGTTTTGGCGGGGTGCGCTGGTGTTTTGGAGATCGTGGAACACATCAAAATAGAACTCTCTGGACATCCCGCGCATGATGGAGAACTCGAATTACCGTGATGCCATCTGACTCTGCCACATAGAACAGCGTGTAAGAAGTTGAGGTTGGCCAAGTCCGAATATCTTGTGCCAAATCCGGTCGCGCACGGCCCATGAGTGGTTGCGTTGCCAGTATCCCGGCTTCTTGCTCAATAGTATCAAGTACTCGGTCTGCGGCATTGAGGTTTTCTTCTGCAATGAACAACCATACTTCAAGCAGATCAGTCCGGGCACTTTGCGCAAAGTTAACTGTCGCCATTATTTCAAAGACTTGGCTTTAAGCATTGCACGGCCTTGGGTCTTGATGGAGGCCATATCCATCTCGGCAACCCGACCGGCGTGTACATCGGCCATTCCCTTGGCAATGTCAGCTTTCAAAGCCATCAAGCTCGATGCCTGTACTGCCTGGTACGCCTCAAACAAGCGCAGTGCTTCGCGAATAACCTCGCTGGCAGAGCCATAAAGCCCAGAGGCCACATGTTCACGAACGCGGGTCTCCAACTCCAGGGGTAAAGATATATTGAGGGTCATTGTTTTCTCCTTTGTATGGCAGGCTTTGCCATTTTATGACACATACCAACTGCATGGATTGACGCACAACACCCCACCCAACAGACAAGTCCATTGGGCGAGGCTGCCGTTTACGCCTCAACCAAAGCCAAATTCTCACCAGCTTTCGTACTTCGCGCTGACCCCCAGTTGGTCCCTGCAGAATTGGCAGAAGCATCCACCGCAGCCAGCAGGGCCTTATTGGACAGGTGGCTGTGGCGCTGCCTGGTCTTCAGCTGGGTGTGCCCCAAGACCTTTGCCACCGCCAGAATCGACCTTCCAGAGTTCACCATATTTGACGCCTTGGAATGCCTCAGGTCGAGCAGCCTCACCTCAGGCAACCCAGATGCTTTTCTGGCCGTATTCCAGCTGCAAAATATGGACACGTAGGGCAGCTTCGTCTTAGGGTTGGCTACAACGTAGCTATACCCCGGCCACCGTGGCACCTGCGACAACACCGACAGCATGGCCCCCGACAGTGGCACATTGCGTGATTTGCCGGTCTTGGTGATTGGAATCCGCCAACTGCGCCGCTACAGGTGGAAATGCTCCCATTTGGCGGCCAGCAGCTCACGCTTGCGGGTATCCGCAGCCATGGCGGAGCCGCTGTCACCGCTTTCCTCTATTTTGCTTAAATACGCATCACTGTTAGACAGCCATAAATTAATGGGAATCTAACCCCAGTTACCCCGTTACCCCACCAATTACCAAACGGTGGGACTATCGCGTCTGCAGCACCAGCGACATCGTCACATCAGCGATGGGCACATTCTGATTAGTGCCTACTGTGGCTGTGGGCACTGCCGCAATGGCATCCACCACGTCCATGCCGCTCACCACCTTGCCAAAGACCGCATAGCCCGGGCTGGCCGCGCTTTGGTAGTCAAGGGCGGGGTTGTCAACCACATTGAAGTAAAACTCGGAGGTGGCGGAGTCAGGCACATTGGTTCGGGCCATGGCGACTGTGCTTCGGTTGTTGAGCAGGCCCGTGTTGGAC
>JBIIVW010000274.1:0-4543 GCA_044339205.1 Rhodoferax sp. | reverse complement strand
TGACGTAATCGATCACCAGATTGCGATTGGTCTGGCAAAAGTCAATGTCAAAGTCGGGCATGGAGACCCGCTCGGGGTTCAAAAACCGCTCAAACAGCAGGTTGTATTGCAGCGGGTCAAGGTCGGTAATCTTCATCACGTAGGCCACGAGCGAGCCCGCGCCCGAACCCCGGCCCGGCCCCACCGGACAGCCATTGTTCTTGGCCCAGTTGATGAAGTCGCCCACAATCAAAAAATAACCCGGAAACCCCATGTTCAGGATGGTTGTGATCTCGAACTCCAGCCGCTCCACGTAGCGTGGCATCTCGGCCTCGCGTTTGGCAGCATCCGGGTACAAGTGCGCCATGCGCTCTTTCAGCCCTTCATGGGAGGTATACCGGAAATACGCCTCTGGCGTCATGCGCTCGCCATTGACCAAGGGCGTCGGAAACTCTGGCAATTGGGGCTTGCCCAGAACGAGTGTGAGGTTGCAACGCTTGGCAATCTCCACCGTATTGGCCACGGCCGAGGGCAGGTCGGCAAAAAGCGCCTGCATTTGCGCTGCATTTTTAAAATACTGCTCGCGAGTGAACTTGCGCACGCGGCGCTGGTTACCCAAAATCTCGCCCTCCGCAATACACACCCGGGCCTCATGCGCCTCGTAATCCTCAGGCGCGGTGAACTGCACCGGGTGCGTGGCCACCACCGGTAAGCCCATGCGCGCAGCCAACTGCACAGCCGCCGTCACGTGCGACTCATCGTCAACGCGCCCCGCCCGCTGCAACTCCAGGTAGAGCCGGTTGGGGAACAGAATGGACAGCTGCAATGCCGCCTCATGGGCCCGGGCCTCATCACCCTGCACCAGGGCTTGGCCCACCGGCCCGGCCTGCGCGCCTGACAAGCAAATCAAACCTTCATTGAGTTCTGCAAGCCACGCCACGCTGACACAGGCCTGCGCCTTGCCCGCGCTGCGCGTCCAGGCGCGGGCCAGCAACTCAGACAAATTAAGATAGCCCTGGTGGTTTTGAACCAGCAGTACCAGGCGTGTCAAGCTGGTCTGGTCCTTGCCAAATCCTTCCAGCCAGACCTCGGTGCCGATGACCGGCTTGGTGCCGCGCTTGCGCGCTTCTTTATAAAATTTGATAGCGCCGAACAGATTACTGAGGTCGGTGACGGCGATCGCCGGTTGGCGATCAGCCACAGCCAACTTGACGATATCATCGATGCGATTGGTCCCGTCAACGACGGAGAACTCGGTGTGCAAACGTAGGTGGACAAACATAAATCATTGTAATTCTTGAAGAAAACCGGGGTTCTATCTTGAAAATTCTTGTCGTTGATGACCATGCGCTGGTGAGGGAAGGCTTGTGCCAGGTGCTCAAGGGGCTTGATGAGCACGTCGAGGTGCTGGAGGCGCCTGACTGCGCCCGCGCCTTTGAGCTGGCCCACCAATACCCCGATCTTGATCTGGTGCTGCTGGATTACCACCTGCCCGACATGAACGGTCTGCTGGCGCTCAATGTATTTGGCAAACGGCACCCCGAGCTGCCCATCATCATGCTGTCAGGCTCCGTCAATCCACGGATCATGAACCAGGTGCTGGCGCGAGGGGCTGCTGCGTTTTTGACCAAGTCCGGGCTGAGCCATGAGCTGCTCTCGGTCATCCGCCTCGTGCTGGCGGGCGATGTGTTTGTGCCCCCTGACCTGTCGGGCAGCTTCACACCGCCCGTGCGGCCCGATCTGGACGTGGGCGGCTTTCCCAAACTCAGCCGCCGGCAGGAAGAAGTGCTGCTGCTGTTGCTGGCGGGACGCACCAACCGGGAAATGAGCGAGGTGCTGAAGTTGGCGGAGGAGACGACCAAAAGCCATGTCACCGCTATTCTGCGGGCCTTTGGGGTCAGAACCCGGTTGCAGGTGATTGTGGAGGCCGGCCGCCAGGGCTACCCCATATCGGCGCCCTCGGCCTGAGTGTCCAGCACCAGTCGCCGGATCAGACTGCGCAATTTAGCCGGGCGCACCGGCTTGTGCAGCAATGTCAAACCCGCCTGTTTGGCGCATACCATCAAAGCGGGGTCGGTATTGCCACTCATCAGGCAGGCAGGAACAGACCAACCCACTGACGCGCGCACTTGCTCGATGATGTCGATGCCGTTTTCGTCATCGCGAAGTTGATAGTCACTCACCAGCACATCAGGCGCAAAGCCTTGCCCCAGGAGTGCCCGGGCAGTCGCCAGTCCTTCAGCGACTCCCACGAGCGCACCCCAGGATGCCAGCAACCCCACCAACCCGTTGCGGGCCAGCGGATCGTCCTCAATGACCATCACCACCAAGCCCTTGAGGTCATCAAATGCCCGCTTCTCCGGTAGAGCCGCAGGCAGCAGCGCGGCACCCACGGGCGCCAGCGGGACCTCGATCGTGATGCGTGTGCCCCGGCCCAGGTTGGAGCGCAGGCTGACAGCGTGCCCCAGCAACTGCGCCGTGCGCTGCACGATGTTGAGCCCCAGGCCCATGCCCTTACCCCGGTCACGTTCCGGATTACCCACCTGCACGAACTCCTTGAAGACCTCCTGGTGATGCTCCGGCGCAATGCCGATGCCGCTGTCCCACACCTCAATGCGCGCATGCAGACCATCGGCGCTGCCCCGGCAGGCCACCAGAACCGTGCCCGTGCGGGTGTAGCTCAGGGCGTTGCCCACCAAATTGAGCACGATGCGGTAAAGCAAGGACGGGTCACTCATCAGCCAGGCGCCGCTGGGTCGCACCCGCAGACGCAGGCCCTTGTCCTGTGCCGCAGGCTCCAGCGAGGTCTGTACCTGCGAGAACAGCTCCGCCAGTGCGAAAGGGCGCGCCTGAACCTGCACCGCCTGGGCGTCCAGTCGGGACACATCAAGCAAGGCATCCAGCAAATCCTGGGTGGCGCGCACGGAGGCATCCAGGTGCCCGATGAGGGCGTTAGCCTCACTGCTGTGGGGCAATTGGGCCAGCCTGGCCACAAACATGCCCATCGCATGGGTGGGCTGGCGCAGGTCATGGCTGGCCGCCGCCAAAAAACGGGACTTGGCGCGGGTGGCGGTTTCGGCCTCCTCCTTTTTTTCGCGCAACTGCGTGGTGGCCATCGCAATGCGCTGCTCCAGTTCATCGCGGCCCGACTCCAGGCGCTGGGCCATCTGGTTCAAGCCCCTCTGGAGATCGAGCAAGGGATCGTCGGGCAGCAAAGGAGAACGGGCGGACAACTCACCCTGTCCCAGGCGCTCAATCAGGCCCGAGACCCGCAACACAGGACGAACAACCCCTTGCCCCAGGCGCACCGCCAAAAGGCCGCCAAACAGAAGGCCTGCCAGCGTGATCATCCCGCCCAGCCACAGCATGGCGCGTGACTGCCGATCCAATGTCTCGCGTGAGAACTCAATCAAGACATGGCCCAACTGGCGCGGCATGGGTGCCCCGTCCACGTCCCAAATTTTTAAAAAGTCATCGTCCTTGATCTGGCTCTCCGCAACAGATTGCCAAAGCACATCATGACCCGTGACGCCGTTGAAAGACTGCCCTTCACCGGCAGCCAGTAGCTTTGGCGATGACAAGTCAGCCGAGCCAGCCCGCACCAGTATTTGACCTTTGCCATCGACGATCATGATCGCGTGCACGTCGGGCTCGCGCAACGCTGCAGTCGCCAATGTCTTCAAATAACTGGTGTTGGCCGAAAACAAACCGTATTCACTCGATGCAGCCAATTGGCGAATCAACGCCCGCGCACGCTGACCGTGGGACTCCGCCAAGTCACCCATTCGAACCATTACCGTGACCATCGACAGAATGACCGCCACCAAAGTGACGGGCAACAACGCCGCCAGCAGCATGCGGGCATGAATGCTCCCCATCTTCATGGCGTTGACTCCCCCAAGCGCAGTCGCTCGCCCAGATCGGGTCCATCCAGCGTCAGGTCAAGCGCTCGGGCCACATGGGCATTGACAGCCACCGTGAATTCCTGCGAGTGCACCGGCACTGCGGGCAGCGCCTTGCCCTGAAGCACAGGGCCCACCATCGCGGCCGCCTGGCGGCCTACATGCTCTGGCGTGACATGCAAAGCCAGCAACGCACCCGCCCGGACATAGGCTGGCGAAAAGGCCACAAGCGGCACACGGGCCCGAAAGGAGGTGAACAAGGTGTTTTGAATGCTGCTGGTGTTGTAGACCTGCGGGTCGGCCAGCGCCAGCAGCACATCCGATTCTTCCAGTACGTTTTTCAGGCCCTTGAAAAAAGAGCTGTCCGGCCCGACAGACGCCTCCACCAGCGCCATGCCCCGTGCTTGGGCTGCGAGCCTGAGCGGGCCGGCCAGCAGCTGTGATTCAGGGCCCCACAGCACACCAATGCGACGAGCCTGCGGCAGCGCGAGCTGGATCAGTGCCAGCTGGCGACTTAAAGGTTGATCGAGATAGAGCGCCGTAAACTGCGGTGATGACTTTCTGCCACTGACTCGCATGATCCGCTCGAAACTCAGGCGAGGGAGCAAGATGCACAACACCGGCGCGCGCAGCTCGGACTTGGCCAGCACACTGGCCGCCTC
>JBIIVW010000273.1:0-4548 GCA_044339205.1 Rhodoferax sp. | reverse complement strand
ACACAGCTGCGCCCCAGCTCCACCATGCGTTCGCGCAAGCTGCGCAGGCGGGTTAGATCAAATTCCAGGTCGCTGTACGTGCTGCCAACGCGCCGTGCTTGGGCAGGAGTCAGCAAGCGGTAGGTGCCCACGACTTCGCGGGTGAGGGCGTCGCGGACCAGCAGGTGCTCACAGTAGTTGTCAAACAGGTCCACGTCGTGGCCGGGGATGGTGGTGGCCAACCGGGCACCCATCTCTTGCGCGAAGACATTGAACCTCAGACGCTGCGCCTGGCGGACCTCGTCGTTGTGCCTGGCCCACGAAACCTCCAAGCTGCCACGCTCCACTGGCGTGACAGGAGGATGATTTGCGATTGCGATCGCGGATTTTTTGCTTTTGAACAGCCCTTTGGGCAAGGAGACGGGAGACCACGCGAAGGTCGGGTTGGGTAGTTCTTTCAATTGATTCTCCTTGGGTTTTAGTGACCCGATATTGAAGAATCTTTATGGCGCGGGTGTGGCAGTTCCAAGGCGTTTTCGTGACAAACGAGCTTTGCGGGACAAGCAGCCTGGGTCAGGGGAGAAAAAGCCGAAGAACCGAAAAAGAAAATTCAGGGCTTGGGCTTGTCGCTGTGCGACACCTCATACCCATCGGCTACGTAAGCCGGGCCCTTCATGAGCCATACTATGACGCAACCGATGCTCACGGTCAGGACCAGAGTCCAGATGAAAATCACCAGCCCGATCATCAAGAAATCAAGAAGCTGGATGCGCCGGGCCAGCTCGGCAGCGTTGTCCCCGGACATCAAGAAGCGCGCCGCCAGCGACACCAGCCCCGGCAAGACCGTGCCTGCCAAGCCAACTGTTGGCATCATGCGCAGAATGCGCCACTCCTGACCGTAAGGTGTTTGCTGAAAGCCGGGGAGTTTTCTGAGCCAGTTCATGGATTCATTCTATGAGGATGCCCAAATCGCTGACGCACCCTCAGGAAAGCCACTTTTGTAAAAACTGGGCCTGTCCCATGGCCGGATCCAACTGGTAGCTGACGAACCCCACCCGGTGATACAGCCGGACGGCGCCCGCATTACCTTGCAGCACCTCCAGGGTGAGCTTGCAGGCATTGCGTTCGCGCGCGATGTCCTCCACCAGCGCCAACATCATCTCTGCGATGCGCAGTCCCCGATAGTCTGGTAATACCGCAACGTCGTGCACATTGACCAGGGGCTGGCAGGCAAAGGTTGAAAAACCCTCAATGCAATTCACCAACCCGACCGCTTGCGCATCTGTGTGAAGAACACCGACCTCAAATGCAAGGACGCTGAAGGCTTGCGGGCGAGCAGCCAGCATGGGCACAAGGTGGGTCTTGGCAAAGTCGCTCAGGGGCTCTCCACCACCCATGGGGTCGCTGGCGTAAGCGTCGAGCAATCGCACCAAGTCGGCCGCGTGGGAGGGGTTGGCGTAGTCCGCAAGACAAACCCGAAACCGGGGCGGGGCTGACATGGATCCAGCCTCAGCCTGTGATCGTCGCCGCAATACGCCGGGCGCAAGCATTGGCCTGCGCAGCCTCACGGGCCTCGACCATCACCCTCAGAAGAGGTTCGGTGCCACTGGCGCGAATCAGCAAGCGCCCGTGAGCACCCAATTCGGCTTCGACTGCCTGCGTTTCACTTGCCAGGTTCGCACTGGCTTTCCAGTTCTGCCCGGGCTGCAAGCGAACATTGATCAGTGTTTGCGGAAACAAAGTGACCCCTGCCAACAATTGAGCCATGGTCTTGCCACTGCGAACACAAGCCTGCAAAATCTGCAGGGCGGAGATCAGGCCGTCGCCTGTGGTGTGTTTATCCAACGCCAGCAGATGCCCAGAACCCTCTCCACCAACCAGCCATTTGTGCTTTTCAAGCTCCTCAAGCACATAGCGATCGCCCACTTTGGCCCGCACAAATTGCACGCCACGGCCAGTAAGCGCCACCTCGATCGCCATGTTGGTCATGAGCGTACCGACCACGCCTGGCACCTTCTCGTCGCGACCCAGACGGTCATCCACCATCAGATATAAGAGCTCGTCGCCGTTGTACAGGCGACCCGCGGCATCTACCAGTTGCAGACGATCCGCATCACCGTCCAGAGCTACACCGAAATCGGCCCGGTGAGCCTTGACGGCATCGACCAGTGCCTGAGGGTGTGTGGCTCCCACCTCATGATTGATGTTGAGCCCGTCCGGCGAGCACCCAATGGCCACCACCTCGGCACCCAACTCATGAAATACCTTTGGCGCAATGTTGTAAGCGGCACCATGCGCACCATCCACCACGATCCGCATACCCTTCAGAGTGAGGTCGTTGGGGAAGGTGCTCTTGCAGAACTCAATGTAACGCCCTGATGCGTCATCCAGCCGGCGAGTCTTGCCCAGATGGGCCGAGTCTGCCCATACCGGCAAATCTTCCAGAGCGGCCTCGACCGCGATCTCCCAGGCATCGGGGAGCTTGGCACCCTGGGCATTGAAAAACTTGATGCCGTTGTCTGCAAATGCGTTGTGACTGGCGCTGATGACAACCCCGAGAGAGGCCCTTTGTGCCCGGGTGAGGTAGGCCACGCCGGGTGTGGGCAAGGGACCGAGCAACACCACGTCGACCCCGGCGGAATTGAAGCCACTTTCCAGGGCACTCTCCAACATGTAACCAGAAATACGAGTGTCTTTACCGATCAGTACGGTCGGACGATCCTCGGTTTGCTTGAGAACCCGACCCACCGCGTGCGCCAAACGCAAGACAAAGTCAGGGGTGATGGGGTATTGCCCTACTGCCCCACGAATACCATCCGTTCCGAAATACTTTCTGCTCATTGCCCTATCCTTGAAATTTGATTTTTACTTGTAGCACGGTGAGCTTATCGCACGCAGCACCTGCAGCGCCTGCACGGTTTCCCGAACATCGTGCACTCGGACAATGGAGGCACCGCGCTCGGCTGCCAGCAAGGCGGCCGCCACGCTTGGGGCCATGCGGGGGTGTTGCCCCGAATCAGCTGGCCGTTCATTGGAGAGATTAGCTGCCGCAGCCAAAGACGACTTGCGAGACCACCCAGCCAGCAACGGATAGCCAAGCGCCAGAAGCTCTTGTTGGCGCGCCAGCAACTCAAAATTTTGAGCTACCGACTTGCCAAATCCAATTCCGGGGTCGACAACAATTTGACTCTTGTGGATGCCCTGCCGAACCAATTCAAGACATTGATGCTCCAGGAACAGAAGAACCTGCGGCACGACATCCCCGTCCATGGGAGCCAGTTGCATCGTCTGCGGATTTCCATGCATGTGCATTAGGCACACGCCGCACCCCGGGTATTGCAGCACAGCCTCGCTGGCGGTCAGATGAGCACCGGGCTCAGCCCAGCGCAGGGCCCATATATCGTTGATGATGTCCGCCCCCAAGCCCAGCACAGCCTGCATCACGGCGGGCTTGTAGGTGTCCACAGACACAGGCACGCCCAGCTTCACGGCTTCACGCACCACCGGCATAACCCGCTCAAGCTCTTGCGCCACTGGGACAGGCAAAGCACCAGGGCGTGTCGATTCACCACCGACATCAAGAATATCGGCTCCTTCAAGGAGCAACCGCTCACAGTGCACCATTGCCGCTCTGGTGGTCGCCAAATGACTGCCCGCTTCCGAAAATGAGTCCGGCGTGATATTGACAATCCCCATGACCTTGGTGGTTGACAAATCAATATTGAATCGGGCGGTGGTCCATTTCATGGCGAATCGTGTTCCTTTTCCAAATTTTCAAATAAAAAAAGGGGCAAAAGCCCCGTTTTTGAGTTGTTACAACATTCAGGCTGCTGTAGGTGCCACATCATGCTTGACAGACGAAATGCCGCCTGAACCACTGTCACCCCCGGAAGCAGGAGGCACCCGTGGTGTCCAGTCTTTGGGTGGGCGGGGCTCTTTGCCGGCAATGATGTCGTCCAATTGTTCGCTGTCAATGGTCTCCCACTCCAGCAAAGCTTTGGCCATGGCGTGCATCTTGTCCTGGTTGTCTTCAATGAGTTTGCGCGCCAGTGCGTACTGCTGGTCGATGATTCGGCGAACTTCGGAGTCCACCTTCTGCATGGTCTGCTCGCTCATGGTCGTGGTCTTGGTTACGGAGCGGCCCAGGAAAACTTCACCTTCATTCTCGGCATACACCATGGGGCCGAGCGCGTCGGTCATGCCGTAGCGAGTCACCATGTCACGCGCCAGTTGGGTAGCCCGTTCAAAATCGTTGCTGGCACCCGTGGTCATCTGGTGCATGAATACTTCTTCGGCAATTCGGCCGCCGAAAAGCATGCTGATCTGGCTGAGCATGTACTCGCTGTCGTAGCTGTACCGGTCTTGAGCCGGCAAGCTCATGGTCACACCCAGCGCACGACCACGCGGGATGATGGTGACCTTGTGAACCGGATCGCACTTGGGCAACATCTTGCCGATCAATGCGTGGCCAGACTCGTGGTAAGCCGTGTTTTTGCGCTCGGACTCGGGCATCACCATGCTCTTGCGCTCGGGGCCCATCAAAATCTTGTCTTTGGCTTTCTCGAAATC
>JBIIVW010000272.1:0-4558 GCA_044339205.1 Rhodoferax sp. | reverse complement strand
GCACCGCGTGCTCGACGGCCATGGCGACCTGCGCCCTGAACACATCTGCCTGCTCCATCCGCCCGTGGCGATCGACTGCCTGGAGTTCAACCCGCAGTTACGCCAGGTCGACCCGTTTGACGAGCTGACTTACCTGGCCCTGGAATGCGCAGTAGCGGGATCGCCCTGGGTGGGCAAGAGGCTGCTGAGGGGCTGCGCGGCCGCCTTGCACGACCACCCTCCCCCGGCCTTGACTCATCTGTACACGGCTCACCGTGCGTTGTTGCGCGCCCGACTGGCGATGGCCCATCTGCTCGATGCGGCGCCCCGCACGCCTGCTCGGTGGGCGCCGCAAGCAACTGTATATATCGCCCACGCCCTGGCCGCGCTGGACGCCTTCAACAGCCCTTAGCGCCGCCAGGCTGCATGACTCGCCCGGATCGCTTGGGCGAATAAAGGCGCCGCTGACACCACGCGCAGTTTTTTGCGCATGTCATGCACCGCTGGCAATCGAAACGGTGGCACGCTGTCCGTGATGATCACTTGCCCGATCGATTCATCGCGCAGAACCTCAGCAGCTGAACCCACGAACAGACCGTGCGCGGCAAATGCCAGCACCTGCCGCGCACCAGCCCCACGCAAGGCCACGGCCGCCCGGCGCATCGTGTCTCCGCTGGCAATAAGATCATCAAGCAGCATCACCGTCATGCCATTCACATCTCCGGCTACCAGGTTGTCACTGCTCACCAGTCCGGCGCTGCGGCGCTTGTCCACCATGGCAAATCCGACCGGTCGCCCCAGCGTTAAAGCGAGTGACTCACGCCAGAGCTGCGCTCGCTTGACGCCGCCGGGGTCCGGCGATGCCACGGCAACAGCCTGCTCACCCAGCCCCTCAGAGACCATGGCTTCAAAAGCAGAGTGAGCCTCTACATGAACAGTAGGACATCGAAACGCGTTTTGAAACGCGGCAACGTTATGGGCTTCCAATACAAAGATCTGGGCAGTGCCGACGGCCTCAAACAGCTGCGCGACATAACGCAGGGTCACCGGATCAAAGGGTTTGGTTTGCCGATCCTTGCGCGCATAGGCCAGGTAAGGCACCACGGCGCTCACGCGCGCGCAACCGTGGTCCCGCAGGGTGGCCATGAACATCAGAAGTTGGCAGAGCTTGTCATGCGGGCTCTCTGATGGCCCGCCGTACAGACTGTGCAGCACGTAGGCATCCTGGCCACGCGGGTCACTCAGGGGCCGCAGCTTGTGTTCACCGTCCTCAAAATGACGGTTCTCAAACGGTGCCAAGCCCACACCCAATTCAGTGGCCAGTGCCTGTGCAAAGGAGGTATCCGTATCGAGCCCGTAAAGCAACATTCGCGAGTACCCCTAAGCTTTCACGGCGCCAGGCTCTCCCCAACGGGCCACGGAGAACGCCGCCAAAAAACGATCAACGTCGCCGGCTGGCAAATGATCAATGCCCGCAGCCCCGGCCCTGCCATCCCCGCCAAACTGGCGACACAACGCCGCAGCGCCCCCCGAAGCACTCAAGGGTGCACGCACGCTCACCCGCAGTGTGCCGACGCCGCCAGGCTGGAGGATGGCATGCGCACACTGGGGCTGACTGGCCGCCAGTGCGTTGGCCAGCACACCAACCACTCGGCGGCACCAAGGCGCATCAGGCAAGAGGTAGACACGCCTTGTCGCGTTGTCCCACTGCGGCTTCAAGGCTGTGGCGCGGGCAAGGTCGTCTTGTCGCAAGGCATCCAGCTCCAGGGCGATGGGCTCATTCCAGACCAGGTCCAGCGGGTTGCGGTAACGAACCAAAATTTCATACAAGCGCTCAGGCGCCACATGAACGTCCTGCACGCTGTCGCCATAGGCGTTGTAGTTGATCGACTCGCCCAATTTTTGCAAGCGTTGCTGGTCTTCCAGGCCCAACCCCATGCTGACCGCCAGCGCATGGGCCACCGCCGTGAGGTTGTCACCATACGCGCCGACAAGCGCCCAGGCTTGGTATGAGCCCCCCAAATAGCGGTTGACCAACAAGCTCGTGCAGACACCGCTGGCGGTGTTGATATGCGCATCAAGCAGGGGGTGCACCAGGGTTTCCCCGGGTTCATGGTGGTCAAAATAACGCACGTGAACGCCACTCTGAAGCAAGCACAGCAAGGCTGGCCGATTGCGCCGCATGGACACATCGCACACCAACACATGATCGCCCGGCTGGGCCTGAACTCGTTGCAGCAACTCAATGTCGCGTTTCAAACCCGTCACTAACCTGGACGTCGCGGGCTGGTGCAAACGCCATTGAACGACAGCACACAGGCCGTCTGCATCGCCGTTGCAAACGTCGATCTGGTTTGTCAGGGGCATGTCATCATGGAGGTCAAAAATTCATGGGCAAGCGGATGGTCAGAGACACGTCGGGGGTATCCCGCGTGAGCCCTGCGCCCACCGAGACGTTGAGGGATGTTGTGTTGCTGAGCCGGTAGGAATAGCCCAGCAACAAGGTTGCCAACTGCGTTCTCACAGACCCTGCTGCCGGCTGGCCGTTGATCAGGGTTCGCGCAATAGAACTGTGGTCGTAGCCTATGCTGAACGATGATTTTTCATTCAAGGCCAGCCCCATACCAAAGTTGAATCCAAGGACATTCCCGGGCGCAATCCGGCCTAAATACTCTTCCGCGCCGTTAAGTACTTTTCGACTGACATCGTTGCGCGGAAAGTTGTGCATGTAGGTCACGCTACCAAAGAAAACGGCTGGGTCCGACGGATAGAGCATGGTCAATCCGCCTTGCAGCGAGTAAAAACCTGATCCGCTGGGCAAATCAAGCGGCAGGCCAGTGCCGGTGGTGTTACCCACGCAACGCTGGGCACAGTCGGTCACCACCTCAAAAGGGCTTGTGCCTGTGCGGCTTTTCAGGCGCAAGGCGCCGATGTAGAACGGCTTGTCGATGCCACCGTCATTCAACTGGTAGCGGGCACCGATTTCAAGATCGCCCATGTGCCTGCCGCTGCTGGAGAAGACGCTTTCATTGGCTGCACCCTGGAAAATTTCGCGACTAACGGTGGCGTCGGACCGATAGACATAGGGTGCCCTGACCTCCAGCTCAAGCCGCTTGGTGACTCCAAAACGTGCCGCAAGCGCACCGGTGACCGTGTTGCGCTTGACCTCACGCACATCAATCAGGCCAATCAGGAGCGCGGGAATGACGGTGTACCCCACCAACGCCACCCGGTTGCTGGACGAATAGCCATACTGAACCGAGGGCTCCAACACATACTGGCCCGGCTGTGTTAAGACGCCGGGCTGCTCAAAGATGGGCGCAACCTCGGGCGGGCGCCCCTCACTGGCAGGTGCCTGGCCCACCGGTGCATTGCCTTGCTGAGACGCCTGCGCCAGCACGACTGGCTGCCCCGCAACGCCAGTGCCGCGCTGCGTAGCCAACACGTCCTGGCCAACCATCCCGCGAAGCGCATCAAGTGCAGCCTGTTGCTGAATGACCCGGCGCTCCAGCGATTCAACCAAGTCGCTTTGCTGGACATACTGCTGACGCAGCCACTCCACTTGCTGCAGCATCTGCTTCTGGTCGACCAGCTCCTGATGGATGGCATCCAGTCGCGACTCCGTGTTTTCAGCTTGCCCTGCCAATGACTGGGCCTGTGTTGCGCCCCCCATTATTAACAAGGCAGCACAACTCACCGCCGCAAATGCAGTTGATTCAGGACGCACCATGACTGAGTTCTCCAATTGACCAAACACCCTTGCAGTGTTGAGGAACGCGGCCAATTCAACATTGCGCAATGTCAATTTAGCCGCCTGTGCGGATAAGTCGCTGGTGCCGATCCTGGTGCGAAATATCAAGCCATCCCCTGAGCGGGATCGCTACGCTAGCGGGAATGACCAGAAAGAACTGCACATGTCGTCAAGAGCGTTGCTGAGCCTGACCTTGGGCGGACCATCCCCTTGGACCATTCCCCCCGTGTTGATGTCGTCTTGGGATGTGTGCGGTGCCAATGACCTGAACAGCGCGCGCAAAGCACTCAAGGCGCGGCACTATCCAGTCGGCTTGTTGCTGCTCATCAGTGCCAGTGACAACGAGGTTGGTGAAGTAGACGCCCTTCTGGAGGCTCACCAGTCGACACAGTGGGTCGGCGTTTTTCCCGCTACCAACATCAAATTACCCAACTACAGGGCGTTGATCGTCCAGCATTTGTTTGATTTTCATACCTGGCCCATTGATCCGTTTCGGCTCAGTCATACGCTGGGACACGCTTATGGTTTTGCCGAACTCAGTGGGCCGCCAGACGTGACTATTGCCAGTCAGTGCGACATGGCGCTGGTGGGAAACAGCACGGCTATTCAGCACTTGCGAAAGCAGATTGCCAAGGTCGCTCTGGCGGATGCGCCTGTTCTGATTTGGGGGGAAAGTGGCAGCGGCAAGGAGCTGACAGCCCATGCCGTTCATGACTACTCTCCCCGGGCGAAAGGGCCCTTTATTCCCGTCAACTGTGGCGCCATACCGGCGACCCTGATCCAGTCGGAGCTGTTTGGCTATGAGCGCGGCGCCTTTACAGGTGCCAT
>JBIIVW010000271.1:0-4559 GCA_044339205.1 Rhodoferax sp. | reverse complement strand
GCCATGGCCAATGAAATCACCCGCCTGGGCGGCGAGGTTCGCTGCGCCACCGCCGTTACCGGGGTAATTGCCGCCAACGGCCAAGTGACCGCCTTGCGCACCGTAGCGGGCGAGGTGAGCGCCGCGCAATACCTTTTCACGCCCGCCTTTCCCATTGTGGCCAAGCTGTTCGAGAACACCGCCAGCAGCGCCCACCCCGAGTGGCTTGCCCGCATGAACCGCGTCAAATACCTGGGCAACGTCTGTTTGGCGCTGCAACTCGACCGCAGCCTCTCCGATACCTACTGGCTCAACGTCAACGACCCCGGCTTTCCGTTTGTGGGCGTCATCGAGCACACCAACTTTGACTCCCCCGCCAACTACGGCGGCAAACACATCGTCTACCTCTCACGCTACCTGGCCAAAGAAGACCCGCTGTGGAACTACGACAGCGAGAACTATCTCGCCTTCTGCCTGGGCCACCTCCAGCGCATGTTCCCTGCGCTGCAGCGCGACTGGATTCAGGACTACCGCATCTGGAGCGCTGAATTTGCCCAGCCCGTGACCGAGCGCAACTACTCAAGCTATGTACCCGGGCGCACCACTCCCTATGCCAACGCCTGGGTCAGCACCATGGCCCAGATCTACCCCGAAGACCGGGGCACCAACTACGCCATCCGCGAAGGGCAGGCCGCAGCCCAACTCATGGCGCAGCAGCGCCCAGCCTGAGCCTCCTTGCAGTCTATGGCCACTCCACAACCCACCGCCTGGCGAGCTGTTGCCGTACTTCTCACGGCAGCCAGCCTGGTGGTGTGGTCGCTTGACTCGCTCTGGGGTACCTCCACAGACCTGGCCCACCACTACGCCCTGGTGGCCCGGCTCTCTGAGCTTTGGAGCATGCCCTACAGCGGCAACCCCACCTTGGGGGAAATGAACTACTACCCCCGCAGCAGCCACATCATGGCGGCAGTCGCGGGGCGTGTTTTGGACTCCCCCCTGCTGGGCATGCAGTTCATCACGCAGCTCAGCATCGTGGTTCTCTGGGCCAGCCTGGTGGCTGTCGTGCTCAGTGTGCCCAAAAAATCGCGTTGGGTTGCCGCCCTGTTGCTGTCCGCCGCGCTGTGGCTGAATCACCGCTACCTTCGGTTTGAACTGAACGCCGACGAGGTTATTGAGAACTTCTTTTATGCCCAGCTAGTGGCGCAAGCCTTTGTCATGCTCGTTGTGGCGTTTTCTCTCGGTTGGGAGCGCAAGGGCGTCCACCCCACGCTACGGTACGCACTGCTGGTTGCCGGCATTTACCTGGCCACCGGCATGCACCTGCTGCCTGCGCTGGAGCTGCTGTGTTTCTTTGCCGCCCTGGTGGCTGCCGACCTCTATCAAAAAGGCATTTTGCGCACCCGCGACTGGCACGCCGCCCTGGTGCCCGTGTTGTTGCTGCTGGCCGCCACAGCAGCCTTGCTAACGCACCCCTCTTTTGCCGCCATGAGCGGTATCAGCAACAACAACGGCTCCATCACCGCCCGCACCCTGCAGAGCGTAGGCGCCTTCATGGCTTACAGTGGCCTGCACCTGGTTTTTTCGGCAGGCCTGCTGCTGCTGTGGCTGCGCCTTGACCCCGTGAAGCTCGCCCCCCAGTGGCTGGCCCTGAAATACATGGCACTCTTTGGCCTCGTCATCTCTGGATTGTGTTTGCTGCAAGCGCTGGCGCTGCAGCTCGGGCACGGCTCCGAATACTCCGTCAAAAAATACATATTTGCCCTGAACACCAGCCTGCTCATCGAGCTTGTGCTGTTTGTCACTCTGCTGGCGTCCCGCTGGTGGCCCGCCGGGCGGGCTAACCATGCGCCCAGGCCAGGCGCCACCCTGGCCGACCTGTTGCCCCCTGCGCTTACTGCGGCGGCCTTCATGTGGGTCACCCCGGCCACCGCCCCGCTGGACACCTCTAACCTGGTCGCACTGGAGCACCAGCTGCAATTGCAGCGCGACCTTTTGCTACCCGACCTGCCGGGCAAATTCAATTACCTTGCCCAGATCGACGGCCTGCCCGCCAGCGTCAACTACATGATGTCGATTGGCGTGCTCAAGTCCCCGCGTTCAGCGCATCCGGATTTGGCCGCGCCCAACTGGTGGGTAAGCGACTGGCATCAGGTGGCCACCGTTGTAACGTCCCAAAACAGCTCACTTGATCAAGACCCTGCCTGCCGCCGGGCGGCTCCTGTTAACGCCCTGGTGATGCTGGACGGCGCCTGCCTGGCCCGCAGATTCAGTGCGGCAAGCTCCACTCCCAGCTAAGCTGCAGCTGCTTGCCCCTGAACTCAAAGATAGAAATGTTCTCGCGGTTGCGCACCGCCCTAAACTCCACATGCACCGCTTGCTGGCGCGCCACAGGCACCGTGACCGCGGCCCGCAGCACCTGCGTGTGCTGGCGGCGGCGCTCGTCAATCAAGCCCGGTGAGTAAACCTCCTGGCCGTGCCAGCTCTGATAGTTCCAGCCCAGCTCACCCACCACATGGCCCACCAGGCGGCGCCGTGCGGTCAGGCTCAGCACCGTGCCGCTGCGGTCATTGCCGGGGCGCTGCGCCTCGCCCTGGTCCAGGGCATAACCCACACTCGCCTGCAAAATAGCATCGTCAGACCGGTACACCAGCAAGCCCCGCGACTCCCACAAGTTCGAGTCAAACCCCGTCAACGTGGGGTAGTTGACCCCCGTCCAGCCGCCTGACGCCCCCGCCTCCCAGCCCTTGGGCAAGCCCAGCGGCGCCGTGGCCTGCAACTGCAACTGCAACTGCCGCTGGTAGACCGAGCCCCCCAGCGCCGTCAGCCCCGCGGACCCATTGGCCCGCAGCGTCCAGCGCCCTAGTTGCCAAGGGTGCTCTGCGCCCACCACGGCGGAATTCAGGCTGTACTGCGGCAGATGGTCATATTGGCGCGCCTGAAACTGGGCAAAACCCAGCGTGCCACCCGCCAGCGTGCGGGAGTAATCGGCAGACACCGTGGTACCCCCGTCGCCCCTGGGCGAATATTCAGGGGCCAGCTCCAGGGTGACCGTGTTGGCCCCGCTGCCCAGGTCAAAGAACGGGCTGATTGCCCCCTGGTTCACATTGCTGTCGTACCCGCGCCCCAACCGCATGCGGAGCATGCCCACAGGGGCAGCGCTCTCGCAGCCCTGGCTGCGCAGCTGGTTGATCACACCCTGCAAGGCCGGCGGCGGCGTAAAACGCTGCTCAATTGACTTGAAAAGCGACTCCGCCAACTGCCCGCGTCCGGCGTTGCACTGCAGCACCGCCAAGTCAAGCCAGGCACCCGCATGATCGGGTTGCAGCACCAGCAAGCGCTCCAGCACCGCGCGCGCCTCGTCAAAGCGCTGCTCATCCATCAGCCTTGAGACAATTTGGTAAAGATCTGCGCCCTCTGGCTGCAGAGGGGCGTCGGCCAAGGCTGCGCAGGCGCCCAGCGCCCACACCAACCCAAGCACCCACCGGCTAACCCAAACACACCTATGCAACAAATATTCCCCCGAACAAACCGGCCCTGCCAAGCAACATTGCCCGGCACATTCGACCCCAAAATAGCCCCAAAGTATAGAATGCGGGCGATCAACCCCTTACACACCACCCAAGAGAGTCTCCCCATGCGTACCAGCCCCCCGTGGCGCAGCGCTTTAATGGCTGTCGCAGCATTCTTCTGGCTGGGCTCCGCCCACAGCCAGACCGTCGGCACCATCATCCAGAGCCAGGGAGACGCACGCGTGGCGGGCACCCCCGCCAAAGCGGGTGACGCGGTGCAGGCAGGTCAACCCCTGAGCACCGGGGCCAATGCCCACATTTACATCAAAACCATTGATGGCGGCTTTCTTATCTTGCGCCCCGGCAGCCAGGCCCAGGTCATTGCCTACACGGTAGACCTCGCCCAGCCCGCCAACAGCCGGTTCAAGATAGAGCTGCAAAGCGGCGTGGCCCGCAGCATATCGGGCGACGCCGTGAATAAATCACGCGAGAATTTTCGCTTCAACACCCCCGTGGCAGCCATTGGCGTGCGCGGCACCGACTTCACCGTGTTTACCGACAACCAGACCACCCGGGTCAGCGTGCTGGCCGGAGGCATTGTGGTCAGCGGCTTTGGCGTGGGTTGTGGCCCGGAGGGCAGTGGCCCCTGCGAAGGCGCGGCCAAACGCGAGCTGTACGCCAGCCAGGCCCTGCAGGTCTTGCAAGTCAACCGGGGGCAAGCCCTGCCGCAAATCTTGCGCGGCAGCAGCCTGGCCCCTGACGCCAGCGCCCCCCCTCGGGCAGACGAGCCCGTTAAAGCCCTGACGGGGGCGTCTGTTGGCGCCCAGGTTGGGGTGTCGGCGCCCTTGGTGGCCATTGTCACCAGCCCTGATCTGGCCCCGCAGAAAACCATTGTTCTGGAATCCTCCCCATTGGCGCTGCCCCCTGTCGTGGTAGCGCCCCCGGTGGTTGTGGCTCCCCCCGTCGTCATAACCCCGCCCGTGGTTGTGGCTCCCCCCGTCGTCATAACCCCGCCTGTGGTTGTGGCCCCTGTGGTGCCGGCACCGCCCGCGCTGGTGTGGGGCCGCTGGC
>JBIIVW010000270.1:0-4561 GCA_044339205.1 Rhodoferax sp. | reverse complement strand
GCCCACCCAAATAAGGCTGCAACACGGCCGGCACAGAGATCGAACCGTCCGCATTCTGGTGGTTCTCCAGCACCGCCACCAGGGTGCGACCCACGGCCAGGCCGGAACCGTTCAGGGTGTGGACCAACTCGTTCTTGCCCTGGACATTCTTGAAGCGCGCTTGCAGGCGGCGGGCCTGAAAGGCCTCGCAGTTGGAGACCGAGCTGATCTCCCGAAAGGTGTCTTGCGCTGGCAACCACACCTCCAGGTCATAGGTCTTGCTGGCGCCAAAACCCATGTCGCCGGTGCACAAAGACATCACCCGGTAAGGCAGCTCCAGCTTTTGCAGAATGGCTTCGGCGTGACCCACCATGGCTTCAAGGGCTGCGTAGCTGGTGTCAGGGTGGACGATTTGCACCATCTCGACCTTGTCAAACTGGTGCTGGCGAATCAGGCCGCGGGTGTCGCGCCCGGCGCTGCCCGCCTCCGACCGAAAGCACGGCGTGTGCGCCGTGAGCTTGATGGGCAACTCGGACTCCGCCACTACTTCGTCACGCACAAAGTTGGTCAGCGGCACTTCGCTGGTGGGAATCAGGTACAGCGCGGCGTTGTCGGGCGCGGCCTCGCCGTCTTGTCCGCCTTTTTTGGCAGCAAACAAGTCGCCCTCAAACTTGGGCAACTGGCCGGTGCCACGCAGGCTCTCGGCGTTCACGATATAGGGCGTGTAGCACTCGGTGTAGCCATGCTCCTGGGTTTGCACATCCAGCATGAACTGCGCCAAGGCGCGATGCAGGCGAGCAATCGGGCCTTTCATGACCGTGAAGCGCGAGCCGGTGAGCTTGACGCCCATCTCGAAGTCCAGTCCCAGCGGTGCGCCCAGGTCCACATGGTCTTTGACAGTGAATTCGTAGGTCTTGGGCGTGCCATGGGTGCGCACCACCACGTTGCCATGTTCATCGGCGCCGACCGGCACGCTCTCGTGCGGCAGGTTGGGCACGGCCACCAGCATCACCTGCAGCTCGGCCTGAATCTGGTCCAGCCGGGCGGCAGAGGCTTCCAGCTCGGTCTTGAGTTGGTTGCTTTCCGCCAGCAGCGCAGCCGCCTCGGTGTTGGCCTCATCGGCGCCAGGGCCGCCTTTTTTGATCAGGCCCATCAACTGCCCGTAGCGTTTTGAATTGCCGTTGCGCTTGGCTTGCAGTTCTTCGGTGCGCATCTGAATCGTCTTGCGCTCGGTCTCCAGCGCCTTGAACACCTCCACATTAAGGAAGGCTTGCGGGCTTTTGCGGGTCTCAAGGCGGGCAATGGCCGAGTCGAGGTCTTTGCGGAGCAGGGTAATGTCTAACATGATGGATTCTTGTTTTTAAAGGGTCGGCGCCTCAAGGCAGGGGCAAGTTGAGAGGCGGATTGAGGCTGGCGGGGTCCAGGTTGGCCCCGCAAATGATGAGACACACCTTTTCGGTGGCGTGTGCCGGGTAAACGCCGGTTTGCAGGGCTGCCAGGCCCAGGGCAGCGGCGGGTTCCACGGCCAGCTTGAGTTCTTTCCAGAGCCACAACTGCGCCGCACGAATGGCTGCGTCGTCAATGAGCAGCGCGTCTTTGACATGGCGCTGGGTCACGTTCCAGGCGATGGTGCCAATGCGCTTGGCCCCCAGGGAGTCAGCGGCCACGCCACTCACCGCCACATCCACGGGTTCTCCGGCGAGGCGGGCGTTGAACAGGGTGGGCGCCAGCACGGGCTCCAGGGCGACTACGCGGGCGCGGTCTTCAAACCACGCGGCCACGCCGGCAATCAGGCCGCCGCCGCCCACGCTGACCAACACGCTGTCAGGCAAGCCAGCCTGCGCCTCAATCTCGCGGGCCAACGTACCAGCGCCAGCGGCGACCTCCACTTGGTCGTAGGCGTGCATCAAGAGGGCCCCAGTCTCACGCTGGCGCGCCAGACAGGCCTCAAACGCCTGCGCGTAGGCGGCACCGGTCACCACCACGTCGGCGCCCAGGTCACGCAAACGGGCGCGCTTGGCCTCGGGCGAGACCTCGGGCACAAACACCTCGCAGCGCACGCCCAGAGCCCGGGCCGCTGCCGCCGTGGCAATGCCGGCGTTGCCACCGGAGGCAATGATCACACCGCTCTCGGGAATGGTGTGACTCAGCATGCGGTTAAGCATGCCGCGCGCTTTGAAACTGCCGCCCACCTGCAAGTGCTCCAATTTGAGCCACACCTCAGCGCAATTCAGACCCAAAGCCTGCCCGGGCAGCACCCACAAGGGCGTTTGACGTAAAAAGTGGCTGTAGCCGGGGTGTAACAATCCTTGAGCGCTATCAATATCAGAGCGATCGATATCGGTGTAAATCATGAAGGTGTGCCTCCGTTAACCTGGGCCTCCTGGCCCGCTTCATCCAGTTTGAGCCCTTTGGGCAGCGGGAACTTGACGGTCTCGGGGTTGCCGTCCATTTTTCGCACCGACACGGCGCCAAGCGCCTTGATCCGGTCGATGACCTGGCGCACCAGAATCTCGGGGGCCGAGGCCCCGGCAGTGAGGCCCACACGCTGGCGGCCTTCAAACCAGTCGGCTTGCAACTCCTGGGCACTGTCCACCATGTAGCTGGCCGTGCCGAGCTTGCGGGCCAACTCGGCCAGGCGGTTGCTGTTGGAGCTGGTGGGGCTGCCCACCACAATCATCACATCGACCTGCGGGCTCATGACCTTTACAGCGTCCTGGCGGTTTTGGGTGGCGTAGCAAATGTCTTGTTGCTTGGGCTGGCGCGCATTAGGGAACCGGGCCTTGATAGCGGCGGCAATCTCGGCCGCATCGTCCACACTCAAGGTGGTTTGAGTGACCACCGCCAGGCGCTCGGTCTGGCTCGGCTGCACGCGGGCCACATCGGCCACGTCTTCCACCAGATGAATGCCGCTCTCCAGCTGCCCCATGGTGCCCTCCACCTCGGGGTGCCCCTTGTGGCCGATCATGATGAACTCATAACCCTCTTTGTGCAGCTTGGCCACCTCCACATGCACCTTGGTGACCAGCGGGCAGGTGGCGTCAAAAATCTGAAAGCCGCGCACCACTGCCTCGTCCTGGATCGCCCGGCTCACACCGTGTGCTGAAAAAATCAGCGTGGCGCCAGGCGGCACATCGTTCAGTTCTTCAATAAAAATAGCACCCTTGGCCTTGAGGTCGTTCACCACATAGGTGTTGTGCACGATCTCGTGGCGCACATAAATGGGCGCGCCGAACTTGGTCAAAGCACGCTCCACGATCTCGATGGCCCGGTCCACCCCGGCACAAAAGCCGCGCGGCTCGGCCAGAATGATGTCAACCGGCCCGTTGTTCAAAGGCGAAGTGCTCATTACAGCACCCCAATCACATGCACTTCAAACGTCACGGGCTGGCCGGCCAGCGGGTGGTTGAAGTCAAACAACACGGCCTCGCCCTTGTCGTCCGTGCGCAGCTGCTGCACCGAGCCGGCAAACTGGCCTTGCCCGTCAGGGGTGGGGAAATGCACCACATCACCCACCTGGTACTGCTCGGCGGGGTCGCCCATGGCGGTGAGCTCGCTACGCGCCAACCACTGCAGCATCTCGGGGTTGCGCTGGCCAAAGGCCTCACCGGCGGGTATCTCAAACGTGGTGCGAGTACCTTCGGTCAAGCCGATCAAACGGGCCTCCACGTTGGGCGACAACTCGCCAGTGCCCAGGGTGAGCGTGGCGGGCTTGCCATCAAAGGTGCTGATGACCTCCCCGGCGGGCCCACCCATGCGGTAATGCAGGGTCAAAAATGAACCGGGTTCAACAAGAGCAGGCGTGGAAGTCATGAATATCCCGAATAAGGGTTTGAAAAAGCCAACCCAGGGCTGGCCTGATTGGCGAATAAACTGGGCCTCATTCTAAAAGACCGCCCCATGCCGCTCAAAGACCTTCCCCCAGACGCCCGCCCCCGAGAAAAGCTGTTGGCGCGCGGCCCCGGCGCCCTGAGCGACGTGGAACTGCTGGCGATTTTGCTGCGCACCGGTATCCAGGGCAAAGGTGTGCTGCAAATGGCGCAGGAGCTGCTGGAGCTGAAGAAAAACGCGGACGATGCCGAGGGCTTTGACGGCATTGCCGGCCTGCTGCACGCCACCACGGACGACCTCAAGCGCATCAAGGGCCTTGGCCCTGCCAAGCGGGCAGAGATTGTGGCCGTGCTGGAATTGTCGCGCCGGGCACTGAGCCAAACACTCAAGGAGCGCACCGTGTTTGCCACGCCGGATGCCGTCAAACACTACCTGCAGTTGCACCTGGCGGCCAAACCACATGAGGTGTTTGCGGTGCTGTTTCTGGATGTGCAAAACAAACTGCTGGCCATGGAGGAGCTGTTTCGGGGCACGCTCACCCAAACCAGCGTCTACCCCCGTGAGGTGGTGTTGCGCGCCCTGCACCACCAGGCCAGCGCCGTGGTGCTGGCACACAACCACCCTAGCGGCTCGGTGCAACCCTCCCGCGCCGATGAGGCACTGACTCAAACCCTTAAAACCACACTGGCGCTGATTGATGTGCGGGTGCTGGACCACGTCATCGTGGCGCCAGGCGAAGCGCTGTCCATGG
>JBIIVW010000269.1:0-4562 GCA_044339205.1 Rhodoferax sp. | reverse complement strand
CCGCGCTGCAGCACAAGAGTCGGGTCCAGCAAGCCCAGTCGCAGCGCGGCCCGCTGCAGGCGCTCGTCCCGCCGCTGCAGGCCACGCTGCATCGCAGTGGGCAGGGCGCTCTCAAGAGTTTGCAACTCTTGCGATTTTTGCTTCAAAAAATGCAGGGCGGACGATTGCAACCGCTGGGCGCTGGAGGCCAACCGCAGGCGCTGACGGCCTACCAGCGCTGACGGACGGCCCAACCGGGCCACCGTCAAGTCCAGCCGCTGACTTTGCCGGTCCAGATGCCGAACCACCGCATCTTGAAGACGGCGCGCAACGATGTCGAGAGCGCCCAGCCACACCTCGCGGGGCTGCGCCACCAACTCGGCTGCTGCCGTGGGAGTGGGTGCTCGCAGGTCAGCCACAAAATCAGCGATGGTGAAGTCGGTCTCGTGGCCCACGCCGCAAACAATGGGCACCGGGCTTATCGCCAGCGTACGGGCCAACTGCTCATCATTGAAAGCCCACAAATCCTCCATGGACCCGCCCCCGCGCACCAGCAGGATCACGTCAATGACAGGGACCGATTTCGGGGCATTTTTAGATGAAATATTAACCAAATCAGCCTCTAGCCGGCGTGTTTCCTTGGCTAGCGCATATAGATTTAATAGCGACTGTATCAACTCAGCTGGGGCGTTGTTGCCTTGCACTGCCGCAGGCGCCAGGATGACCGGGATGTGAGGCGCGCGCCGCTGCAAGGCAGTCATCACGTCGTGCAGCGCTGCTGCGCCCAGAGAGGTGACCAGGCCGATGGCGCGTGGCATGACCGGCAAGGTGCGCTTTCGGGCGGCGTCAAAAAGGCCCTCGGCCTCCAGCTTGGCCTTGAGCTTCAAAAATTGCTCGAACCACGCGCCCTGCCCTGCCCGGCTCATGCCCTCCACGATCAGCTGCAGGTCGCCTCGCGGTTCATACACCCCCAAACGGCCGCGCACCTCAACCAACTCGCCATCGCGCGGGCTGAAATCAAGCGAGCCTGCAGCTCGGCGAAACATCGCGCAGCGCAACTGACCAGACTCGTCTTTAAGGGTGAAATAGCAGTGCCCGCTGGAGGCGCGCGAGAAACCCGAAATCTCGCCGCGCACACTGACGGGGTTGAACCGGGCCTCCAGCGCGTCGGCAATGGCACGGCAAAGCGCGCCAACCGGCCAGATTCGGGGTGCCAACGGGGGCATAAGGGGTTCAGGCATGGGTTAAATTGCCGCTTTGGGCGGTATTGGGGAGGGGACGTGGGCCATAATTACCGAGCTTTTCATCTGCGCGGAGACCCAATTTGTTTTCAATCATACAAGCCGCAGGCTGGCCGATCTGGCCCCTGATTGCCTGCTCCATCCTGGCCCTGGCGCTCATCATCGAGCGGTTCATCAGCCTCAAGACCTCGAAAGTGGCCCCTCCGAAATTGCTCGATGAAGTGTTGAATGTTTCACGCAACTCAGTACCGTCCCCTGACGTGGTTTCGCAGCTGGAGCAAAACTCGGCCCTGGGTGAGGTGCTGGCCAGCGGCTTTCGGGCGCTGAACGCCAGCCCGCGCTGTAGTGAAGACGACTTGCGCTCATCCATGGAAGGCGCCGGGCGGGTCGTGGCACACCGTCTGGAGCGCTACCTGAGCGCATTGGCCACCATCGCCTCGGCCGCACCGCTCATGGGTCTGTTTGGCACCGTAGTGGGCATGATCGAGATATTTGGCTCCCAGAGTCCGGCCAGCGGCAGCGCAGGTGGTAACCCGGCGCAGTTGGCGCACGGCATCTCCATTGCCTTGTACAACACCGCGTTCGGCCTGATTGTGGCCATACCGGCCCTGATTTTCTGGCGCTATTTCCGGGCGCGGGTTGATGGTTATCTGCTCACGCTGGAGCTGGCTTCCGAGCGGCTGGTGCGCCACCTCAACACCCTGCGCAAACCATGAATTTTCGACCTCGCCAAACAGAAGAGCCCGAGATCAACCTGATCCCCTTTATCGACGTCCTGCTGGTGGTGCTGATCTTTTTGATGCTGTCCACCACCTACAGCAAGTTCACCGAACTGCAACTCAAGCTGCCCGTGGCCGACGCGGATGCGCAGCGCGACTACCCCAAGGAAGTGCTGGTCACTGTGAGCAGTGAAGGCGACTACACAGTCAACCGCATCGCCGTCCCGGGCCGCAGCCCCGAAGAATTGGGTGCAGCGTTGCTGCAGGGGGCCAAGGCTGGCAAAGACTCGGTGGTGATCATCAGCGCCGATGCCAGCGCCCGGCACCAAGCCGTCATCACGGTAATGGAAGCAGCGCGGCGCACCGGTCTCAACCAGATCACCTTTGCCACCCAGTCGGCCAACGCCGCCGCAGCCAAATAGCGCCATGTCATTGGCAACGCGTGAGCCTGCGTTGCAACGCATCCTGACCCGCACTTGGACGCGACGTGGTGCTTTAGCCTGGCTGTTGTCGCCCATTGCCTTGTTTTTGGGCGCGGTAGCCGCCGTCAGACGCAGCCTTTATCGGTGGGGCGTGCTTCAAGTCGCGCACCTGCCGGTCCCGGTCGTTGTGGTGGGCAATGTGGTGGTGGGCGGCTCGGGTAAAACACCGGTGGTCATGGCCGTGGTTCGCCACTGGCAGGCCCAAGGTTTGAAGGTGGGCGTTGTTTCAAGAGGCTATGGCCGCACGGCTAAAGACTGCCGCGAGGTGTTTGAACAGAGCCCGGTTGCCGAGGTCGGCGACGAGCCCGCGCTGACAAAACGCAACACCAGCGCCCCAGTTTTTGTCGCAGCCCGCCGGGTAGATGCCGCCAGGGCTTTGCTAGCTCATTACCCCGACACGCAAGTCATCGTGTGTGACGACGGCCTGCAGCACTTGGCCCTGGCCCGCGATCTGGAGATTTGCGTGTTTGACGACCGAGGCGTTGGCAATGGCTGGCTCTTGCCGGCTGGCCCGCTGCGCGAGCCTTGGCCACGCCCGGTTGACCTGGTGCTGCACACCGGCGCCCACCCTGCATTTGCCGGCCTGACCGCGCTGCGATCCCTCGCGCCCTATGCCGTGCGAGCAGACGCCAGCCGTGTGGCCCTGAGCGATCTGGCCCGGCCAGGCGCCCCGCCCCTGCTGGCGCTGGCTGCCATCGCCAAGCCGGAGGCCTTTTTTTCCATGCTTCGCGCCCAAGGACTGCCACTGGTGCATACAATTGCCCTGCCTGATCACTATGATTTCAGCGGATATAACGCCAATGAATACGCCGGCTACACGGTGATTTGCACCGAAAAAGATGCAGTCAAGCTCTGGTCGGTTTTACCAGACGCGCTGGCGGTTCCCCTGATCTTCACGCCCGAGCCCGAGTTCCTGGCTCAACTTGACGCAAGACTGGCCTTTTTGCTGGCGACGCGGCCTCCCCCACCGCTATCATTGCCCCATGGACACACGACTTCTTGAACTGCTGGTTTGCCCCGTCACCAAGGGCCCTCTGGAATACAACCGCGAAAAGCAGGAACTGACCTCCCGCAGTGCGCGACTGGCCTACCCTGTACGAGACGGCATTCCCGTTTTACTGGAATCCGAGGCACGCCCCATGACCGACGAGGAGTTGGGGTTGTGAGCTTCACGGTATTGATCCCGGCGCGCCTGGGGTCCACACGCCTGCCCAACAAACCGCTGGCTGACATTGCCGGTATACCCATGGTGGTGCGTGTCGCCCAACGGGTGATGTCAGCGGCGGGCGGGCGCGTCGTGGTTGCCGCCGATGATGAGGCTATTCTCTCGGCGTGTTCTTTACATGGTGTTGATGCGGTGCTCACCGGCGCCCATCACCCGTCTGGCAGTGACCGGCTGGCCGAGGCCTGTGACTTGCTCCAGCTCAAAGACAACGACATCGTGGTAAATGTGCAGGGTGACGAGCCCTTGATCGAACCCGCGCTGGTGAACTCCGTTGCCCGGTTGCTGGAGCAGCAACCTCAGGCCAGCATGAGCACCGCGGCCCATGCCATTGACAACTGGCCCGACTTCATCAATCCCAACGTGGTCAAGGTCGTCCTTGACGCGCAGAATCAGGCGATGCTATTCAGTCGCGCAGCGATTCCGCACTGGCGGGACCAACCTGGCACGCTGCCCAACCCGGCGCCTTTGCGCCACATCGGCATCTACGGCTACCGGGTGAGCTTCTTGCGGCAATTTCCAGGCCTGGCACCGGCGCCCCTGGAGCTCATCGAAGCGCTGGAGCAGTTGCGCGCCATGTGGCACAGCCACCGTATTGCAGTTCATGTCACAAGCCACGTACCGGGTGGCGGCGTTGACACCCCCGAAGACCTGGAACGGGTTCGCAAGCTCTTTGAATGACAAGCCGTGACGTAAGCCAGGCGCAGGCTGTGCCGTGCTATTCTTAAAACCAAACAAGCACCGCTCCCTGATCGAATCAAGGCAGGGCTGAAGTGCTGAATAATTAAACCAATCCGAGGACAACCATGAAACTGATTCTGTTGGGCGCACCAGGCGCTGGCAAAGGCACACAAGCCACCTTCATCTGCCAAAAATTCGGCATTCCCCAAATCTCGACCGGCGACATGCTGCGCGCTGC
>JBIIVW010000004.1:0-48954 GCA_044339205.1 Rhodoferax sp. | reverse complement strand
ACAAAATACTGAGATCGCGCGCTGTGGTGGTGTGCCCCGCTTCGGTCAGGCCTTCCGGATTTTTGTAGCTGGTGGACTTCATGCCCAGCGCCTTGGCCTGATCATTCATCAACTGCACAAAACGCTCTACCGTGCCGCCCACGCCTTCGGCCAGCGCCACTGTGGCATCGTTGCCACTTTGCACGATCATGCCCTTGATGAGGTCCTCCACGGGCACCATCATCTTGGGGTCAATGAACATACGGGACCCTGGCATTTTCCAGGCCCGCTCACTCACGGGCAAAGTCTGTTTGATGTCGATTTTTTTGCTGCGCAACGCATCAAAAACGATATAGGCGGTCATCAGCTTGGTCAGAGACGCCTGCTCCACGGGAGAGTCAATGTTTTTTTCCGTCAGCATCTGGTTGGACGTGACATCAAACAACAAATACGACCGCGCTGCAATTTCAGGCGCTTGAACGGTTTGCGCAGACACAGTGAAACACCATGCTGCAAGCAGAGGGAGTAAGAGTTTTTTCATAGCTGGAAGTAAGTCCCGACCCCTTCACGGGGGCCGGCAAAAATTTGAATTTACCGTCATTTTGACGGCCCGAGATGAGCGCCAGAAAAGCGCGCGACGTGATTGAGCCTAACGACCTGCTGCTGCGGGCACGAGAAGACGCGTGACCACCACGCCATTTTTCAGATGTGACTCCACGATTTCGTCAATGTCTTCGTTGTCAACAAAGGTGTACCAAACCGCCTCGGGATACACCACCGCCACCGGACCAGCAGAACAGCGGTCCAGGCAACCCGACTTGTTGACACGGACCTGCCCCGGACCGGCCAGGCCTGCATCCTTGACTTGGCTTTTGCAGCGCTCAAAGCCTGCCTGCGCCTGGTGCAAAGCGCAGCAGTCCTCGCCATTTTTTCGCTCATTGAGACAGAAAAAAATGTGTCTTTCGTAGTAAGAATTGGCCTGCACGGCCCCTGATGCGCACGCGCCGGCGCCAGATATAGTTTCAGTCATGCGGACGATTCTAGTTTTTTCGGTGCGCCTTCACCGACCTGGATCAGCAGATAAACCAAAGCGGCATAGGGCCACAGCCAACCCAGCCACTGCGCCAGCCCGTGAAATCGGATAAAGCGGCCTTGCTCCCAGGCGGACAGCGTTTGCTCAAAATAGGGGCTGGCGGGCGATTGATTGAGCAGGCTCAAATAGAACCCCAGCGCCAGCAACACCATTGCCAGAACGGCGCGCCGGGGCAACCCCAGTGCGGCACAGGCCAAGGCGCCGGCGCCAACCAACCCCAATCTGACCGGCAGACTGAACCACGCCCACGCATGCTCAGGCCCAAAGCTCAATGCGGCGGAGAGTGCTGTCACACTCATGCCAGCCGCGAAAAGCATCAACGCAAACCACAGGCGCCGCCCCACTGACGGAATAACAAAAAAACCCAACAAACAGGGGATCAGCACCCCGAGGGCGACACAAACCAGCTCCATGCCCGGCACCAGGGGCTGCAGTTCAATGTCCCTGACCGGCAACCACTCCAGAAAAGGCGTGTCCACCAGCGCATCGACCAAAGCGGCCTCCAATCGCTCCAACACTTGCCCCAAACCAAAAGGAACGGCGGCGGGGAACAATAAAGCCAGCGGCCACAGTGCCAGCAGCACAAGGGCGCCACGGGAATCGGCCACAAACCAGCGAGACCTGAAGCGACTCCAATGGTCGATGACACCCAGCTTTTCAAGGGACCATGCCAAAACGGCGCCCATCCAGGCGCCCAGACCATTCAGCCCAAGGTCGACATTGGAAGGCACCCTAACCGGCAAATACCCTTGCAAGGACTCCATCCCCAGTGACAGGACTGTTGCCGCTAAAGTGGCCAGGCCAATGGCAAACGACGCACGGCCCGTGCGCAAGGCGGTGAGCGCCAATAGAAACCCCAGCGGCACGTAGCCCACGACATTGACCGCGACGTCAAAGCCGGTCCAGTATTTTGGTAACGGGGCACTCAGGAACGTCCAGGGCCAAATACCTTGGTCACGCCAGTCGGTAAACGGGTACAGGCTGGCATACACAATCAGCCCGGCATACACCACCGACAGGGGCCAGGCAGAAGTCTTGTGCATCGAGCCTATGGCGTCTAGAACGGCTTGACCACCACTAAAACCACGGCGACCAACAGCAACAGAACCGGCACCTCGTTAAACCAGCGATACCAGACGTGGCTGCGAATGCTCTCACCGCGCACAAACTTCTTGAGCATCCGACCGCAGGCGTGGTGATAGCCCAGCGCCAGCGCCACCACCACCAGCTTGGCATGCATCCAGCCGTTGCCCGGCCCCCAGCCGATGCCGTAAACAACCCAGAGCCAAAGGCCCAGTGCGACGGCGGGAACCGCCAGGATAGTGGTGAAACGCATCAATTTGTGCGCCATCAAAAGCAGGCGGTCCCGCTCTGCCACCGAGCCTGGCGACACCATGGCCAGGTTGACAAAGATACGAGGCAAATAAAAGAGGCCAGCAAACCAGCTGGCAACAAAAACGATGTGAAGTGACTTGATCCAGAGCATCAGAGCAGTTTAGCCCTGAAGGGAATGGGAGTGGCGCGGGCAAAAAAAACCCCAGCACAGGGCTGGGGTGGTAAGCCTATTTGCTGTCACACATCAAGGCCCCGCTCAGGGAGGAAAAGCGGGAGGCAGCGAACTGCCCGGGATGAATTTAACAAAATTTGCGATGTTTATCAAGTAATAAGATGATTTTTTGTCCGCTGGACGACAAAAAGCGTTCCCCGATTACACTTTTCCGCTATGACTACCTATGCTCCCTACCCTTTGGGTCGCCCACGCCGCCTGCGTCGCGACGCTTTTACGCGCAATTTGGTCCGTGAAAACGCCCTCACCCCACACGATCTGATTTATCCGGTGTTTGTTGTTGATGGACAACAACAGCGTGAGCCGATTGGCTCCATGCCGGGCGTGGAACGCTTGAGTCTGGACTTGCTGCTGCCAGTCGCCGAAGAGTGTGTACGCCTGGGCATTCCGGTCATGGCCTTGTTTCCGGTGATTGATCCTGCGCTGAAAACGCCCGACGGCCGCGAAGCCATGAACCCGGACGGGCTCGTGCCACGCGTGGTGCAGGCCCTCAAAAAAGAGTTTCCCGAGCTCGGCGTGATGACCGATGTGGCGCTGGACCCCTTCACCACCCATGGACAGGACGGTCTGCCCGACCCCAACCCGCTTGAGAACGGCTACATCCTGAACGACGCCACCATTGAGATGCTGGTGAAACAGGCGCTCGCCCAAGCAGCGGCTGGCGTCGACATCGTGGCCCCCAGTGACATGATGGACGGTCGCATCGGTGCGATTCGCCAGGCGCTTGAGGCCAACCATTTTGTCCACACCCGCATCATGGCTTACAGCGCCAAGTACGCGAGCGCCTTCTATGGCCCGTTCCGTGATGCGGTCGGTTCGGCGGGCAACCTCGGCAAAAGCAACAAAAAGGTCTACCAGATGGACCCGGGCAATTCAGATGAGGCGCTGCGCGAGGTGGCGATGGACATTGCCGAGGGCGCCGACATGGTGATGGTCAAGCCCGGCATGCCGTATCTGGACGTGGTGAGGCGTGTAAAGGATGAGTTCAAAGTGCCCACCTTTGCCTACCAGGTGAGCGGCGAATACGCCATGCTCAAGGCCGCTGCCCTGAACGGCTGGCTCGACCACGATGCCGTGATGATGGAAAGCCTGCTGGCCTTCAAACGGGCAGGTGCCGATGGGGTATTGACGTATTTCGCCCTGGATGCCGCCCGTTTATTACAAAAACAATAGCTTTCAACACAATAGATACGCCGGCTAGAGGCCTATTTCATATCCTAAAGGGTCTGCAGGTCCATTTCATGCGAATTTTCACTGTCAACGCCACCCACGTGGCCGAAAATCTGGAGTCGGACCCGTTGGCCAGCGCCCTCCTGAGCGAGAAAGATTACCTGTGGATCGCGTGCACCCGACCCGAACTGGAGGCCATGCAGGTCAGGATTCAGGCCGCGTTGCAGCGCTTGAGTGGTACCGAGCTCGTTGACCTGCATATTTCCGACCTGCTGAACCAACAACTGCCATCGCGCTATGACTACACCTCGCAGTACGACCTGCTGGTGTTTCACCGGCTGGCCGCAGGTCACAGCGAGCACGAACTCAGCCAGGTGGGCGTACCGCAACATCGGCTGCCCAAGCGCGGCGGACCGCCCATCTTGCGGCGCATTGACACCAGCCCGGTGGGCTTTGCGGTGTTTGACCGGGTTTTGCTGAGCGTTCATCCGACCGACTGCGCCGTAAGGGAAGCTTACGCTGCACGCTTGCTGGCCGCCAGCCAGACCGACACGCGGGCGACGGGCGGTCCGGACAGCCGCTCTGCCGGTGCGCGCGGTATCCCGGCCAGCCCGGCCGACATGATGCTGCGCCTGGTCAACCAGATGGTGGACGGCTACCTCGACCTGCGCCGCCAGCTCACGCAGCAGCTCGACCACTGGCAACTGGAGCTGCTGAGCCCCAAAACCCGCTTCAATAACTGGGCCACGATGCTCGAAGCCCGACTGGCGCTGCACCACCTGGATGAAATTTGCGATGACCAGCGCTCGGCCCTGCAGGACTGGATTGAAGCCCTCAAGAGCTGGCCTCAGGCCGAGACACCTCAGGGTCAGCGGGAGCAAGACCTGCTCCAGGTGCGCAGCCGCGACGTGCTGGAGCACATTGAACGCGTGGTTCACCATGTCCGCCGGCTGGAGCAAAGCGCTGAAACGGCCGTGCAGATGCACTTCAATGCGCAAAGCCACCGCACCAACCAGATCATGCGCACGCTCACGGTATTGACCGCGATTTTCTTGCCCCTGAATTTGATTGCCGGCATCTTTGGCATGAACTTTGAGTTCATCCCACTGCTGCACAAATCAGGCGGCTTCTGGATCACCCTTGGCTTCATGGCCCTGACTGCGCTGAGCTTGGTGGTGTTTTTCTGGCGCAAACGCTACCTGGAGCGCTCCGGCCGCTGAACGAAGGTCTGCTTGGGCGTCAGACCCAAGGCTGGGCCAACTGCTCGGTGGCAAATACCCGCTGCACGGCCGGGCGCGCCAGCACCCTGTGCAAATACGGCCCCAAGTGGGGGCGACTGCGGGCCGGGGGCGAGGCGAATCCACGCGTCCAGCGCCCCAGCATCAGGGCATACGGGTCCACAGCACTGTAGGCGTCGCCCAACAACCATGGTCCGCCGTGGCGAGCCAGCTCGGCGTCCAGTTGGTCCAGCAAGGCGCCCACCTTGTGTTCGGCATGCGCCTTGACCTGCGCCACACCGGAAGTGTTGCCGTCATCCACCCAGCGCTCGGGATAAAAATAGACGATCAGGGTCGCTTGAAGGCTGTTGGTCAGCCAAGCCATCCATTTGTAAAAGTGGGCCCGGTCGACGGTGCCCAGGGCCGGTGCCAGCCCGACTTGAGGATGCGTATCGCACAAATGCAGGCAAATGGCCGCGGTTTCGTACAGCACCAGATCGCCATCCACCAGCACCGGGATCAGGCCGTTGGGATTGAGCTGGAGGTAGGCCGGGGTCTTGTGAGCGTGGGCCAGGCGGTCCACATGCACTAATAGAAAGGGTGCGCCGATTTCTTCCAGCACGATGTGGGGCGCCATGGCGGCGGTACTGGGGTAGTGGTGCAGTTGAAGCATGTGGATTTGTCGTTGAGGCCAGGTTGAAAAATCGGCGGCCTTATCTCAGCCCAAAAACCGAGGCGCCATTGGTCCAGGCGATATTGCGCGCCACCACAGCCGGCAAGTCACCCAGCCAAGTGCGGTAGCCCTGCATGAGCTCGTCGTAGTAGAGCCAGCGCTGGTTGACCCAGGTGTCCGAGCCCAGCATGAAACGGGTCGGGTATTTCAGCACCAAAGCACGCCATTCGGGGCAGAGTCGCCCGCCTTCGCAGGTCAGGCCGGGCCGGTACGACAACTCGCCCATCAGCAAAGGGTAGCGACCCAGCAGCGCGTCGACCCGCTCGGCAGAGGCGCCGCCAATGCCGGTGTGGGCCCAGATCAGACGCGTTTTTTGCCCCCTGGACGGGGTGTTGGCCATCAGCAGGTCGATGGCTACATCGTCCACGTGGGCCAGCACCGCCAGGCCCTTCTCGTCGGCCAGGGTCATCAACTTCTTGGCGACCACGCCATTGGCGTTGGCGCTGTCGTACAGGTGAAACTCACCCAAGCCCCGGTAGGGACCGCTGCCCGTGCCCAGGGCCAGCTCGGCCTGCACCATCTCAAAAATCGACTCATCCCGAAACCAGTTGTCGTAGTCCGCGCGGTTGCGGTACAGGCGCACAAACGGAATGACCGTGACACCTGCGGCGCGGGTGGCCTCCCGCGCGTCTGCCAAGGCCCGCGTACCGTCGTTGGGGCGCGAGTTGGCGACCACCGCCTGCACGTTGTTGCGTTTCATGCGGGCCAGCACATCGCTGACAGGGTGCGGCCCGACCTGGCCGTTCCAGGCCTCTTCGTTGTAATGAAGGTGGGCATCGAACAGCGGCCCGCTGTAGGGCTGGCTGGCGGCTGGCAGAGTCTGCATCAAACCCAAAAACGCTATGAATATGATGGCTACCTGAGCAATGGATACGCCGGCCAGAGGGTAAAAAGGCTTAAAAATTGGGGTAAAAGGCATAAAACACCTCTGAAGGAGGAAAACCTTGGATTCGGGTGGGCTCAGGCCTGTATGTCCATCGACACCTTGAGCTTGCGGGCCAAAAAGTCAAGCCGGTCCTGGCCCCAGAAAATTTCGCCATCCACGCAGTAACTGGGCGCTCCAAAGACGCCAGCGTCCAGCGCAGCACGGGTATTGGCGTCATAGACCGCCTGGACAGCCGCATCAAACGACTGGTCCAGCCGCTGCGCCGGCAGACTGCACTCTGCCAACAACTCGGCCAGCACCTCAGGGCTGGCAATGTCACGCTCCTGCGCCCACACGGCCGCAAATACCGCGCCACTCAGGCGCATGGCTGCTGCCATGTCGTCGTGCAGACCCACCGCCACGATCAACCGGGCCGACGGGTCAGCCGCCACCGGGAAAAAGCGGGGCTGCACCGTCAGCGGCAACTGCAGATGATCCCGGAAACGGGCCAGCTCCTGCAGCCGGTAAGCCTGGCGCTGGGGGGCCCGCTTGGGCAAAGGCAGGCCACCCGAGGCCGCAAAGACCTGGCCAAAGTCGGCCGGCAACACACGCACATCGGCATGTGCTGCGCGGGCGATCTCCGTCAAGCGGGCATGGCCCAGATACGTCCAGGGGCTTTGCGGGGCAAAATAGTAGTCGATGGTGGTCAAGTTCGTCTCCTTGTCGGTTATTTGTGGCTTGTTTTTAGCGTGAGGGCTGCAAGCTGCGGCTAACATGCGCTGACCCGAGCGCAGGTTTTAACCTAATTTCCCACAACCCGCAGGACACACTGTGAACCCTACACTTCTTATCACTGGCGGCTCGCGCGGCATCGGTGCCGCCACTGCCCTGCTCGCAGCCCAACGCGGCTACGCCGTGGCGGTCAACTACACCGCCAATTCACTCGCTGCCGACGAGATCGTGCGTCAGATTCGCGCCCAGGGCGGCAACGCCATGGCCGTGCAGGCCGATGTGGGCATTGAAGCCCAAGTCATGGCCATGTTCCAGAAAATTGACGCCAAACTCGGGCGCCTCACGGCACTGGTCAACAACGCCGGGGTGGTGGACGTGGCAGCCCGCGTGGACGAGATGAGCGTGGAACGACTCAAGCGCATGTTTGACATTAACGTGGTGGGCAGTTTTGTCTGCGCGCGCGAGGCCGTGAAGCGCATGAGCACACGCCATGGGGGCAGCGGTGGCGTGATCGTCAATGTATCGAGCGCCGCAGCGCGACTGGGGGGCTCGGGACAGTATGTGGATTACGCGGCCAGCAAGGGCGCCATCGACACCCTCACCATCGGCCTCGCCAAAGAGGTGGCGCTGGAGGGGATTCGGGTCAACGCGGTATGCCCCGGCATCATTGAGACCGACATTCATGCCTCGGGTGGCCAGCCCGACCGGGCCCGCCAAATGGCTCCCCTGGTACCCATGCAGCGCGCCGGCAGTGCCGACGAGGTGGCCCAGGCCATTGTGTGGTTGCTGTCCGATGCATCGAGCTACACGACGGGCACCCTGCTGGATGTGACCGGCGGACGCTGAGCGGCCGCCTCAAGACGCAAAGAACACCACCATGGATTTCAAACCCCTCGTCACCTTGCTGGCCATCGTGAATCCCCTGGCCATCGTGCCATTTTTCATTCACTACACGCATGACTTCACCAGTGCGCAGCGCCGGCGCACCATCCTGATCTCGTCGTTCAGTGCCTTTGTGGTGATTGCCGTCAGCGCCTTGATGGGCTTGCACATCCTGCAGTTCTTCGGTATTTCTCTGGCCAGCTTTCAGGTCGGCGGGGGCATGCTGCTGATGACCTCGGCCTTGTCGATGCTCAACGCGCAACCGGCCGAGGCCAAGTCCAACGAAGAGGAGCTGCATGTGGCAGCAGCCCGCGCCAGCATTGCCGTGGTGCCGCTGACCATACCGCTGCTGACCGGCCCGGCCACCATGTCCACCGTGGTGATTTTGGCCGACAAGGCGGTCACGTTCTGGCAACTCGCCACGCTGGTGGGGTTTGGCGTGATCGTGGCACTGACGACCGCCCTGTGCTTTTCATTGGCCCAGCCCATTGCCCGGGGGCTGGGCAAGACCGGCATCAACGTCATGACCCGCCTGATGGGGCTGATCCTGGCGGCCCTGTCGGTCGAAGTGATGTCGGACGGGCTGGTGAAACTGTTCCCCGTGCTGGGGCGCTAAAGCCAATCAGGCCGGGGCGTCGAGCTGGGCGGTGCGCACCAGCTTTTTGTTGACAAACTCCTGAATGCCCATGTTGCCCAACTCGCGGCCATAGCCCGAGTTTTTGATGCCACCAAAGGGCAGCTCCGCGTCAGTCCAATCGATGTTGTTGACGAACATCATGCCGGTGTCAATCTGGCTGGCCACACGCTGGCCGCGTGCCACGTCCCGGGTCCAGACCGAGCCACCCAGACCGAAGTCGGCATCGTTGGCCAGGGCAATGGCCTCTGCCTCGGTCTTGACGCGGTAGAAAGACACCACAGGGCCAAAGAACTCGTCCCGAAAAGCCGGGTTGTCTGGCGTGATGCCCGTGAGGATGGTGGGCTGCATGAACGAGCCGGGTCGGTCAATGCGCGCCCCCCCGATGAGCAACTCGGCCCCATGGGCTACGGCGTCATCCACCTGCTGGAGTAGCTGCACCAAAGCGGATTCGGTAGACAACGGACCTTGCGTGGTGGCCTCATCCATCGGGTCACCCGGCTTCAAGGCCAACAGCGCCAGCTTGAAACGGGCCAAAAATTCGTCGGCCATGCTGTCCAGCACAATGAACCGTTTGGAGGCACAGCATGTTTGGCCGTTGTTGAACATGCGTCCCCAGACGGCCCAGGGAACGGTCTTATCCAGGTCAGCGTCGTCAAGCACGATGAAGGCATCGGTACCGCCCAGCTCCATGGACGATTTTTTCAGGTTCTGGCCTGCCCGCGCCGCCACCACGCGGGCGGCGTTCACACCGCCGGTAAGTGCTACCCCCTTGACGCGCGGGTCGTCGATCACGCGGTTGGATTGGTCGTGCGAGATCAGAAGATTGGTATAGGCCCCTTTGGGGGCACCGGCCTCCAGCAGCAACTGCTCAAATGCAATGGCGCACTGGGGCACGCACCCTGCGTGCTTGACCACCAACACGTTGCCCGCCATGAGCTGCGGCCCGGCTACGCGGGCGAGCTGATAGTACGGAAAGTTCCAGGGCTCCACGCAAAACAACACGCCCAGAGGACTGCTTTCCATGTGCGCCTCGCCCACCTTGGGATTCAGCTTGGTCGGCGCCAAAAAGGTGGCCGCATTCTCGGCGTAGTAAGCCAGGATGTCACCACTGTAATTCACCTCGCCGCGGGCCTCGCCAATGCGCTTGCCCATTTCCAGGGTAGCCAACTTGGCGAATTCGTCCACGCGAGCGTGCATGAGGCCGGCGGCCTTGTTGAGGATGACGGCACGCTGCGCAAAACTGGTGTTTTTCCAGGTCTGGAAACAGGCATGGGCCTCGGCCAGAGACTGATCAAGCTGGGCGTCAGTCACGGTGTCGAATGACTGGAGAACCTCGCCATTGGAGGGGTTGATACTTTGATAAGCCATGGTGTCATTTACTTTCTGTCAAACGTGTTGAATAAAGGACTTTCATGGTGACGGACTACGAGCCTTCAGTCTGTTCGCTCGGACACCGACACCGCTCCAATCGATCACCTATCCTTGACCGAGATCGCCCAATGCGCATCGCACGGCGCCGCCTGAAAGAAACTGATGAACGATTCCGCCAACTGGTACAGCACCCTTGCGAAGCCCTTCTTTTCGCCGCCGGCGTGGATCTTCGGACCCGTGTGGTCGGTGCTTTACGTGATCATTGCCATCAGCTTTGGCTATGTGCTGTATCTGGCGTTCAAGAAGCGAATCGGCTGGGGCGTCTTTTTGCCGTTCGGCCTGAACCTGGTGTTCAACGCCGCGTTCACCCCGTTGCAGTTTGGCCTGAAGAACAACCGGCTGGCCGCTGTGGATATTGTGCTGGTGCTGGCCACGCTGGTGTGGGCCCTGCGCGTCATTTGGCGGCCCGCCCGGTGGGTCGCCCTGGCCAACCTGCCTTACTTGGCTTGGGTCATGTTTGCCACGGTGCTGCAGCTGTCCATCACCTGGCTGAACCGGTGAGGCAGCCTGTCCCATCGTATGAATCTCCGCGTCAAGTGACTGAATCCCGAAGGCTCCTCCGTTCCCCTTTGCAAATGTCACAACCTTGTCACATAAATTTCATACGCTATGGGTTTTCAACAGGAGCCCCCATGTCCATCCGCACCACTTTTGCCTCTGCTTCCCTTCGTACTGCTCTCGTTGCCACCTTGGTGGCTGTGCTGTCCGGTTGCGCCACCACGTCCAATCCTGTCAGCGTGGCAGACACCATCGCTGCTGACCCGACACTGAGCACCTTGAACGGTTTGGTGCAGTCCGCCGGTTTGACCGACACCCTGAAAGGCGCTGGCCCGTTCACCGTGTTCGCCCCGACCAACGACGCGTTCAAAGCGGTACCCGCCAAGACCATGGAAGCGCTGGGCAAAGATGCCGCCGCGCTCAAGGGCGTGCTGACCTACCACGTGCTGGCCTCCAAAGTAACGGCCGCCGAAGTGAAGAGCGGCAAAGTCAAAACCGTCAATGGTGCCGACCTCGAGCTCAGCAAGGCTGGCGACTTTGTGACCGTGGGTGACAGCGGTATTGTCACCAAGGCCAACGTGATGGCCAGCAACGGCGTGGTGCACGTGATTGACGCCGTGCAATTGCCACCCGTCAAGAAGTAAATTTGGCGACCTGTGTCGACGTGCTCTTGCTTTGGCGCTCCAAGGCAAGGTCATCCGCCAGACAACTGCAGAGCGCTCCAATCGCCAAGCTCGTATTGCTGCAAGCCAGTTTCATCAAAGCGCCACAGGTATAACCAGCCATTGGCCAGGAGTCGCTGAAGCGCCGCGTGCTTGCGTATGACAGCTTCAATAGCCTGCGCTGACGCATCAATGACGACCGTCAGGCGCAGTGGTTCATGCATCCAGCGTTTGCCATCATGCAACGACTGGTGCGACAAACCTATGCGCAAATCACCACCATTGCCCTCAAACACGCCGATGTGCCCACCCACCACGTTGTGAAGCACTTTATTGCCACTCCCTAGATGCAGGGGGTCGCACGTGGAGGCGTGGTACTGCCAGTTGATCCAGTGCGTGACCAGCATGGGTGCCGTCATCAGCAACTCCAGTACGCTGCCATCGGCGTCCTGTGCGGCATCGTAGTCGTGAAGGAAGCTGCGGCCATCCAGAAATGTGCCACGGCTGCGCGCCCGCGGCGCAATCAGGAAGGCGGCATTGCCCGCCAGGCCCCACTCGGGGCGTGTCTGGGCACCGTCATTGGCACGCCGGCGCAACTGATCAAGCAGATCGCTTTGCGAAGCGTGTGGATTTAGCCCCAGTTTCGGGGCCCGTTCACGACGCACCTGATCGCAGGCCTGGGCAAAGACGCTCTGCAATCGGGCCCAGCGCGCTTGCGCGGCGGGTGCCAGCAAATCAAGGTCAAAGCCTTCTATTTCGTCCGTGGTGGTGTTGTGCAGGGCAGCTATAAATGCCGTGTCGGCTGGAATGCTGATGCCCTGGCTGTCCAGTCCATGACGGACAGTTACCTCATTGAGCAACAGCGCCAGGCTGCGGGCGTTGACTTCGCCGGTCTGGCCGCAGCATGCGCCACAGTCCAGCGCAGCAGCGTGGGCATTGTTGCTGGTTTGACTGCCGTGGCCCACCAAAAGCACCAAGGGGGCGAGCTTGCAGTCCAGACCCATGGCGTGCAAAATCCGTGCGGCCAGTGACACCTTGGCCTCCACGTCCAGGCCGATGATCTGTGGCCGGCACATAGACCTGTAGCGCGCAGACAGTCCATGAAGATCATCCCGCGCCCTGGCGCTGTTGGCGGGTTTGAACCATTGCCCCAACTGACTGATGTAGCCGACACCTGCGGCCTCCACAAAGGAGAACGCGGCCCCGGGCCAACGACTCGCCGCATGCCACTGGTCTGTCACGCCGAACCGGTCCCGCCTTGCCTGGCTGGCAGCATTTTGCAAAGCATCATTGGTATTTTGGTTGCCACTGCCGCGTGGCACCATTGAGTCTGTCACCTCGATGCCCGGCGCAAGCAGTCCGGGCAATTGCGGTCGCCGAGCCTGCGTTGCCAAGGGGGTGTAGGCTGCCGGCAATCCAAAAAAGCCGGCGAACCCTATGGTCTGTATGGCAGGCCACACCGTTTCAAGCGCCCGGCGCATCGGTTCGCTGCGCACATCAATGCAAAACGCCGCCTGGACTTCGTACGCCCGCGGTGTTGCGCCTTCATTTGCAGCGGAGGTGAGTTTGTGTGCAAGCGTTCGCTGGTACCCCATCTCCAGAGCAACTTGCCAGACTTCGTCCAGCAGCAATGCAGCTTCTGCCTGCTTCAATAACGTTGGCGCACGACTCCACTCACCCTGCAGTGCCGCGAACGCCTGGCTGTTGGCAACATCTCCCTTGCATTCCAACAAGATGACGCTCCAAGCCAGTCGAATGGCCAACAGCTCACGCAAGTGGGTGTCACCTCGCCCCTCCAGCCGGGCCTGCCAGCCAAGATAGGCGCACCACGATGCCCATCCGTTCACAGTGAGCAACACCGCTTCCAGGTAGTCGACCCACACCTCCTGCGGCAGCCCCAGGCGCTGGAGCACCCACCGTTCTGCATCCTGACGCGACGAGGGGAGCGCCTGCAGTGCGCTGCCGAGCTTGGGCAGCCCCATCAGCATGCCGATGCCATGGTCGTGCTGCAATGTGTTGCGCCAGAACGTGTACAAGCCTTCCGAACGCTCGGGCTGCCAGTCCGCCTGGTGTTCATCAAAGTAGGCAGCACAGGTCTGGCTCACTTGATGGGTGATGGCCTGACGCCAAGACAGCCGGGTGTGGCGCTTCGGATCGTTATCGAGCACCTCAATCAGCAGTGGCAACTGGGCAACCTTGGGGGCCTGACGCAATGATTCCAGGCACCGGGCAGGTGTGAGCGCCGCTGCCGCTCCACAAACTCGGGTCAGGGCGTGGTTCAGGTCAGTTGCAGTAATGCGGCCTTCGTCCCAGGCCCGCTGCTGGCTCTCGCGCGTTGGGAACACTTGCAAACCGCCCAGGACCGCCATGCGGGCCGCCACCTGCCGCACCGGCATAGCGATGCGCGACCAGTGCGGGTTGACAGCAATGGCGCGATCCAAAGGCCAGGCAGGTGCAATGGCTTGGCAGGCCCGTTCGCACGCGGTTTCAATTTGGCTTTCCCAATCCAGCGTACCGCCAGAAACCGGGGTTAAAACACTTGTCGTCTCGTCACTCAGCTCGACGCTCGGGCTTGATGTAGGCATGATTTTTTCCTGAAGTTTTGTTCATTTACGGGCATTGGCTGCCAACGCAGACGCCACGGGGGTGTCTGTGTGGCTTGCCGCCGGAGTCCAGCGGGTAGGCCAAAGTTGGAGGGCCAGACGGGTGTAAACCTCGTCAATGTAGAAGCCGGCGTAACTCCATCGACGCCAGGTGCGCAGGGATTGCGGGCGAAGTTGCAAAACCGTCAAGCACGCATACAAAGCCGCCATGCCGGACAGTGTGACCATGCCAAGGGTGTCATGTGGTACATCGTCAACACCAAATGGGACCTTGTGCAACAACAAGGCAAGCCCTGTGAGTCCAGCGATCATGAGCAGGCCGGATAGTCCCTGCCAGCAGATCGCCCGAACATTGCCGCGCTGATGGCCAAGCCATAGCATGGGCGCCCATGCCAAGCCCATCACAGCGCTCCACCACCATGGCCAAGCCGCCTGATCAATCAGCGTCTGCACCAGCAGCACAGCCGCTGTGGCCACGGCTGGGGCCAGCAAAAGGCTGATCGGCGCGGGTGGCGCTGTCCCCCGCATCATTTGCAGGCGGGTCTCGCGCACCGAGCTTGAAGCGCGCAGGAATGCGTGAGCCTTGTAAAGTGAATGCCCTATCAAATGCAATGCGGCAAGGGTGTAAAGCCCCAGGCCGCACTCGAGCAGCATGAACCCCATCTGCGCCACGGTGGACCATGCGAGTCGAACCTTGATGCTGATGCGGGTCAACATGACCAACCCTGCCAGCACGGCAGTGCCCAATCCGAAGACAATTAACAGCGTGCGCGCTGGCGTGGCTTGCTCCAGAAGTGGCGCAAAACGAATCAGTACAAAGCCACCCAGATTCACCACCCCTGCATGCAACAAGGCAGAAACGGGGGTTGGCGCTTCCATGACCTGAATGAGCCAGCCATGAACCGGCAACAGTGCTGTGCGCAACACCACCGCCAGCACCAGACACGTTGCGCTGAGATGCAGTGGGGTGGACATACCTTCCCGTCCGATGTGGGCCCATAGATCGGAGAATGAGCCGCTCCCCACCTCGCCCCAGGCCAATACCGCGGCGCCTGAAAGCAGAACATCGGCGATCCGGTCCGCAATACGTTTTTTGTGCGCTGCCAGCAAGGCAAAGGGGCGCTCGGGATAGAAGCACAGCAGATGCTGCAGAGCCACACCGACCAAAGCCCACGCGGCGATCAACACTAGCCAGTGGTCAGCCAGCAGCAAGAGATGCACTGCAGCCATGACGCCCGCCAATGCGCCAACATATTGCCTTTGGCGACTTTCACCCTCAAGGTAACGGGATGAAAACACGCCAATCACCGTACCCAGCAGCTGCACCAGCACTGCCAGGCCCATACCCAAACGGGTCGGATTCAGCCAGGGCTGCAGGTTCGCGGTGTGGGCGGCCATGAAGGCGGCAAGCACAGCAAACACAAGGGCTGCGCCAGACAATCGGTTGTAAACACGCCAGAGCGTGCTGTCGGGCCGGTTTGACCGACGTGTCATCAAGAGCGCCAAGAGCATCAGCGCACCGGACATGCAGACACTCAACGTAGATGCGACCAGGAGCAAAGTCATGGGAAAACCTTTTTTTTATGAATATCAGTGGATGATGCCGCTTGATAACTGTTCTGTAAAATACATTGATAGTTAATAATTGTTCTATAAATTAGCTTTATGAATCTTGAACAACTCAACTTCCATCACTTGTTTTATTTTTGGCGTGTTGCCAAACTAGGGCATTTGACTCGCGCGGCGGAGGATTTGCACACCTCGCAGTCGGCGCTTTCAGCCCAGATACGCCAGTTGGAAGAACGGCTGGGCGAAAACTTGTTTTCTCGGGAAGGGCGCCGTTTAGTGCTCACCGACACGGGCCAACTCGTTCTTTCGTATGCAGAAACCATTTTTGGCCTCGGGCAAGAGATGTTGGGTCGGCTGCAAGGGCAAAGCGAAGGCATAACCCGGTTGAGGGTCGGCAGCATGGCCACGCTCTCGCGCAACTACCAGGAAAACTGGATTCTCCCGCTACTCACCGATCCATCGGTCGTCCTGACTTTGGAGTCGGGCCTGCTGGAGGGGCTGCTTGGGCGTCTGGTGCAGCACCAGCTCGACGTGGTGTTGGCCAACGAAACCGTGCCCTCTGACCCCGATCGCCCACTGCATTGCCGGTTTCTGGGCAGTCAGGCTGTGTCTCTTGTCGGGCCAAGCAAAATTTGGAAAGCCAACAGTTTGCGCCTGCCTGAAGACTTGCATGGCGCAGACCTCGCCGTTCCAGGGCCACGGCACGCCGTGAGGGCGCAGTTTGACGCGCTATGTGCCGCGTCAGGCGTCATACCGCGACTGCGTGCCGAGGTGGATGACATGGCCATGTTGCGCCTGATTGCACGCGACAGCAGCTGGCTGACGGTTTTGCCTGAAGTGGTGGTGCAAGACGAATTGCGCTCTGGAAGTCTTGTGTCCGTGGGCCAGTCTCCGAAGTTGCAGGAGCGTTTTTATGCCATCACCACGCCGCATCGCCATAGAACAGGAATTGTGGAGCGCCTGCTTTCGCTTTCGCCGCAGCATCCTGCAACCCCGGACTCTGGGGTGGTTTGACAGAACGGACACCGCGGACAAGAAATTCAGCTGCGTGAGATCAAGCAAGGCACAAAATAATCTGCCCGACCGCGCGCAGGTGATGTTTGCCACCACGCGCCAAGTGTCCATCACCAAGCTCAATCTGCGATGCAACCTGCCTAAAACAGGATGCGGCTGCGCAAGGTGCCCGGCACCGTGGCCAGCTTGGCCAGCGCCACATCCGAGTGGGCCGTGTCAATGTCAATCACCACGTAGCCGATCGAGTCGCGCGTTTGCAGGTACTGCGCCGAGATGTTGATGTGGTTGTCGGAGAACACCTGGTTGATGCTGGAGAGCACGCCAGGCACATTGCGGTGAATGTGCAGCAACCGGTGTTTGCCGGGGTGGGCAGGCAAAGCGACTTCAGGGAAGTTGACCGACGAGATCGAGGTGCCGTTGTCGCTGTACTTGATCATTTTCTCAGCCACTTCGATACCAATATTTTCTTGCGCTTCCAGGGTGGAGCCGCCAATGTGCGGAGTGAGGATGACGTTATCCAGGCCGCGCAGCGGTGACTCAAAACTGTCGTTGTTGCTCTGGGGCTCCACAGGAAACACATCAATGGCGGCGCCCAGCAGCTTCTTTTGCCGCAAGGCCAGCGCCAGCGCATCAATGTCGACCACGGTGCCGCGCGAGGCGTTGATCAGCACGCTCTCGGGCTTCATCAGCGCCAGCTCCAGAGCGCCCATCATGCCCTGCGTGGCGGGTGTCTCGGGCACATGCAGGGTGACCACATCGGCCTGGGTCAACAAGTCCTCCAGGCGGGGAATCTGGCGGGCGTTACCCAAAGACAGCTTGGTCACCACATCGAAAAACACCACCTGCATGCCCAGGGATTCGGCCAGCACCGAGAGCTGCGAACCGATAGCGCCATAACCCACAATGCCCAGCGTCTTGCCCCGAATCTCGAACGAGTGGCTGGCAGACTTGAGCCAGCCGCCCCGGTGCGCCATGGCGCTTTTTTCAGGCACACCGCGCATCAGCAAAATAGCTTCGGCCAGTACCAGTTCGGCTACGGATCGGGTGTTGGAATACGGCGCGTTGAAGACGGCAATGCCCCGCTCCCTCGCGGCGTCCAGATCCACCTGATTGGTGCCAATGCAAAAGCAGCCTATCGCCGCGAGCTTGGCAGCGTGGGCCAGCACCTCGGCGGTGAGCTGGGTGCGGGACCGGATGCCGACAAAATGCACATCGGCCATTTTTTGCTTCAGCTCATCGCCATCCAGCGAGCCTGACAAGCACTCAATCTGCGAGTAGCCGGCAGCCTGAAGCAGCTTCACGGCGGAAGGATGAATACCTTCGAGCAACAAGAACTTGATTTTGGCCTTGTCGGTGGAGGTTTTTGGTAACAAGTTCTGGACCTCGGAAACAGGGTTTTGCATGGTGAGTCTTTAAAAAATAGTGCGACGAAAAACACGGCGAGGCACGCTGGCCCTGAGGGTTAACGAATCGGCTAAACGGCTATGACCTCAAGCTCTGGCTCGATGGTGTTGACCAGATTCTGGATGGCGCCCAGCGTGCCGGAGATGGAGCTGGGGCAACTGCCACAGGCGCCCTGGTAGTGAATGCTGAGGTAGTTCCCCGCCAGCCCCACCACATGCAGGTCACCGCCATCGGCTTTCAGCGAAGGCCGGATGCGCGCGTCCAGCAAGTCGCAAATAGCCTCCAGGCGCGCCTGATCCTCCTCGCCGAGGTCGGCAATCGAAGCTCGAGCTGCGAACACAGCCGCCGCCGACTGCGCTGCCGCAGCCGGTGCCGCGCGCAGTGGCGGGGCAATGAGGCGCACCAACTCGGGCCAGTCTGCACCACCGTCTTGGGTGACGGTGAGCCAGCGGTCCACGTAAAACACATTGCTCACATGGGGGATGGCGAACAACGCAGATGCCAGCGGGTCGTCCTTGGCCTGCTCTGCATTCTCATAAGAATGGGAGACGCCCCAAGTTAGCGGCTCATGCAAGGTGAACTTGACGGCATTGGGATTGGGGGTGTCATCTATTTCTGCAATTTTTGGCATGCTGACCTCCTGAAAAGTTTCACGATTCCGTGCTGGCTGTGCCTTGCGAATGGAAGGCCGCCAACAAAGTGTGCCACGGCAGAATGGCGCACTTCACGCGCGTGGGCAGGTCGCGCACGCCGGCAAAAACAGCCAAGCGCCCGATCTGGTTGGGCTGGTTCAAATCAAGCTTGCCCGTGGCCATGGCCAAAAATTCCTGGGTCAAAGCATCAGCTTGCTCACGCGTCTTGCCTTTGACCGCAGCCGTCATCATGGACGCCGACGCCTTGCAGATCGCACACGACTCGCCATGGAAAGCGATCTGGTCGATGGCGTCCCCCTCCAGTTGAAGGTCGACGCTGATGTGGTCGCCACACAGCGGGTTGTGGCCCTCTGCATGGTGGCTGGGGTGCTCCAGCGTACCGTAGTTGCGGGGCTTTTTGTTGTGATCCAGGATGACTTCCTGGTAAAGGGCTTTGTAGTCGGCCATTATGCAAACACCTTTTGCACATTGCGAATGCCTTGTATGAGCGTATCGACCTCCGCCATGCTGTTGTAAAACGCAAATGAGGCCCGCGTGGTAGCCGGCACCTTGAAGCGGGTCATCACAGGCTGGGCGCAATGGTGGCCGGTGCGCACCGCAATGCCTTCCTGGTTGAGCAGCGTGCCCACATCGTGCGGGTGCACGCCCTGCAAGGTGAAAGACAACACGGCGGCCTTGTGCTGCGCCGTGCCAATCAGGCGCAGACCGGGGATGTCATTCATCTGGCGCGTGGCGTAGTGCAGCAAGGACTGCTCATGGGCTGCAATAGCGTCCATGCCGATGGCGCTCAGGTAATCCAGCGCGGCACCCAAGCCAATGGCGGCGGCAATCGGCGGTGTGCCGGCCTCAAACTTGTAGGGAATGGTGTTGTAGATCGTTTTCTCGAACGAGACCGACAAAATCATGTCCCCGCCGCCCTTGAAAGGCTGCATTTTTTCAAGCAGCTCGGCCTTGCCATAGAGCACACCAATGCCGGTGGGGCCGCACAGCTTGTGGCCCGAGAAGGCGTAAAAGTCGCAATCCAGGTCCCGCACATCGACAGGCATGTGGGGCACCGCCTGCGCGCCGTCCACCAGCACCGGCACGCCATGGCTGTGCGCCAGCGCAATCATTTGCTTGACCGGGTTGATGCTGCCCAGGGCGTTGGAGACATGGCTCACTCCGACCAGTCGGGTGCGCGCGTTGAACAAGGACTCAAACTCATCCAGGCACAACTCACCTGCGTCGTTGATGGGCAGCACGCGGATCTTCGCCCCCGTTTCTTCAGCCAGCATTTGCCAGGGCACGATGTTGGAATGGTGCTCCAGAGTGGTCAAAATGATCTCGTCACCCGCCTTGATGAACTTGCGGCCATACCCGTGCATGACCAGGTTGATGGACTCCGTGGTGCCGCTGGTAAAGATGACTTCGCGCTCGTCCGGGGCATGGATGAAGCGCTGCACCTTGCGCCGTGCCTCCTCGTATTCGGCCGTGGCAATTTCAGATAGCGTGTGTACTGCCCGGTGAATGTTGGCGTGTTGCGAAGTCTGGTAGCGCACCAGCCGGTCGATGACTTGCTGCGGCATCTGGCTTGACGCCGCGTTATCGAGGTAGACCAGCGGATGGCCCTGCACCTCAAGCTGCAGAATGGGGAAGTCCGCGCGGATGCGGTCCACATCAAAGGCAGCCGGGGCCACCTCGGTCAGGCGGGCGTTCATGGCTGGCTCCCGGTATGGGCCAGCATGACCTGCTGCAACTGGTGTTTGAGCGAGGGCACGGGAATCCGATCCAGAATCTCGGCGCCAAAGGCGTAGGTCAGCAACTGGCGCGCCACGCTGTCAGACAGGCCACGGCTTTGCAGATAAAACACTTCTTCTGCGTCCAGTTGACCAATCGTGGCGCCATGGGTGCATTTGACGTCGTCGGCAAAGATCTCGAGCTGCGGCTGGGTATCGACCTGGGCCCGGCCACTGAGCAGCAGGTTGCGGCTGGACTGCTGGGAGTCGGTGTGCTGCGCACCGAGGCGCACCATCACCCGGCCATTGAACACGGCCCGCGCGCTGCCATCCACAATGCACTTGTGCAACTGGCGGCTGGTGGCGTGTGGCTGGGCGTGATCCACAAAACTGTGGGTGTCGGCCACTTGTTTGTCGCCCACCAGCGCAAGCCCGTCCACGGCGCACTCCGCGCCCTCGGCCAGCGTCACGCTCAGGTTGTAACGCGAGAGCTGCGCCCCCATCGCCACGCTCACCGACTGGTAATTGGCGCTGCGCCCCACGGTCACCGCACTGTTGGCGATGTGAAACGCCTGCGGTCCATCGCGCTGCACGCGAACGTGGGTGACTTGCGCCTGGTCGGCCAGCACCAGCTCGGTGACCGGGTTGACAAGGTAGGCCTGGCTGGCAGCGTCTTGCAGCGCGACATAGTCCTCAATCAGCGTCATGCTGCACCCGGCTTCGGCCAGCACCAGGCAACGCGGATGGCTCACGGTGTCCGCCTGGGTGGCCACAAACAACAAATGCACCGGCGCGGCCAAGGTCATATGGCGTGGCACCACCAGCACGGCTGCGTCTTGCAGATAGGCCGTATTGAGCGCGGCAAACACGTTGTCGCCCAAGGCCATCTGGCGACCCAAATGGGCCTCCAGGGCGGCGGCATGGGACGTCAAGGCGGTCTGTAAATCGGTCACCAGCACACCCGAGTCGAACGCCGGGCTGGACAAGTCCGGCGCGTAGAAACCGTCCACAAAGACCACGCGGGAAGTCGCCTCGCCCAAGTCAAACGGGGCGATGTCGGCGGGCTGCACCCGAACGCCTGGGCGCACGGGCTGAAAGGAGTGGCGGTGCAGGGGCGCCAGGTCGGTGAAGCGCCAGGCTTCATCGCGCAGCGTGGGCATGGCCAGCGCGCCTAAAGCGCTGTGCGCCTGGTCGCGCAGTGCATTGAGGTGCGCCCAAGGGCTGGGCACGGGCAACGGCCAGTCAGCCAGCAGCTTGTTCAGGTGATCCACCGCAAGCGGACGCAGGGCGGTGACGGTGCTCATGCGCTGACCTCTTCAGCCCTCACCCCACCGGCTGCGGCGTGCTCGGCGCTGACCCAGTCATAACCGCGTTCTTCAAGCTCCAGCGCGAGCTCTTTGCCACCGGTCTTGATGATGCGCCCGGCCTCCATCACGTGCACGTAGTCGGGCACGATGTAGTTCAGCAGCCGCTGGTAGTGTGTGACCAGCACCACGGCGTTGTCGGGGTTGATGAGCTGATTGACTCCCTGCGACACAATGCGCAGGGCGTCGATGTCCAGGCCGGAGTCGGTTTCATCCAGCAAAGCCAGACGCGGCTCCAGCAAGGCCATTTGCAGGATTTCGTTGCGCTTTTTCTCGCCACCCGAGAAGCCTTCGTTGACGCTGCGACCCAGAAAATCGGGATTCATCTCCAGCAGCTTCATCTTCTCGCGCACCAGGTCGTCAAACTCCAGCGGGTCCAGTTCTTCACGGCCACGCTGGGCCTGCAGCGTGTTGTAGCTCAGGCGCAAAAACTGGCTGTTGGCCACACCGGGGATTTCAATCGGGTACTGAAAGCCCAGAAACACACCGGCCAGCGCGCGTGCGTCGGGCGCCAGCGCCAGCAGGTCCTGGCCTTCAAACTCCACCGTGCCTGCGGTCACGGTGTAGGCGGTGTGGCCCGCCAGCACTTTGGCAAAGGTGCTCTTGCCTGAGCCGTTGGGGCCCATGATGGCGTGTACCTCACCGCGGCGCACAGTGAAATCCAAACCTTTGAGAATGTCAATGCCGTTAACGCTGGCACACAGGCCACGCACGTTCAGCAAGACCGGGCTATTGGGGTTGATCATCCGACTGCTCCTTCGAGTTTGAGGCCCAAAAGCTGGGTCGCTTCTACCGCGAACTCCATGGGCAATTGTTGAAATACGTCTTTGCAGAATCCATTGATGATCATGGACACGGCGGCCTCGGCATTGATGCCGCGCTGGGCAAAATAAAACAACTGGTCTTCGCCGATCTTGGACGTAGAGGCTTCATGCTCCACCTGCGCGGTGGGGTTGCGCACCTGAATGTAGGGGAAGGTGTGGGCGCCTGACTTGTCGCCAATCAGCATCGAGTCGCACTGCGAATAATTGCGCGCTCCGGTAGCCGTGGGCGCCACGCGCACCAGCCCTCGGTAGCTGTTGTTGGACTGCCCGGCCGAGATGCCCTTGCTCACAATGGTGCTGCGGGTGTTCTTGCCCAGGTGGATCATCTTGGTGCCGGTGTCGGCTTGCTGGTGGTGGTTGGTGACTGCCACCGAATAGAACTCGCCCACGGAGTTGTCGCCGCGCAAAATGACGGAGGGGTACTTCCAGGTGATGGCCGAACCGGTTTCCACCTGCGTCCAGGAGATGCGCGAGTTCACCCCCTTGGCCAGGCCGCGTTTGGTGACAAAGTTGTAGATGCCACCCACGCCGTTTTCATCGCCTGCGTACCAGTTTTGCACCGTGGAGTATTTGATGTCTGCGTTATCCAGCGCGACCAGTTCCACCACGGCGGCATGCAACTGGTTGCTGCTGAAGGCCGGCGCCGTGCAGCCCTCCAGGTACGACACGGAGGCGCCCTCTTCGGCCACGATCAGCGTGCGCTCAAACTGGCCCGACTCTTCGGTATTGATGCGAAAGTAGGTCGACAAATCCATCGGGCACTTCACGCCTTTGGGAATGAAGCAAAACGAGCCATCAGTAAACACTGCCGAGTTGAGCGCGGCGAAGTAGTTGTCACCCGTGGGAATGACCGTGCCCAGGTACTTTTGCACCAGTTCGGGGTATTCCAGCACGGCCTCCGACATGGAGCAGAAGATGACGCCGACCTCGGCCAGCTTGGCCTTGTAGGTGGTCGTTACCGACACGCTGTCAAAAATCACGTCAACCGCCACGCCGGCCAGCGCCATGCGCTCGTGCAGGGGCACGCCGAGTTTCTCGAAGGTGCGCAGCAACTCGGGGTCGACCTCGTCCATGCTGTTGAGCTTGGGTTTTTGTTTGGGGGCCGCGTAGTAGCTGATGGCCTGAAAGTCGATCTTCGGGTAGTGGACGTTGGGCCAGGCGGGCTCGGTCATCAGGAGCCAGGCCTGGTAGGCCTTGAGCCGGAAATCAAGCAACCAGGCGGGCTCGTTTTTCTTGGCTGAAATCATGCGGATGGTGTCTTCGCTGAGCCCTTTGGGCGCGACATCGGATTCAATATTGGTCACAAACCCATGCTTGTAGGGCTGGTTGACGAGTGTTTGCAATAGTGCACTCATGGTGTTTCTCCTGGCGGTTGGGCGCCCTTTTTCTTGACGTTAAAACTCTCCCCGCAGCCGCACATGCTGTCGACGTTAGGGTTGTCAAACTTGAAGGTCTGCTTGAGACCTTCGGTCACAAAATCGATGTTCGAGCCGTCGAGATACACCAGGCTGTGGTCATCGACCACAATGCGGGCGCCATGCGACTCAAAGCTGTGGTCATTCGGGCCCACCTCGTCAATCAGCTCGAAGGTATGCGCCAAGCCGGTGCAACCTACCTTTTTGACGCCGATGCGCAGGGCAATGCCCGTGCCGCGCTTTTGGAGCTGGCGCTGAATCTGCAGCGCTGCGTTTTCAGTCAATGTCATGGTCATTTTTTAAACTCCCAAGTTGTTACCGAACCCAACGGAAAAATAAGGGCCGAGGGTCACGTCAACCAGGCTTAAATGACTTATACCCGATTGATTTACTCAAGTATAAAACTGCGGGCCAGCCGCGTCAGGCGGACCCCGTATTGACCTTGAAAAGACAAGGTGACTGGCGCTTCAGCCCAAGGGGTCAGTGCTCATCGACCACCACCTGCAGCACCTGAGCACCGTAGGCTTCCAGCTTCTTGGCCCCGATGCCGCTGATGCCCTGCAGGTCGTGCAGCGACTGCGGCGCGCGCTCGGCAATGGCGGCCAAAGTGGCGTCGTGAAAGATCACGTAGGCCGGCAGGTTGTGCTCTTTGGCCACTTCGGCGCGCCAGGCTTTCAGGGCCACAAAGCGCTGCTGACCCGCACCAATCAGCGACGCGGGCACCCGGGCGGCAGCGGCCAAGCTGGCGCGCTTGGGTTTGCGGCTGGCGGGCAGGGAGACCGATTCGCGCAGCTGCACCGCCACTTCTCCCTTGAGCACCGAGCGCGAGGCGTCGGTGAGTTGCAGGGTGTTATAGGCCTCGGCATCCACCGCCACGGCACCAATGGCAATGAGTTGGCGCAGCACGCCGCGCAGCTGCACCTCGCTCAAGTCGGCCCCAATGCCAAAGGTGCTCAGGGTTTCATGGCCGCGCTGCGTCACCTTGTCGGTCAGCTTGCCGCGCAGGATGTCCATGATGTGTCCCGCCCCGTAGCTGATGCCGCCCATTTGTTGCACCCGGTAGACCGTACTGAGCAGCTTGCGGGCCGCATCCGTCCCGTCCCACACGGCGGGCGGATGCAGGCAGTTGTCGCAATTCCCGCAGGGCTGGCTGGCCTCGCCAAAATAGTGAAGCAAGCGCACGCGGCGGCAATCGGTCGCCTCGGCCAGGCCCAACAGGGCATCGAGCTTGCCGCGCAGCCCCTGCTTGAACTCTTCACCCGCCGGGCTCTCGTCAATCATGCGGCGCTGGTTCACCACGTCTTGCAGTCCGTAACACATCCAGGCGTCAGCGGCCTCGCCGTCGCGCCCGGCGCGGCCGGTCTCCTGGTAATAGCCCTCGATATTCTTGGGCATGTCCAGATGCGCCACAAAACGCACATCGGGTTTGTCAATGCCCATGCCAAAGGCCACGGTGGCGACCATCACAATGCCTTCGCTGCGCAAAAACTGGTCCTGATTCGCCTGGCGCACCTTGGTGTCCAGACCCGCGTGGTAGGGCAGCGCCGCCACGCCCTCATCGCACAACATGTTGGCAATTTCTTCCACCCGCTTGCGCGACTGGCAATACACGATGCCGGCGTCACCCATGTGCTCGCTGGCAATAAAGTTCAGCAACTGCTGGGTGGCCTGCGTCTTCTCAACAATGGTGTAGCTGATGTTGGGCCGATCGAAACTGCTCAAAAACAGGCGCGCGTCCTGCAACTGCAGGCGCTCGATGATGTCGGCCCGGGTGAGCGTGTCGGCCGTGGCCGTGAGCGCGATGCGCGGCACGGTGGCATAGCGCTCATGCAGCACCGTCAACGCCCGGTACTCGGGCCGGAAATCATGGCCCCACTGGCTCACGCAATGGGCTTCGTCAATGGCAAACAGGCTCAACTTGCCGCGCTCATACAAGGAATCGAGTTGCGCCAGAAAACGCGGTGTGGTCACGCGCTCAGGCGCGCAATACAGGAGCGTGATGTCCCCCCGCAGCAGGCGCTTCTCAACTTGGGAGGCTTCGTCCATCGACAGGCTGGAATTCAGAAAGGCGGCGCTAACCCCCGCTTCATGCAGGGCGCCCACCTGGTCGTGCATCAGGGCAATCAGCGGCGACACCACCACGGTGATGCCCTGCCCGCGTTGCTCCCGCGCAATACCCGGGATCTGGTAACACAGCGACTTGCCGCCCCCGGTGGGCATGAGCACCAGGGCGTCGCCACCCTCCACCACGTGCTCGATGATGGCTTGCTGAGGTCCACGGAATTCACCGTAACCAAAGACTTCTTGCAGGATTTCTTGAATGGACAAACTGACTAATAATTAATTGATAGCTACCAGCCTTTTAAATACGCCGGCTAGAGCCCTATTTTGCTTAAGATTGACTCCAGGGCAGGCCATCAAAGCGCCAGCCGCTCTCGGTCCCGCGCTGGTTGTTGTCGTCGAGTTCGCCCTCAAAGCCTTCCAGCACATTGATCACCTGGGTAAATCCGGCCTTCTCCAGGGCGATGCCAGCGTCTACCGAGCGCTGGCCGCTGCGGCAAATCAACACCACGGGTGCGTCTTTGGCGGGGGAGAGCTTCTCGACCGCCTGGACAAATTGCGCGGCATCGAGTTTGAAATCAGGGTACTCAACCCAGGGAATGTTGACCGCGCCGGGTGGGCGACCCACGTACTGGGCCTCGATTTCCATGCGCACATCCAAAAACAGGATCTCGGGTTGCTGCTGAAGAAGAGCCCAAGTTTCTTTGGGGAGAAGGTGTTTCATACCTCTATTGTCCCGGGTTTTGGGCGGGAGTCTGGCCACGCGCCAAGCAATGTTTTCTACAATCCAGGTCCTATGAAGACCACTCCTTACACCCGCGCCCCCGCTTTGCCCGGCATTCTGGCCCAACGCATCATGATTCTGGACGGCGCCATGGGCACCATGATCCAGCGCTTCAAGCTGGACGAGGCGCAGTACCGCGGCGAACGCTTCAAAGATTTTCACAAAGACGTCAAAGGCAACAACGAGTTGCTGTCCCTCACCCGCCCGGATGTGATCCGCGACATCCACGAGGCCTACCTGGCCGCCGGTGCTGACCTCATCGAGACCAACACCTTTGGCGCTACAACAATAGCCCAGGCCGACTACGACATGGCCGATTTGGCCCGCGAGATGAACCTGGCCTCGGCGAAATTGGCCCGCGCCGCCTGCGACAAATACTCCACCCCGGACAAACCCCGCTTTGTCGTCGGCGCCCTGGGGCCCACACCCAAGACCGCCAGCATCAGCCCCGATGTGAACGACCCCGGCGCGCGCAATGTGAACTTCGAGCAATTGCGCGCGGCCTATTACGAGCAAATGGAAGCGCTGGTCGAAGGCGGAGCCGATGTGATTTTGGTGGAGACCATTTTTGATACGCTCAACGCCAAGGCCGCGTTATTTGCCGTTGATGAGTACTTTGAGGCCTCCGGAGAGCGCCTGCCACTGATCATCAGCGGCACGGTCACGGATGCCTCCGGGCGGATTTTAAGCGGCCAGACCGTCACCGCTTTCTGGCACAGCGTGCGCCACGCCCAGCCCGTGGCCGTGGGCCTGAACTGCGCACTGGGCGCCGCGCTGATGCGCCCCTACATCCAGGAACTGGCCCGTGTAGCCCCTGACACCTTCATCAGCTGCTACCCCAATGCCGGCCTGCCCAACCCCATGAGCGAGACCGGCTTTGACGAAACACCCGCGGATACCAGCCGCCTGCTGCATGAATTTGCGGCAGAGGGCTTGGTCAATATCGTGGGTGGCTGCTGCGGCACGACGCCAGACCATATTGGCGCGATTGCCAACGCCGTGGCGCCGCTGCCGGGGCGAACGCTGCAGAAGTCGTTTTTTTACAAGGAAGCGGCTTGACGCAGCAGAACTCAGGCAGCCACGCCAAATAGCGCGCCCACGCCAGCGGTCAACGCCATGGCCAAGGCGCCCCAAAACGTGACTCGTACCACTGATGCCAATACGGGTGAGCCGCCCGCGCGCGCCGCCAGAAGCCCCAACAGCGCCAGAAAGCAGAGCGAACTGCCAGCCAGCCCCCACATGAGCAAAGAAGCGGGAAGCAGGAGCACCATCAGGAGAGGGAGCGCTGCGCCCGCCGCAAACGTGCCTGCCGAGGCGAATGCAGCTTGCACGGGTTTGGCGGCCAGCGTGTCCGATATGCCCAACTCATCGCGCGCATGGGCGCCGAGCGCATCGTGCTGCATCAATTGGGTCGCAACGCTGGCCGCCAAGTTTGCATCCAGCCCTCGCTTGGCATAGATGGCCATGAGTTCTGCGTGTTCCTGTGCTGGGTTCGAGGCCAACTCCTCGCTCTCGCGCGCCAGGTCAGCCCGCTCCGTATCGGCTTGCGAACTGACCGAGACATACTCGCCCGCAGCCATGGACATGGCGCCGGCAACCAGGCCAGCCACGCCGGCCACCAGAATGCCCTGCGTGTCTGCGCCTGCCGCCGCCACACCCAGCACGAGGCTCGCAGTCGACACGATACCGTCGTTCGCGCCCAGGACGGCGGCGCGCAGCCAGCCGGTCCGGTGGGTTTTGTGCCCTTCGCTGTGTCTCATAGTGAATCTCCACGAAGCATTGATCATCCCCTTTTTGCTACGCCCATTTGCGCCTGCCTTCGCTTTATCATCCCACAGCGTCCTTTTAGCTGCGGTTGACCCTTTTTAGGGAAGCCGGGCGCAGCCGGCCAGGCGCAGCGCCCTGAGCCAGGGTGGACCTCAAAACAAGCCAGAGGCGATGTTGATCGTCAAAGCGAGCAGCGTGGTGTTGAAAAAGAAGGCCAGTACGCAGTGCACAGTGCCGGTTCTGCGCATTCTGCGGCTGGTGAAGCTGACATCCGCCGTTTGCGCAGAGGTGCCGATGACACATGAAAAGTACAAAAAGTCACTGTAATGCGGCGCCTCCCCGCCCGGAAAGCTCAGACCCACCGGCTCGCCACGCCCCTGGGTCGCGTAATAGTCATGAGCGTAGTGCAACGCGAACATCACTTGCGTAAACGCCCACGACGACACAATCGTCAGCACTGCCAGCCCGATGTGGGTGTAGCGCGCGCTGCCTGTGAGCGCTTTGACCACGGACAGCTCGGCCACGATGGCGCCAATGCACATGAGCGCTGCGCTCACTACAAAAAACAGGACCCACATTTGCCCGACATCCTGCTTGAGGGCGCGGGTTTTCATGGCCTCATGGTCTGAACTGAACATCATGTGACCCGCGAGTAACAGGTACAGACAGGCGCCGACGTTCCACCCGATGATCGCCTTGGTAATGGGCAGCATGGCCAATGCGTCGGGCAGCATCAGGGCAGCGCCCAAACCCACGCCGAAACACGCCAAAAGTCGGGGCCGAGCGATGGCGAAACGCCATACAAGGGGTTTGGAGGCTGGGGAATGGGTGGGCGTTGGCGACATGAAGGCATCCAATTAGGGAAAGCCATTCTGTCAGCTAACGAGTTGCCATTCTTGGACGCGCTTTCAGTGGCCGAACAGGCCGTCGTCCATCTGACTTACTTTTCCAGTAAGCTTATTCTGTCGGCATTTGGGGGAACAATTCACCGCTCGCCTTGGCGCCCAACCCCATGGCTTGCTCCTTTGAGTCGCCATGCGCCCCCACTCATACACCCATAAAAATATGAAAAACTCGTTGATTGCCGTTGTCGTCGCCCTACTTTTGGGCACGCAGGTCCAAGCGTTACAAGCCCAAAGCATCAACGGAGCAGGCTCTTCAGCAGCAGCCCCCATCTACCGCAGCTGGGCGCAAGCGTACCAAAAGGCGACGGGAGTCGGCTTGACCTACGAGCCTGCGGGATCGTCTGCCGGCCTCAAAAAGATTCGGGCCCGTGAGACCCATTTCGGTGCCTCCGACGTGTCGCCCAGTGAAGCTGAATTGGCCAAGGATGGGCTAGTGATTTTCCCCGTCGCGATCACCGGCGTCGCGCCGGTCATGAACTTGCCCAAAGTGGCTGATGCCCAGTTGCGCTTGACGGGCGACGTACTGGCGCGCATCTTCCTGGGTGAAATCAACCAATGGAACGCACCTGAGATCGCCAAATTAAACCCGGGGACAGCCCTGCCCGACACTCAAATTAAAGTTGTGGTGCGGGCAGACGGATCGGGAACGACCTACAACTTTGCCGACTACCTCGCCAAAGTGAACCCCGCCTGGAAGTCAAAATATGGCGTGAAAACCAGCTTTGAGTGGCCCAAGACCTTCATGGCAGTCAAGGGCAGCGATGGGGTTGTCCAGGCCGTCAAGGAAACCACGGGGGCCATCGGCTATGTGGATTACGGCTACGTCAAAGAGCACGCGCTCATGACGATCCAACTGAAGAATCTGGACGGTGAATTCACAAAACCATCGACAGACGCCTTTCGCAGCTCACTCGCGGGCAGCGAATGGGTCAACAAAGGATCGTTTACCGGCACCCTGACCAACCAGATCGGCAAGGGTGCCTGGCCGATCACGATGGGCACCTTCGTTGTTCTGCCCAAGATTGCGGATCAGCCGGAGCAGACGCTGCGCGTGATCAAATTCTTTGTCTGGGCATTTGTCAATGGGGACGCCCTGGTTCAGACCAGCAATTTTGTGCGACTGCCAGACCGGGTGCAGGCCTCGGCCTTCAAGGCCATCGCCTCGATCAGGGACAAATCGGGAACGCCGATCGGCATGGCCCTGATGGCGGAGACTGCGTTGCCACGCTGAGCCGCTGGGGTGCCGCCCGGAAGTGGCTTTTCAAAACAAGGCCGCGCGCATTTTTCTTGATCAAATACGTTGCGTGGACAAGGCCCGGCTAGGCAAAAAAATGGGCCAGATTGATGAAGCCGTCTGGCATGGTGTTTTGGTGGAAATGCTGGCTTGAGTTGGTGCGCGTTGCCGTAGGCGGCCTCAAAACCACTAAAATCGCACTTTCCAAGGAGCGTTGCAGCGGGCTGTTCAGCCTGTCAGGCTTGGAGATTCCCAACGACGCTCACCTGAAATTTGTTACCCACAGGTGAGATGCATGTCTGAAATTACTGTCCCCCCCATGAAACTGTCCGGCCTGGAGCCGGTGAGCATTGGCCAGGATTCCCTGTTCGTGAACATTGGTGAGCGCACCAACGTGACCGGCTCCAAGGCGTTTGCCCGCATGATTTTGAACGGCGAATACGAGCAAGCCCTGTCGGTGGCGCGCCAGCAGGTCGAAAACGGTGCCCAGATCATCGACATCAACATGGATGAGGCCATGCTGGACAGCCAGGCCGCGATGGTGCGGTTCCTGAACCTGATCGCTTCCGAGCCCGATATTTCCCGCGTGCCGGTGATGATTGACTCCAGCAAGTGGAGCGTGATTGAGGCCGGTCTGCGCTGCGTGCAGGGCAAGGCGGTGGTCAACTCGATCAGCATGAAGGAAGGCGTGGAGCAATTCAAGCACCAGGCCAAATTGCTGCGCCGCTACGGGGCTGCAGCGGTGGTCATGGCGTTTGACGAACAAGGCCAAGCCGACACCTATGAGCGCAAGATCCAGATTTGCGAGCGGGCTTACCGCATCCTGGTGGATGAGGTGGGGTTTCCGCCCGAAGACATCATTTTTGACCCCAACATCTTTGCCATTGCCACCGGGATTGAAGAGCACAACAACTACGCGGTCGACTTCATCAACGCCACACGCTGGATCAAGCAGAATTTGCCGGGGGCCAAGGTGTCGGGCGGTGTCAGCAATGTGAGTTTCAGCTTCCGGGGCAATGACCCGGTGCGCGAGGCCATTCACACCGTGTTTTTGTACCACGCGATTCAGGCGGGCATGGACATGGGCATCGTCAACGCAGGCATGGTCGGCGTGTATGACGACCTGGAGCCCGAGTTGCGCGAGCGCGTGGAGGACGTGGTGCTGAACCGCCGCGAAGACGCGGGTGAGCGGCTGGTCGAGATTGCCGACAGCGCCAAAGGTGCCGCTAAGGACGAGAGCAAACGGCTGGAGTGGCGCGGCACAGAAGACAAGCCGGCCACCGTGGAGCAGCGCCTGAGCCATGCCATGGTGCACGGCATGACCGACTTTATCGTGGCGGACACCGAAGAGGCCTACCAAGCCGTGTTGGCCCGGGGCGGGCGGCCGCTGCACGTGATTGAAGGCCCGCTGATGGCGGGTATGAACATCGTGGGCGACCTGTTCGGCCAGGGCAAGATGTTTTTGCCGCAAGTGGTCAAAAGCGCGCGGGTCATGAAACAGGCCGTGGCGCACCTGATTCCTTACATTGAAGAGGAAAAACGCCTTGACGAAGCGGCCGGGCGGGACGTTCGCACCAAAGGAAAGATCGTGATTGCCACGGTCAAGGGCGACGTGCATGACATTGGCAAAAACATCGTGACCGTGGTCCTGCAGTGCAACAACTTTGACGTGGTCAACATGGGCGTGATGGTGCCTTGCCACGAGATTTTGGCCCGCGCCAAGGTCGAGGGCGCAGACATGATTGGCCTGTCAGGCCTGATCACCCCCAGCCTGGAAGAAATGCAGTACGTGGCTGGCGAGATGCAAAAGGACGACTATTTCCGCATCCGAAAAATCCCGCTGCTCATTGGCGGCGCCACCTGCAGCCGGGTGCACACTGCCGTCAAGATTGCACCCCATTACGAAGGTCCGGTGGTCTATGTACCCGATGCCTCGCGCAGCGTGAGCGTGGCGCAAAGCCTGCTTTCTGACCAGGCGACGGTCTACATTGACGAACTCAAGGCCGATTACGACCGGGTGCGCGAGCAACACGCCAACAAGAAGCAAACCCCCATGTGGTCACTGGCTCGCGCCCGTGCCAACAAGACGCTTGTGGACTGGACGCACTACACGCCGCACAAGCCCAAATTCATTGGCCGGCGCGTGTTCAAGAATTTTGATTTGACCGAGTTGGCCAAATACATCGACTGGGGCCCGTTCTTCCAGACCTGGGATCTGGCCGGGCCATTTCCCGCCATCCTGAAAGACGAAGTGGTAGGCACCGAGGCGGTGCGGGTGTATGCCGACGGGCAGCGCATGCTCAAGCGCCTGATCGAAGGCCGCTGGCTCACAGCCAACGCCGTGGTGGGCCTGTATCCGGCCAACTCCGTCAATGGCGACGACATCGAGCTCTACACCGACGACACCCGCGCCGAGGTGGCCATGACTTGGTACGGCCTGCGCCAGCAAACCGAGAAGCAAGAGATTGACGGCGTCATGCGCCCCAGCCGCTGCCTGGCTGATTTTGTGGCACCGAAATTGGACGCATCAGGCCAGCCTACCGGGCTGAAAGATTACGCTGGCGTCTTTGCGGTGACGGCCGGCCTTGGCGTGGACAAGAAGGAAAAATACTTCGAGGACGACCACGACGACTACTCCGCCATCCTGCTCAAGTCGCTGGCCGACCGGCTGGCTGAGGCGTTTGCCGAGTACCTGCACCACCGCGTGCGCACCGACCTGTGGGGCTATGCGCCGTCTGAAGCCCTGACGCCCGAGGACCTGATTGCCGAAAAATACACAGGCATTCGCCCCGCCCCGGGCTACCCGGCCTGCCCGGATCACAGCGCCAAGAAAGACATGTTTGAGTTGCTGCAATGCGAAGACATCGGAATGGGGCTGACCGAGAGCCTGGCCATGACGCCGGCGGCCAGTGTGAGCGGCTTCTACCTTGGCCACCCGGACAGCACGTACTTCAGCGTGGGAAAAATTGGCGAAGACCAGCTCAAGGATCTGGCGGCGCGCCGGCGCATGGACCAGCAAGCGCTGCAGCGCCTGCTGGCGCCCAACCTGTGAGGCTGGGAGCTGGGGTGATGGCCGTGGTGAACACACTGCCATCCGGATGGAATTAATAGGCTAAATTGGCCTCTAGCCGGCGCCTAATAAAGGCTAACAGCTATTAAATAAATAGTTATCCAGTACCGAATACCGCAGCTTACAACAGCGCGTCGTGCAAGGCCACGTACTCCCGCGTGAGCTTGTGCGCGGGATCCAGAAAGATCATGGGCAAGGACTGCTCATGCGACTCGCGAATCCGCACCGACGAGCCGAGATACGGCTGCAATACCGGCAGCCCCTCGTCAATCAGCTCCTGCACCAGACGCTGGGGCAGGTTGGCACGCGGCTGAAACTGGTTGACGATAATGCCCTCCACCCGCAAGTCGGGATTGTGGTCGGCCTTGATCTCCTCCACGTTTTGCAGCAAGGTGTAGAGCGCGCGGCGCGAAAAATCATCGCAATCGAACGGAATCAGACACCCTTGAGCGGCCATCAAGGCGCTGCGGGTGTAAAAATTGAGCGCCGGCGGGGTGTCGATGTAGATCTGGTCGTAATCTTCGGCCAGCAGCTTCAAGGCGTCGCGCAACTTGTAAATCTTGTGGCGCGACTCCAGCTTGCCATGCAGCTCATCCAGCAGCGGACTTGACGGCATGACATCCAGCCCCTCCCAGCGCGTGCTGACGATGAACTCGCTTGGGGCCTTGTCGCGGATGGTGAATTTCAGGCTTTGCTCGAAGAAATCGGCCACATTGGGCTGGTCGGCGGGCGCCTCGTCGGCCAGCAGGTAGCGGGTGGAGTTGCCCTGTGAATCGAGATCGATGACCAGGGTGCGCAGGCCTTGCGAGGCGCTGATGGCCGCAAGGTTGCAAGTGATGGTGGACTTGCCCACCCCGCCTTTTTGGTTGAACACGACATGCTGCATGAAAGGGCCTGCGTCTGGAGTTGCGAAGGCCCCGAGTTTAAGACGTCCTAAGACGCCCGCACAGCACGCCGGTACTGCATGGCCTCGGCCACATGCGCAACCTGGGTGCTATGGGCGCCCGCCAAGTCGGCAATGGTGCGGGCCACCTTGAGTGCCCGGTGGGTACTTCGGGCCGACCAGCCCAGCCGGGCCGCCGCCACGTTCAGGAACTTGGCCGCCGCATCGTCAAGCAACAGGTGGGCGTCAATCTCCTGGCCCTGCAGCGCATGATTGGCCTTGCCCTGGCGTGTCAGGGCGCGCTCGTGCGCCGCCGTACAACGCGCCCGAATGACAGCCGTGGACTCCCCTGGGGCGGCGTGCATCAGGTCGGCAGGCAACACCGCAGGCACCTCCACGTGAAGGTCAATGCGGTCAACCAAGGGGCCGCTGAGCTTGCCCTGGTAGCGGCCTACCTGGTCGGGCGTGCAGCGGCAAGCCTTTTGCGCGGAGCCCAAATAACCACAAGGGCAGGGATTCATCGCACCAATCAATTGAAACCGCGCCGGGAACTCCGCCCGGCGTGCCGCCCGCGAGATGGTGATGGTGCCCGACTCCAGGGGCTCACGCAGGGCCTCCAGCGCGCTGCGGGGAAACTCCGGCAACTCATCCAGAAACAGCACACCATGGTGAGCCAGTGAAATTTCGCCCGGCCTCGGAGGCGAACCGCCGCCCACCAGGGCGACCGCACTGGCGGTGTGATGGGGACTGCACGTGGGTCGTTGCCCCCAACGCTCCAGCGAAAAGCGCCCACCCAGGCTGGCCACCGCCGCACTCTGCAGGGCTTCCAGGGTCGACATGGCGGGCAGCAGGCCGGCAAAACGGTGCGCCAGCATGGATTTGCCCGACCCCGGCGGCCCCATCAACAATAAGCTGTGGCCGCCCGCCGCTGCAATCTCCAGGGCGCGCTTGGCACCCGCCTGACCCTTGACATCGGCCAGATCAGGGTAGACCTGTGCGTTGATCTGCGGGCTGGGGGTTACCCGTTGCCAGCCGGTTGACGGCTCCGGGGGCGGTGCGTCAGAACCCTGAGGCAAAAAGTGTTGCACCACGTCCAGCAAATGCCGGGCACTGTAAACGTGTGCGTCAGGCACCAGCGCGGCTTCTTCGGCGCTGCCGGGCGGCAACACCAGCCGGGTCACCACCTGCCCTGCGTGCAGGGCCAGGCTTATGGCCAGCGCGCCACGCACCGGTCGCAATTCACCCGACAGGGACAGCTCGCCGGCAAACTCATGCCCCGCCAGGCGCGAGGCGTCGATCTGACCGCTGGCCGCCAGAATGCCCAGCGCGATGGGCAAATCAAAGCGACCGGAGTCCTTGGGCAGGTCGGCTGGCGCGAGGTTGACCGTGATGCGCTTGTTATGAGGGAATTCCAGGCCCGAGTTCTGGATGGCGGAGCGCACCCGTTCGCGCGCCTCCTTGACCTCCACGTCAGCCAGCCCGACCAGCGTGAAGCTGGGCAGGCCGTTGGCCAAATGAACTTCCACGGTCACTGCAGCGGCATCGAGCCCCAGCAGTGCACGACTTTGCACCAAAGACAAACTCATGGGTATTTCCCTCCAAAATGGTGCACAAACAGGATGCAGCACCCACTTCAAACGCACCAAAATAGCGCAATATGTATTTTTATACAGTAATCTTACCGCAACGCTCTGAATTGCAGCTTCACTGGTGCAGCCGGTTCTGGCGGGGCTGTTGGCATGCTTTGTGCTTTTTGTGATCCATCTTTTTTAACCCTTTGAACCATCCGGAGTAATTTATGAAACTGAAAGCAACATCCACCCTCGCCCTGACAGCCTTGCTGGCCTCCATGCCTTTGCTGGCTCAAACCACAGCACCTGCTCCGGATTACACAGTTTCGTTTAACGCGGGCGTCACCAACGATTACCGCTTCCGTGGCATTGCACAAACATCCACCAAGCCCGCTTTGCAGGTGGGTGCGGACTTCACCCACAAAGACGGCTTCTACCTCGGCGCATGGGGCTCCAACGTGTCCTGGATCAAGGACTATGTCGGCGCCACCAAAGGCTCGCTTGAAATTGACCTGTATGGCGGCTACCGTGGCGACACCGGCATGGGCGTCACCTACGACGTGGGCCTCATCACATACCAGTACCCCAGCAACACCGCTGGTAACGTGCCCGGTTTCGTTAGCGCAAACACCACAGAAATCTATGGCGCGGCAACTTATTCCATCGTCACCGCCAAATACAGCCGCAGCCTGACCAACTTCATCGCCAACGCCAACAGCAAGGGCAGCCAGTACCTCGAAGTGGCAGCCGCGTTTGACCTCGGCAATGGTTATTCGGTTACGCCCCGTATGGGCCGCCAGTGGATCCCCAACGTGACGGGCGACATCGGTAACTACACCGATTACGGCGTCACCCTGGGCAAGGACTTTGGCAACGGCCTGAGCGCTTCGGTGGCCGCCACTGGTACCAATGCCAGCAAGGCTTTTTACTCTGAAGCCAATGGCGGCAGATTTCTGGGCAAGGAAGCTTTGGTGGTCGGCCTGAAATACAGCTTTTGATCACGACTTGATTTGAGAACTGGAGCACGTATGAAACTCGTTACTGCCATCATCAAACCCTTCAAGCTGGACGAAGTGCGCGAAGCGCTCTCGGCCATCGGCGTGCAGGGCATCACCGTCACTGAAGTCAAGGGCTTCGGACGCCAAAAAGGCCACACCGAGCTGTACCGCGGTGCAGAGTATGTGGTGGACTTTTTACCCAAGGTCAAGATCGAAGCCGCCATTGCCGACGAACTGGTTGACCAGGTCATCGAAGCCATCGAAGGCGCTGCGCGCACCGGCAAGATCGGTGACGGCAAGATTTTTGTCTACAACCTTGAACAGGTCGTTCGCATCCGCACCGGCGAGACCGGCAAGGAAGCGCTGTAACGCGCCCGCTCCATTTTGATGAGAACACACACATGAAAAAACTTCTAGCCTCTCTCGCGCTGGGCTTGGGTCTGTTGGTCGGTGGCGCTGCTGCCTTCGCCCAGACACCCGCTCCAGCAACCGTGGCCGCGTCTGAAGCCGTTGCCGCACCCGCTGCGCCAGCAGAAGCCAAACCGGCCGATGCAATGGCTCCCGCGGCGGCTGTTGCAGCCCCCGCTGCAGACGCAGCAGTTGCGGCACCCGTGCCTGTACCCAACAAAGGCGATACCGCCTGGATGATGGTGTCGACCTTGCTGGTGATCCTGATGACCGTGCCGGGCCTGGCCCTGTTCTACGGTGGTCTGGTTCGCTCGAAAAACATGCTCTCGGTGCTGATGCAGGTTATGGTGACCTTCTCGCTGATCGTGGTGCTGTGGTTCGTTTACGGCTATAGCCTCGCTTTCACGGAGGGCAACGCCTTCATCGGTGGACTTGACCGCTTGTTCATGAAGGGCGTCTGGGACAACGCAGCAGGCACCTTCGCCAATGCGGCCACGTTCAGCAAGGGCGTCTACATTCCCGAGATCATCTTTGCGGCCTTCCAGGCAACCTTTGCCGGCATCACGGGTGCCTTGATCGTGGGTGCTTTTGCCGAGCGCATGAAGTTCTCTGCGGTGCTGATGTTCATGGTGTTGTGGTTCACGTTCTCTTATGCACCGATTGCCCATATGGTCTGGTTCTGGATGGGGCCTGATGCATACGCTGCCAAAGAAGTGGCCGATGCGATGACCGCCAAGGCGGGCTACATCTGGCAGTCTGGCGCGCTGGACTTCGCTGGTGGCACCGTGGTGCACATCAACGCCGCGGTGGCTGGTCTGGTGGGTGCCTACATGGTGGGCAAACGGATTGGTTATGGCCGCGAAGCCATGGCACCTCACAGCCTGACCTTGACGATGGTCGGTGCATCCCTGTTGTGGGTGGGCTGGTTCGGCTTCAACGCCGGCTCCGCACTCGAAGCCAATGGCTTTGCAGCCCTGGCCTTCATCAACACCTTTGGTGCCACAGCGGCTGCGGTGCTGGCTTGGTGTCTGGGTGAAGCCTTGATGCGCGGCAAAGCGTCCATGCTCGGTGCAGCGTCGGGTGCGGTGGCTGGTTTGGTGGCCATCACGCCTGCTGCAGGCAACGTCGGTATCGGCGGCGCCCTGGTCATTGGTGCTGTGGCTGGCTTTGCCTGCCTGTGGGGCGTGAACGGCCTGAAGAAGATGCTCGGTGCGGATGACTCACTGGATGTGTTCGGCGTGCACGGCATCGGCGGCATTGTGGGTGCACTGCTCACTGGTGTGTTCAATTCGCCAGCGCTGGGTGGCCCTGGCTACGTGGCTGACTGGGTCACAGTCACCATGGTCACTTCTGCTGACTACTCCATTGCAGCGCAAGTCTGGGTTCAGGCCAAAGCTGTGCTGTTGACCATTGTCTGGTCCGGTGTGGTGTCATTCATTGCCTTCAAGGTGGTGGACCTGACGATCGGACTGCGCGTGAGTGAAGAAAACGAGCGCGAAGGCCTCGACATCACCTCGCACGGCGAAACAGCCTACAGCCGCTGATCGCCCCTCAGGCTGCCGGCAACGGCGGCCTGAAATCCAGCCACCCGCGCCACCGGCCCGGGTGGTTTTTTTATGGGCGCTCGGCCATGCACAATAGTCCATTTGGAGATCCGTCCGCATGACCTGGACAACCGTTACCACCGCGCCCAATGAGCTGGGCGAATCCCCCTTCTGGCATCCACAGGAACGCCGGCTTTACTGGGTCGATATTCCGGGACGAAAAATCCTGCGCACCCGCCTGGGCGACGCGACCGTCGACACCTGGGACCTGCCCAGCGAGCCCGGCTGCATGGCGCCCGCCAAAAACGGCGGGTGGGTCATTGCCCTGCGCCATGGCGTTTTTCGCGCTCATACCTGGGGTGGCCCGCTTGAACACATCGCCACACTGGACTACGACACCCGGCACATGCGCGCCAATGATGGCAAATGCGACCCGCAGGGCCGCTTTTGGGTGGGCACCCTGGACGAAACCAAAACGGCACACAACGCCGCACTCTACTCGATCGACGGACAGACGTCACCCGGTGGATCTGGCCATGCCGCAGGCGACGCACCGGCAATTGAACGCCAGACCGACCCCAACATACTGCCGGTCACCACCGCCAACGGCCTGGCCTGGAGCCCCGATGGCAGGGCCTTGTACTGGGCCGACACCGCCAGTCACCGCATTGACGTCTGGGAGGTTGATGGGTCGGTGCCTCGTATTGCAGCGCGACGCACCTTCGTTCAGTTCAACCCCAAACCGGCGGGCTGGCAGTTTGACGCCGCCCCCGGCAACCAAGGCTATGGCGGCCGCCCGGACGGTGCCGCTGTGGACGTTCAAGGCAACTACTTTGTCGCCATGTTCGAAGGTCGGCGTGTCTCCAAGTTCGCCTCCGACGGCACCCTGCTGGCCGAATGGCCCACACCCGTCCAGTGCCCCACCATGCCCTGCTTTGGCGGCGATGACCTGCAAACCCTCTTTATCACCAGCGCACGCCACCACCGCAGCGCCCAGGAGTTGGAGGCGTTCCCGCTGTCGGGTTGCGTGTTCTCCATGCGCGTGGACGTGCCTGGTCTGCCAGTGAACTTTTGGGTCGACTAAATTTTTGCACTGCCCCAGTGCAAAAAATTCAAACCAGGCTCGCCTGCAGCCCCGTAATATCCGCTCCACCTCTTCAAGTCTGCACACCATGGATTCCTTGCTCAAGACCTTTACTGACCGCATAACTGCTGCCGCCGCGGACCGCACACCCCTGCGCATTCGCGGGGGTGGGTCCAAGGATTTTTATGGTGAGTCGCTGCAGGGGGAGGTAATGGACGTTGCGGGCTACTGTGGCATCACCAGCTACGAGCCCAGTGAACTGGTCGTGACCGTGCGCAGTGGTACCCCGCTGGCTGAGCTGGAGGCCACGCTATTCCAACAGGGCCAATGCCTGGCGTTTGAGCCACCCGGCTTCTCCACCGCCATGGGCCAGCCCGGCACGGCCACGTGTGGCGGCATGGTCGCGGCCGGCCTGAGCGGTCCGGCGCGCGCCAGCGTGGGTTCGGTGCGAGATTTCGTGCTGGGCGTCAAACTGCTCAATGGCCGGGGTGAGTTGCTGACGTTTGGCGGCCAGGTGATCAAAAACGTGGCCGGATACGACGTGTCCCGCATCATGGCAGGCGCCATGGGGACGCTGGGGCTCATGACTGAAATTTCCCTGAAGGTGCTGCCCGTGGCCCCAGCCGAGGCCACCTTGGTGTTTGAACTCGACCAGGCCGGAGCTCTGGCCCACCTCAACCGCTGGGGCGGGCAACCCCTGCCACTCAACGCCAGTTGCTGGGTGCGTGACGACAGCGCCACCGGCCAACCCGAGAAACTGTATGTGCGCCTGCGCGGCGCCGTGGCCGCCGTCGAGTCGGCTTGCCGCAAGATGATGCAGGATGTGCCGGGCACCCGCATGGACAATCCGGCAGCTGCTCAGGACTGGCAAGCCTGTCGCGAATTGCAACTGCCGTTTTTCAAGCCAACAAGCGATGACCTGTGCCTGTGGCGCCTGAGCGTGCCGCAAACTGCCCCGGCACTGGACTTGCCCTGGGCCCAGTTGGTGGAGTGGCATGGCGGCCAACGTTGGTTGTGGGCACCGCTATCAGCCCAATCGTCTTTGCGCCAAGCTGCAGCGGCCGCGGGTGGTAGCGCTACTATTTTCATAGCTCTTCAGGCAATTAATACGCCGGCCAGGGGTAGATTTAGTCCTCTAAATCCCCCTCTGGACGGTATTCACAAACGCCTGAAAGCGGAATTCGATCCCTCAGGCATCTTCAACCCCGGCCGCCTCTACCCTGACTTTTAAGTTGAATCCCTGATGCAAACCAATCTCGCCCCCGAATACAAAGGCACAGCTGACGGCACTGCTGCCGAGGCCATTTTGCGCAAATGCGTGCATTGCGGTTTTTGCACCGCCACCTGCCCCACCTACCAGTTGTTGGGCGACGAGCTGGACGGCCCGAGAGGTCGCATTTACCTCATGAAGCAGGTACTGGAAGGCGAGACCCCCACTCGCAAAACCCAGATGCACCTGGACCGCTGCCTGACCTGCCGCAACTGCGAAACCACCTGCCCCTCCGGCGTGGACTACGGGCACCTGCTGGATATCGGGCGCAAGCTGGTCGATGCCAAGGTGCCGCGCCCGATGGGTGAGAGCGCCCTGCGCTGGGCCCTGAAAGAAGGCCTGCCTTCGCCGCTGTTTGGCCCGGCCATGAAAATGGGCCAACTGGTGCGCCCCCTGCTGCCTGCGGCCCTTAAGAACAAAGTGCCACCCAAGCAGGATGCTGGCGTGTGGCCCACCCGCACCCACACGCGCCGCATTCTCATGCTGGCCGGCTGCGTGCAGCCCGCCATGATGCCCAACATCAACAGCGCCACAGCGCGCGTACTCGATGCCATCGGCGTGCAGACCGTCATCGTTCCCAAGGCGGGTTGCTGTGGCGCTGTCAAGTTTCACCTCAATGACCAGGATGGCGGCAAAGCAGAGATGCGCGCCAACATCGACGCCTGGTGGCCCTATGTGCAGGGGCAGGACGCCGGCAAGATCACAGGCACCGGCGTGGAGGCGATCATCATGAACGCCTCCGGCTGCGGCGTCACCGTCAAGGAATATGGCCACATCCTGCACGACGACCCGCTCTACGCGGCCAAGGCGGCGCGCATCAGCGAACTCACCAAAGACCTGAGCGAGTGGTTGCCAGAAATCAGCGAGAAACTGCAAGACAAAGTCGCGGCCAAAGCGGACACCATCGCCTTTCACCCGCCCTGCACCTTGCAGCACGGGCAGCAGCTGCGCGGCGGCGTGGAAAAGCACCTGGGTGCGCTTGGTTTCAACGTCAAGGTCACCGGCTGCGAATCCAACCTGTGCTGCGGTTCGGCGGGCACCTACTCGGTACTCAACCCCGAGCTGTCTTATCAGCTGCGTGACCGCAAGCTGGGCCACCTGGATGAAACGTTCGGCGACACGAAGCCCGAACTGATTGTGTCGGCCAACATCGGCTGCATCACCCACTTGCAAAGTGGTACGGCCACGCCAGTTCGCCACTGGGTTGAGGTGCTCGACGCCGCTTTGCAGTGACCTGCAGGCGGGATGCAGCACTGGCCTGCAGGTCACTGGCAATTGACGTTTGTCAAGTGAGACCGGGCAAGCTGCGCCGACACTGCGGCGCATGTTCTCTTTTTACCTCGCCTTGCCGACCCTGCTCATGGCCTCTCACTGTGCTGCTGCGCTGACTGCGCCCCTTGCAGATCTGCCAGCACAAGACCGTGCCCACCACGAACTGCGCAGGGAGGCGATAGCCCTGGAAAACGGCGAAGGCGTCGCACGCGACCCCGTGCGGGCGGCAGCGCTTTACTGTCAGATTGCGCGTGCTGGCGATGCGCAGGCTCAGTACAACCTGGGCTGGATGTATGCCAACGGCCGGGGAGTGGCCCGCAACGACGCCACCGCCGCCTTCTTCTTTCAGGCAGCAGCCCAGCAAGGACTGGCCGTGGCCCAGCGCATGCTCAAAATCGTCGGCGACCCCACACCGGAGGTGCCCGCGTGCATGCGCCCCCCTGAACCGCCGGCACCGCCCCCTATCGCGATAGCCCCGGATGAAGCCCCGAACCGGGTGAACTATGAAGTGATTGCACCGCGCAAAATTTTTGATCTGGTCATGAAAATGGCGCCCCAGTTTCAGGTGGAGCCGCAACTGGCGCTGGCCATCATTGCTGCTGAGTCCAACTTCAACAGCTTGGCCTTATCGCCCAAAAACGCCCAGGGGCTGATGCAACTCATCCCCACCACAAGCGAACGCTTTCGGGTGAGCAACCCGTTTGACCCGGCACAGAACATACGGGGCGGGCTGACCTACCTGCGCTGGCTCCTGGCTTACTTTCAAGGGGATGTGGCCTTGGTGGCTGCGGCCTACAACGCCGGCGAAGGCGCGGTTGAACGCCACCGCGGCGTACCGCCCTATCTGGAGACGCGGGCTTATGTGCAACGCATCCTGAAGTCAGTGGGTGCGCCAAACCATGCTTTTGACGAAAAAATCACCCAACCGTCACCCACTCTGCACCTGTTTCGCCTGCCCTGGAGCAAGTAATGCACAGCCGGGCTCTCTTGGTGGGATGATCTGCGATGCTCAGGCCGCCAGCGCAGCCTCAATGTCTTTGGCCAGGCTGGCGGGGGTGTCGGTGGGTGCATAGCGCTTGAGCACAGCGCCGTCCTTGCCGACCAAAAATTTGGTGAAGTTCCATTTGATCGCCTTGGTGCCCAACAAGCCCGGTGCCTCGCTGGCGAGCCACTGGTAGAGCGGATGGGCCTGGTCGCCGTTGACGTCGATCTTGGCCATCATGGGAAAAGTAACGCCATAGTTCACCTGACAGAACCCGGCAATCTCGTCGTTCGACCCCTTGTCCTGCGACCCGAACTGGTTGCAGGGAAAGCCCAGCACCACTAACCCTTTTTGACCATAGGTCTCGTGCAACACCTCCAGTCCGGCAAATTGCGGGGTAAAGCCGCATGCACTGGCGGTGTTGACAATCAGCAAGGCCTTCCCCTTGAATTCACTTAAATGAACAGGTTGGCCATTGATTTGCAGGGCTTCGAAGTCGTACACGGTGCTCATGAGGAGTCTCCTTCACAAAAAGACAGACAGTGTCGCACTTCCCCGGTTCCCCAGCCCGCCATGCGGGCAAGCTCAGGCTGGCCCGGTTTGGCCCTCAAGCGGTGACGCCGACGAACGAAACGACACCACCGACAACAAGGACGCCAGCAAAATCAGGCCTCCGCCCGCCAGCGTGCGCCCGGTCAACTCGCCCGCCCCCAGCAACACGGCCGAGACACTGGCAAACACCACTTCAGACAACATGATGAGCGAAGTGGCGCTGGCCCGCAGACGTGCCGCACCATACTGCAGCGCCAGGTTGCCCGCCAAAAATGCCAGGCTGACAAGCAGGACCAAACCCACCCACCCCGTGTTCAGGGCGGGCACACCAGAAACATGGCCCAGCCCCATACCTGCCAGGGCCGCGAGCGAGGCCATGACCGCACCCCCACCAAACATGGCCAGCATGCGCGACTCGTCCGGCGTCTGGTTCAGGCGGCGCAGCAAAATATTGGTCAGCGCGAAGCTGAAGCCGCCCATCAGGGCCAGCCAATCGGCCAGACTCTCCGGCACAGGCCACGGTGAGGTGGGCGTTTTAAGCACGATGACAACGCCTGCCAGCGCCAGCGTCAGGCGCAATAGCGAGCCAGCCGTCGGCTTTTCTCCCAGCAGGGGCCAGGCCAGCAACACCACCCAGGCCGGCATCAGGTAAAAGAGCAACACCACCCGCACCACGTCGCCCACCGTCACGGCCCAATTGAAGCCCACATTGGTCAAGCCGGCAGCCAGCACCAACCACCAAAGCGTCGGGTGCCTGGCAAAGCCACGCCAAGCCTGGGGTCTGAAAGCCAGCAGACACACCAGAGCAAAAAGATAGATGAAAGCGGTGGCCCACAAGGGATGCAGGCCGCGGGTTTCAAGCGCGCGAAAAGGCCACCAGGACACGCCCCAGACCAAGGCGTTCAGCACCAGCGCCATGGCTGGAAGCGCATTTTTCCTCACAACGGGACCGGGCTGACTTGCGCTGCTACTGCGGGTCCGGCCCGCCCGTCCACACCAGAATCAGCCATGCAGGTTATCGCTGCGGGCAATGGTCATGAGGCGGTCCACCTCGCCGCGATGGTGCAGCAGGTTGCTGGCATACCAGCGTTTGATGAGCCACATGAAGCCCGCAATGATCACGCCAAAGGCCGTGATGGCCGCAAAGGTGTGCAAACCCATACCGGTAGACAAACTGTAGGCCGCGCCCAGCAACAAGATGCACGCCTGTTCGTTGAAATTTTGAACCGCAATGGAGCGACCGGCCCCCATCAGGTTGTGGCCCCGGTGCTGCAGCAGTGCGTTCATGGGCACCACCAGGAAGCCCCCCAGCGCGCCGAGCATGATCAAAAACGGCGCTGCTACCCAGACGTTGTCAATAAAGATAAGGAGAATGATCAAAATCCCCATCGCGATGCCCAGCGTGATCACCCGGGGGCCATCTTCGAGTTTCATGCGCACAGACGCCACCACCGCGCCCACTGCCATGCCGATGGCCACTACCCCTTGCAGGGCAGAGGCCTGCGTGACCGAATAGCCCAATGCGGCAGCGGCCCAGGCCAGCACGATGAAGCGCAAATTACCGGCCACACCCCAGATCAGGGTCGTGGCGGCCAATGAAATTTGCCCCAGCTTGTCACGCCACAGGCGAGTGTTGCAGGCCCAAAAATCGGGGAGCAAAGTGAGAAGCCGCTTGGGCATGGCACGCATCTCAACGCCAGTGAGTGGAATATGGGCGTTGAACCAGGCGGCCAGAAAATAAACAAAGATCAAGACGCTGATGGCCGCCTCCGGCGCCGTGTCCACCCCGGTGGAAATAAAGGGCAAATCAAGGCCCAGCAGCCAGGGTGACACCACCGAGCCTACCAGTTGACCGCCGAGCAGGACACCCAAAATGATGGAGGCGATCGTCAGCCCTTCGATCCACCCGTTGGCCTTGACCAACTGCGAGGCCGGCAGCAATTCGGTGAGGATGCCGTATTTGGCAGGCGAATAGGCCGCTGCGCCCAACCCCACAATGGCGTAGGCCAACAAGGGATGGCTGCCAAACAACATCATCAGGCAGCCGATAATTTTGATGAAGTTGCTGATCAACATGACCCGGCCTTTGGGCATGGAATCAGCGAAAGCCCCCACAAAAGGCGCCAAGATCACATAAAACAAGGCAAACATGGGCACCAGGGCCGCCTGCTGCCACTCCGGCGCCTTGCTGGTTCTGAGCAATTGCACCGCTGCAACGAACAGGGCATTGTCGGCCAGCGAGCTGAAGAACTGCGCTGACATGATGGTAAAGAAGCCGCGTTTCATTGTCTCAATTCGCGCACCAGTCACGCTGATGCGAAGGGTTTTGTTTTATGGGCCTGCAACGGGTAACGGGTTATAGCACGCTCCCGAAGTGTCAAAATCCCCATCCAGCCAATTGCCCATACAAGTACCATGCCCCGTCCGATCCAAGCCACCATCCATCCGGACGCACTTCGCCACAATCTGGCGCGAGTGCGCCAAGCCGCCCCAGACGCCCGCGTCTGGGCCATCGTCAAGGCCAACGCCTACGGGCACGGCATTGAACATGTCTTTGAAGGCTTGCGCGCCGCGGATGGTTTTGCCCTGCTGGATTTTGAAGAAGCCCGCCGCGTGCGGGCCCTCGGCTGGCGCGGACCGATTCTGCTGCTCGAAGGCGTGTTTGAGCTGCGCGACCTGGAGTTGTGCTCCCGCCTGGACCTGTGGCACACCGTGCATTGCAATGAGCAGATCGACATGCTGGCGACCCACAAAACCCATGTGCCTCACCGGGTGTTCCTGAAAATGAATTCCGGCATGAACCGGCTGGGCTTCACGCCCCAGCGCTACCGGGCTGCCTGGACGCGACTCAACGCACTGCCCCAAGTCGACGAAATCTCGCTGATGACCCATTTCAGTGATGCAGACGGCGCACGCGGCATTGCGGAGCAAATGGCCGTGTTCGCCCAGGTGACCCGGGACCTGCCGGGTGAACGCTCGCTGAGCAACAGCGCCGCCACCTTGCGCCACCCCCTCACGGCAACCCAGGCCAGCGCCCACCCTGACAGCTTTGTCAGCTCCGACTGGGTACGCCCCGGCATTGCCATCTACGGGAGCGCCCCGGACTTTCCCGAGCACAGTGCGCAGGACTGGGACTTGCAGCCCGGCATGACCCTCGCCTCAAAAATCATCGCCACGCAGGAGTTGGGGGCGGGCGACAGCGTGGGCTATGGCTCGCTTTTTGTGGCGGACAAACCCATGCGAATCGGCGTGGTCGCCTGCGGCTATGCCGATGGCTACCCGCGCGTGTGCCCCACCGGCACACCGGTTTTGGTGAACGGCGTTCGCACCCGCGTGGTCGGGCGCGTGAGCATGGACATGATCACGATCGACCTGAGCGCAGTGGCAGCAGCAGGTATCCCGGCGGGCTTTGGCAGCGAGGTCACGCTGTGGGGCCGTGCCGCCAACGGCACCGTGCTGGGCATTGACGAGGTGGCGCGCAGCGCGGGTACGGTGGGCTATGAGCTGATGTGCGCACTGGCCACCCGGGTGCCGGTGGTGGTAGCCGAGCAATGAAGTACGTCCCACTTCCTCTGGATCTGATTGACCTCACCCAAGCGGTGCCCGTGGATGTGTGGACGCCCGGTGGCATGTTGCTGCTCAAGCGTGGACAAGCCATTCTGAACGAGACCCACCGCGAGACACTGCGGGCCCGCAGCGCCTCCATCACCCAGGGTGATGCCGATGCCTGGCAAAACAGCTACGAGCGGATGATCGGCAACCTGATCCGCGATGGGGTGGCGCTGGCCGTCATTGCGCAGGCGCGTATGCCCGCAGAGATCTCATTGGCCGACTATTCCGTGAGCCGTGAGATCCAGGGCGGCTGGCTTGACTTGCAGGAAAATCTTCTGGGCCTCCTCTACCAGGGCAGCGCCGCGATGCACCCCTTGCCACGGCTGGCCGGCATTGAGCGTCGGGCACTGGAACTGCTGGACAGCAAGCCCGAAGAATGCCTGTTTGTGTTGTTTCAGGCCCTGGCCGATTTGACGCTGGGCTACAGCGCCACCCATGCGCTGCTGTCTGCCGTGGTGTGCGAACTCACGTCAGAAAAGCTGGGCGTGCCGTTGCAGACCCGGCGGGTCTTGTTCAGGAGCGCCCTGACCATGAACATCGGCATGGCGCGCGACCAGGGCGTTCTGGCGCGCCAGAGCGTGACACCCAACGAACATCAGCGGCAAGTCATCAAGGATCACCCGCCCAGGAGCCATGAAATCTTGCGGGCGCTTGGCGTGTGGGATCGGGACCAGCTCGACATCGTACATTGGCACCATGACCAGGACGAGTCCAACGGTCTGGCCAGAAACCTCACCACCCGGCGGATCTTGCGCATGGCCGACAGCTTTGTCGCCAAGATGGCACCGCGCAAAACCAGGCTTGCCATGTCGCCGCTGGGCGCAGTCAAGGCGCTGTTGTCAGGCGCCGCCGAAGACACCGAAAAGTTCGGCTCAGCCATGGCTGCGGCAGTGGGCTTTTACCCGCCCGGCACCTACGTCCAGTTGGCCA